>NZ_JAYGHG010000002.1:44178-251834 GCF_034931085.1 Nodularia harveyana UHCC-0300 | reverse complement strand
GCCACTCCTTCTCTGCTTCCAGAAGCTACTGCTTGTTCTGATGATTCTGACTTGTCGAAAGCTGCATAATTTGATTGCTTGACTTCGGGGGTTGTTTTCTTCTTCTTTATACCCCCTGAACGCTTACCCACATTTACTAGCAATATAACTAGATCTACCTTGATAATCTGTATTCCTTTCTCTTCCCATCTTATTAATCCTGGCTCCATCCCAATGTTTTTAAGTCTTTAATAAAAGGTATTGCTCCAAATCTTCCATTAAGATATCCAGCAGCTAAATCTAGATTTTCAACGTCTGTATTAGCTAAAGAATAAATTACAGATTGTCCATGCTTATCTTTTTCTACAAACCAAATTTCATCTTTTCTAAAGATATCCTTTATATCTAATAAATAAACTTCATGGGTAGTAGCAATTAACTGACTATTTAAATTTATATTTTCAGGATTATTCAGAAAATAATCAAAAAGTTTCTTCATCAGTAAAGAATGTAGACTTCTTTCAATTTCATCTATTACATAAACAGCATTTCCCCGTGCTAAATGCATTAGCATAGGAAATAAATCGATTAATCTTTGCGTTCCATCTGACTCTTCTGATATTTCAAATTCTACTTCGCTATTTTCCTTGTCAAATCTCACTGGTGATAAATTGAGAACTGTCAATTTGTCTGTTTCGTCTTTTGCTTGAGAAATAATACATTTTAAGGCAGGTATAAATATTGCTTTTTCTTCACCTTCTTCATAGGGAAAATCTTTCTTAATCTTATCTTTAATTTCAGAGGGTATTTCATTATAATCATCTAAATCTATTGTATTAGTAGTGATTTTTGTAATACCTAAATCTAAAGATGTCAAAAACTTACTCAAAGAATTTTGGAATGATTGACTAAAAGAAGGTAGAAAAGGTTTAGAGTTAGGAAAAATAATTTTCAAAACATCATTAAACCATTCAAATACAGGTTCTAGTTGTTTTACTTTACGTTCTTGTGAATTAGTTAAAAACAGTAAATTTTCTCTTGTACTCGCTGCTTCATAACGGATTCTGTTTCTTTCTTCTTCAGAACTATTTACAAAAAACTCATGATTAAAATTATGAAAATTAATATTTTCTTCTATTCTTTCATAAATAGGTATTTCTGTATTTACACCAATTTCAAATAACCATTCCTCATGAATTTTATGTTTATTAACTAAAAAACCATAGGCATATTGTTTATCATTATTTCTAAATTCAAACTCAAACCTAGATGGTTTCGTATAACAGGTTTTATCTAGTTTAAAATTAGCAATATTTATATTTGTATTTTTTTCAACACCATCTACAATAAAATCTCTGGCAAATTTCATGGCTTTAATTAAGTTAGATTTGCCAGAAGCATTAGCACCATAAATTATAGATGTTCTGAGTAATTTTATTGACTCCTGAGACTCACCTGTAACTACATGATGACTATGATGGGTATCATCTGAAGCAATCATGTTAAAGTCTATCCTTTGGTTAAAGGATAAGAAGTTTTCTACTGTAAATCTGATTAACATAATTATTGAAGTATCTCGTCAATTCCTTCTATAATACTTATAAAAAACTTCTAAAGTTTAATATTTTTATCAATGTTACTTCTTCTTGTGGAGCAGGCATCTTAACGGTAATTGATATTAGGCGGTCAAGATGCCCACCCTACGGTTATTGATAATGGTGCAAGATATCAGATTTATTCTGGGATTAAAAACTTGGCTACGGTTTGTACATCCTTATCACCGCGTCCAGAACAGTTGAGGACAATTCGCGGACTACCAGTTAGTTGGGGACAGAGGGTTTCTAAATAGGCGATCGCATGAGCAGTTTCCAAAGCTGGTATAATTCCCTCTAGGCGAGATAGTCGCTGGAACGCTTCTAAAGCCTCTGCATCAGTCACACTATAATATTCAGCCCTTCCCATATCCTTCAAATAGCTATGTTCTGGCCCCACCCCAGGATAATCTAAACCAGCACTAATCGAGTGCGCCTCAATTATTTGCCCTTCTTCATCTTGCAACAAATAGCTCATTGCTCCATGCAATACACCAATCTGTCCTTTTGTCAAGGTGGCAGCGTGCTTTTCTGTATTCACACCTTCGCCGGCGGCTTCCACCCCAATTAATCGGATAGAAGATTCATTCACAAACTCGTGGAATAATCCCATCGCGTTGGAACCACCACCCACACAAGCTATGAGAATATCAGGTAAACCGCCCCATTTTTCCATTGCTTGGGCGCGAGTTTCTACACCAATCACAGCATGGAAGTCCCTTACCATCATCGGGTAAGGATGAGGACCAGCGACAGAACCCAAAATGTAGTGAGTGGTTTCCACATTCGTCACCCAATCGCGGATAGCCTCAGAAGTCGCATCCTTGAGGGTTCCGGTTCCCGCTTCCACCGGACGGACTTCTGCACCCATTAATCGCATTCTAAATACATTTAAAGCTTGGCGTTCCATATCGTGAACGCCCATGTAAATCACACATTCCAGCCCAAACCGAGCGCAAACCGTCGCCGTTGCTACTCCATGCTGTCCTGCGCCTGTTTCAGCAATTACTCTTTTCTTACCCATGCGCTTCGCCAACAATACCTGACCCAAGGCATTATTAATTTTATGAGCGCCTGTATGATTTAAATCTTCACGCTTTAAGTAAATTTGCGCTCCAGTACCATCTGGGCGGGCGTAATGAGTTGTGAGGCGTTCGGCAAAATACAACGGTGTGGCACGTCCTACATAGTCTTTTAGTAGCTGTTGTAGTTCGGCTAGAAAACTGGGATCATGGCGGTATTGCTGATAAGCTGTTTCTAATTCCGCTAAAGCCGGCATCAGTGTTTCCGGGACGTACTTACCGCCAAAGCGTCCAAAGCGTCCTTGGATGTCGGGAACCTGAGAATTAAATTGGGAAGTTGGAGAGAGGGGTGTGGTAGTCACGGAAAATTTTTGATGACAGGATAGATGTAATTATTATAAAAGCATAGTGGGGAGTGCAAGATCCCGATGGTCTTATTGGCGTTGCTGATTTCAATTATGAATTTATTTCACGCAAAGGCGCAAAGGCGCAAAGGTATAAAGAAAAATAAAGGTAATTATGGTATTTCATACGCTGATTCATCAAGGCTGTCTCCTTTGTGCGTTCGTGGTGAAACAATCAGTTGTATTAAGTGCTAAGACATCAAGTACCTAGAATTTTTTATTAATCAAAAATTTATGTCTTCTAATAAATCTGGCAATAAACGCTTTGTCTACCAGGAGTTTGGTAATGATAACTCGGCGGCGACAGAAAGAGGGACTCCGGAATTACCTCCGCAGCAGCAAAAGCTGAAGGTGGAGGCTTCTCGCAAGGGACGCAAGGGTAAAACTGTGACGGTGATTAGCGGTTTTCAAACAAAGCCAGAGGTTTTGGCGGATTTAGTTAAACAGTTTAAAAGTCAATGCGGTAGTGGTGGTACTGTCAAGGATAATGAAATTGAAATTCAGGGCGACCATAAACAAAAAATTCTGGATATTTTGACTAAGTTAGGTTACAAAGCCAAAATTAGCGGTGGCTGATGGGTACGGTTCTCACGTTTTTAGTTTGTAAGGGACTTCCAAATAAAAAATACTCAATCACCTAACGTAAAAAAGCTCTCAAAGTCTCATAACTCTGTGGTACGCGCTACGCTAACGTTTATTTGGATAGTTTATTTCTTGGAAGTCCCTAATCGAGTTAGTCCGGGCTTATTTTGGGAAAACGGCACCCCTAACCTTGAGTACCATTGCTATGGACAAATATGATCGTTCTACACTATGCCTAGCTGTATTTGTTTCAATACTGGCTACATTAATTGGTATCAATAATTTGCTTTGGTTCACTCAACTTGTTCACCGTCAGATATTCGAGATGGAAAGAAATCCCAATATCCGATAAAAGAAAAATTACATTGTTATTGATTTTGATGGAATGGATGCTTAGGTATGTGTATCGTTTGATGGCAGATAATAATTCAGGATCAGTTCGAGTACAAGACTAGAGGAAAATACCACTTACTAAAGACGTGAAGACCGATCCTGTTATTTGTGTCTGTGTCTCTACAATAACCATATAAATACAAAACTGGCTCTGGTTATCTGTGCGCCTCATATTTGGAGTAGTTTATCTAAAAGACTATGCAACCTACTAATCCTAACCAATTTACTGAAAAAGCCTGGGAAGCGATCGCCCAAACCCCAGAGATTGCTAAACAATATCAACAACAGCAACTGGAAAGCGAACACCTGATGAAAGCGCTGCTGGAACAGGACGGTTTAGCTAACAGCATTTTAACAAAGGCGGCTATCGATTTACCCAAAGTCCAGGAATCTCTGACAGATTTACTGCGCCAACGGACTGAGCAATTTTTGGCACAACAGCCGAAAGTATCAGGTAGCAGCACATCTGTATTTTTAGGACGCAGTTTAGATACACTTTTAGATAGAGCCGATAAATATCGTCAGGAATTTAAGGACGAATATATCTCCGTTGAACATTTACTGCTGGGTTACGCCAAAGATGGGCGCTTTGGTAAAGGTCTATTCCAAGAGTTTGGTTTAGACGAGGGGAAACTCAAAAATATCATTAAGCAAATTCGTGGGAGTCAAAAAGTGACCGACCAAAATCCAGAAGGAAAATATCAATCACTGGAAAAATACGGACGTGACCTGACAGAAGCAGCACGTAAAGGTCAACTTGATCCGGTGATTGGAAGGGATGATGAAATTCGCCGCACTGTGCAGATTCTCTCTCGCCGGACTAAGAATAACCCGGTGTTAATTGGTGAACCTGGTGTGGGGAAAACGGCGATCGCCGAAGGACTAGCCCAACGGATTATTGCTGGTGATGTCCCCCAATCTCTGAAAGACCGGAAATTAATCGCCTTGGATATGGGGGCGTTAATCGCTGGGGCGAAATTCCGGGGGGAATTTGAAGAACGCCTGAAAGCAGTATTAAAAGAAGTTACGGAATCCGGCGGGAATATAGTTCTATTTATTGATGAAATTCATACCGTCGTCGGGGCTGGTGCGACTCAAGGGGCGATGGATGCGGGGAACTTGTTAAAGCCGATGTTGGCGCGGGGTGAATTGCGGTGTATTGGGGCGACGACTTTAGATGAATATCGCAAGTATATCGAAAAAGATGCGGCTTTAGAACGACGCTTCCAGCAGGTTTATGTCGATCAGCCTAGTGTCCCAGATACAATTTCGATTTTGCGCGGTTTGAAAGAACGCTATGAAGTCCACCACGGGGTCAAAATTTCTGATAGTTCTTTAGTTGCTGCTGCGACATTATCTAGTCGATATATTAGCGATCGCTTCCTCCCAGATAAAGCCATCGACTTGGTAGACGAAGCCGCCGCCCGGTTGAAAATGGAAATTACTTCCAAGCCCGAAGAACTGGACGAAATCGATCGGAAAATTCTGCAATTAGAAATGGAAAAGCTGTCTTTGCAAAAAGAAACTGACGCAGCTTCCAGAGAACGTTTAGAAAGAATTGAAAAAGAACTGGCGGATCTCAAAGAAGAACAAAGAAGGCTTACCGCTCAATGGCAGTCGGAAAAAGATATCATTAACAAAATTCAATCTATCAAAGAAGAAAGCGACCGGGTTAATTTAGAAGTTCAACAAGCGGAACGCAATTATGACCTGAATCGCGCCGCCGAGTTGAAATATGGTAAGTTAGCCAATTTACACCGCCAATTAGAAAGCGCCGAAACTGAACTAGCCAACGCCCAAAAAACAGGTAAATCCCTTTTGCGGGAGGAAGTCACAGAAGCTGACATTGCCGAAATTATTTCTAAGTGGACAGGAATCCCCATCAGCAAATTGGTGGAATCAGAAAAAGAAAAACTGCTGAATTTAGAAGATGAACTGCATCACCGTGTGGTGGGACAAGCCGAAGCTGTGACAGCTGTAGCCGATGCGATTCAGCGATCGCGCGCCGGACTAGCTGACCCGAATCGTCCCATTGCTAGCTTTATTTTCCTTGGTCCCACAGGTGTCGGTAAAACCGAACTCGCCAAAGCCCTAGCAGGATATATGTTTGACACTGAAGAATCTTTAGTGCGGATTGATATGTCTGAGTATATGGAAAAACACGCAGTTTCTCGGTTAATTGGTGCGCCTCCCGGATATGTCGGTTACGAAGAAGGAGGACAGTTAACTGAGGCTATTCGTCGTCGTCCCTATGCGGTGATTCTCTTCGACGAAATCGAAAAAGCCCACCCCGACGTGTTCAATATTTTACTGCAAGTTCTCGATGATGGTCGGGTGACTGATGCCCAAGGTCGGACAGTGGACTTCAAAAACACGATTATTATCATGACCAGTAACATCGGTTCCCAATATATTCTGGATCTGGCTGGGGAAACCATGCATTATGACGAAATGCGTCGCCGAGTTATGGAAACCATGCGAAATAGTTTCCGTCCAGAGTTCCTCAACCGCATTGATGAAATTATCATCTTCCACGGTTTGGATAAAAAGGAACTACGGCAAATTGTGCTGTTACAGGTAGATAGATTAAGAGAACGATTAAGCGATCGCAAGATGTCCCTCAGACTATCCGATCCGGCTCTTGACTTTTTGGCAGAAGTAGGGTATGACCCTGTATATGGAGCGCGTCCACTCAAACGCGCCATTCAAAGAGAGTTAGAAACTCAAATTGCCAAAGCTATTCTACGCGGTGAATTTAACGACGGCGACACCATCTTTGTAGATGTGCAGAATGAACGCCTTTCCTTTAATCGTGTACCTGTAGAAGTTTTTACCTAGTAGGGAGTGGGGAGTAGGGAGTGGGGAGTAGGGTTGAAACTCCTTAATTCCCAGGATTTTATCATCTGTTTTTGTCCTACTATCAAGACCGTTTGATCTCCCCTCCTCGCTTGCGGAGAGAAGTCACAAGGAGGATTTCCCTCCGGGTGAACTTCGGGGGAGGGGTTGGGGGTGGGGTGACATGATTTCGGTAATCGTAACTAAATTAAACGGACATGATATAACTTCCTTCACGGCTGCCATAAGTCCCTAGCTAAACTGCTAAAACCATGAACTTGGCTTTTGTAAAAATTCCTTTTCCGACTTAGTAGAATTACGTCCCAAAATGCTATTACGATGGGGAAAACGTCCAAAACGCTGAATTATTGCCTGATGACTTAATGAGTTTTCAATTGCTTTCGCACTATTAGGATCATGACTGAGTTGCTGAAATAGCTGCACACACTGACGCTGATGGCTGAGGTTTTCACTGTGTTCAAAGGGTAAATAAATAAACCAGCGTTGTACAGGTAACAATTGGGAATCATATCCTTTAACAACTGCGTGTTCGGCGGCTGAAACTGCTTCCCAGTCAGTTGCAAAAGCTTCTGGCTGACCACGAAACATATTACGGGGAAATTGATCTAACAATAAAATCAGTGCTAAACAGCTTTCGGGTGCATCAATCCAGCCCTCTAAGTATCCCCCTGCTACTTTTTGGTAATCTGATAAAAACTGATTTCGTATTTCCTGATCAAATTCGGCGTTCTCTGTGAACCAATCAGCCTTGGGTTTGCCATAATCAGGTGCATCTGGATGACCAAACCAAAATTCCAAAATTGTTTTTACCTGTGACATTGCCTTTATTGAACCTTACACAAAACTTGTCGCATTTTACGCATATTTGCAGGTAATTCCAAATTCATGGCTTCTTGAATGAACATTGTGGGGATGGGGATATTAGGCGTAGCTGTAACTTGATATGCTAATAAAGTACCATTACCAAAGTCTTTTAAATTTAACATAGCTGTAAAATCCAGAAAAGACCCTTTTTCCATGCGGAATTGAATTTGTTGTCCTAGAGATTCTACGACGGTGAGATAAATTTCTACTTGCGCCGTCAAAAATAAAAAGCTTTTCTGTGCTGCTTGATATAGGCGTTTTACTTCCCCTGGTGATAAAACTTCGCTGGTTGTGACATCAGGAAAATATTCTACCCAGCGAGGATAATCAGTTAATTGCTGCCATACTTGCGATCGCACTAAAGGTAAATACATACAAGCGGTGACAGCACCACCCCAGGCGGTATGGGATTGGGTTTGCACCAAAATTTCACCCCGCATCAGCGACGATTGCTTGTCTTGACTCCAAGGCATATTTACACCTTTAATCATTGAATCTGAGATATAAAATGCAGACATATTAATTTCCTTTACTCCTCAACTTCTCCACCGATTAGCGCTGAAACTGCAAACCATTAAATAGGATCGAGTTCAACTAACTAAATTTTAGTGACAGTGCTATGCTACTGAAACCAATAATTTTTAGGCAATTATTCTGGAATTATAGGTAAAAAACTGTATTTTTTATGACTCTTTATGAAAAAAATAAACTAGTCACTGGAAAAATAGCACTACCTCTAGATGAAAATCCTACTGGCAGCGCTAGAATAGTAATCTTAATTTGAAAGGGAAATTAAGTGAATCAATCTTCCTTAAATCGGACATTAAACCAAATTTTTGGCATTCTCCTGGGTATCGGATTAGCTATGTGGGTACTGAGAGGGTTTGGTATTTTGACGTTTCTGCCGGGGGGAGTGATTGGATTGTTCTTACTAGGGGCGATCGCCGTCGGGATTCTTAGTTATGTCCAGAGAACCTGGTGGCGATTATAGTGCTAATTTAGTTGTAAAATCAGGAGAAACTATGAAAAAGTATATCTGTACTGTTTGCCGCTACGAATATGACCCCGAAACAGGTGATCCTGATAGCGGTATCGAACCGGGAACAGCCTTTGAAGATATTCCAGAGGATTGGGTGTGTCCAGTATGTGGGGCGACCAAGGATTCATTTGAACCGCTAGAAGCGTAAAAAATAATCAGTATTTGTCATTGAATAATCAATTGTTGCCGTTAAATATTGTAGTTGTTGGGGGTGGGGCTGCCGGATTTTTCGGGGCGATCGCCTGTGCAAAAGTTAATCCTCACGCCCAAGTGACTTTACTGGAAGCTAGTCGTCAACCACTGGCGAAAGTCCTAATTTCCGGCGGAGGACGCTGTAATGTCACTCACGCTTGCTTTGAACCCGCCAGACTAGTCCAAAATTACCCCAGAGGCGGAAAAGCCTTACGGGGTGCTTTTAGTCGCTTTCAAGCTCAAGATACAGTGGATTGGTTTACAGACCAGGGTGTACATCTGAAAACAGAAGCCGATGGCCGGATGTTTCCCATTACGGATAGTTCCGAAACCATTGCCGAATGTCTAATCAAAGCTACAGCCAAATCTGGGATAGAATTACGACTAGGGACACCAGTAGTTTCCGCAGATAAAGTTAACCCAGAATCAGGATTTGAAATTCTGTTGAAATCGGGAGAAACCCAAAAATGCGATCGCCTACTACTAGCCACAGGAAGCAACCCTGTCGGTTATAAAATCGCCAGAGAATTTGGTCATGACATCGAACCCCCTGTACCTTCTTTATTTACCTTTAACATTCCTGACCCCAAACTCAGGTCATTGGCTGGTGTCAGCGTTAGTTCAGTACAATTACGGTTAGCTGGTACTGGTAAACCCCCACTACAACAAACAGGGCCATTGTTAATTACCCACTGGGGAATGAGTGGCCCGGCTGTCCTCAAACTTTCGGCTTGGGGTGCAAGATTTCTCCACGAAAATCGCTATCAAGCGACATTATTAGTCAATTGGCTACCTGATTTAAACCAGGAACAAGTACGGCAAAAAATCTTAGAAGTGAAGACGCAATGGGGACAAAAAGCGATCGCCCTGCATCGTGGCGTTGACCTACCCCATCGCCTCTGGCAATATATTGTAGACCGTGCAGAGATTACCACAGAAGAACGTTGGGCGGAACTACCCAAGCAAAAATTAAATCAGCTAGTTCAAGAATTGACACAGGGAGAATACTTAATCACAGGGAAAGGAGTTTTTAAAGAGGAATTTGTCACCTGTGGCGGTGTTAACCTCAAACAAATCAATTTTAAAACAATGGAAAGTAAATTAATTCCCGGTCTTTACTTTGCCGGAGAAATTGTAGATATTGATGGAATTACTGGTGGTTTTAACTTCCAAAGTGCTTGGACGACTTCATATTTAGCTGGTAATGCTATGGGAACTAGGGATTAACAGACCAGAATCATGCATTAAACCATGCAGAATTTTAGCCTGTCTAAACCACCTGTATTCATAAATTTCAATTGCCAAGAGTTAAATGTTCGGTGGGAGAATATTTAGCTGCATGGTACAAATAACTGGTAGATTTATTCAGTTCAGTGACTCCATTCACCACCAAACCCAAAATATTGGGACTGGTTTTTTGTAGCAATTCCTGAATAGCACCAGCACTGCCATAATCGATGATACCCGGTCTAGCTACTAATAAAATGCCATCCGACATTTGGCTCAAACTCACAGCGTCAGCACCCAGTAGTAAAGGCGGAGCATCAATAATCACAAAGTCATATTGAGATGAAAAATCCTTAATTAATGAGGCCATACGCTTAGAATCTAGCAAAGCTAGTGGATTCGGCGGTCTGACTCCAGCAGTTAAAACATCAAGGTGATCCATTACCTGGTTGACAGCAGTTTCAAATTGATTCTCACCTACAAGGACTTCACTCAAACCTACTCTATTAGTTAATTTCCAGAGATGATGCTGAGTTGGAACTCGCATATGTGCATCAATCAATAACACTTTTCGTCCTAGTTGGGCGATCGCAGCTGCTAAATTTGCAGAAACCGTAGACTTACCTTCTTGAGGAACTGCACTACTAACCACTATAGTTCGCAGCACGGTATCAGAACTGAGGAATTTCAAGTTAGCTTGAATCATCCGGTAAATTTCGCTAGTTACCGAGTTTGGTTGATCTCTGACTGCAACTTCCCAGGGATTTAATTCTATTTCATTCAGGCGGGGGAGTATTTTCTGCTTCGATAGAGGAATCACACCTAATAATGTATATCCCAATACTTCTGTTACTTCCTGGAGTGTTTTCAGAGATTTATCGATCATCTCGAACAACAGCACACTAGCAGTAGCTAAAAATCCACCGAACATCACACCTAAAACTACAACGATCAGTTTTTTACGTGAGTCTGGCTTTTCAGGAACTAGAGAATGGGCGATAATTCTGGCATTCGGTGTAGTGACATTTTCTACTAATTGTAATTCTTGAACTTTTGTCAATAGGTTTTGATATGTAGATTGGGATACATCAATTTTCCGTTCTAGCTCCCGTTGAGCTTGTTCTAACTGGGGTATAATTTTCATTCGTTCTTCGTAAGCAGAACGGGAATTATTCAAAGATGTCAGCTTTTGCTCTAAACCAAAGCGCTGTACTTCTAATTGGACAAAAATGTCGATGAGATTTTGTCTGAGTTCACCCATCTGCAACAGTCTTTGGGGAATTTGCGTTTGTTTTCCTAGAGTCTGATCAATTTGCTGTTGTAGTAATGTTGATAAGTTGGCTTTTCTGGCTTCTAGACTAATAATTACAGGGTTATTATCCAGGAAACGACTGCTTTGATTAGCTAGCTGTATATCTACCTCTTGCAGCTGTACCAAAATTCCCTGGATAGCACGGGACTGACTCAAGGTACTCACAGCGATCGCCTCTTGAGGATTTAACTCTAATTTTTGCAGCAATTCATTACTTTGGGCATTGATATCAGCTAATTGAGCCTGAATAGCATTCATCTCCTTCTCTAAACTGCCAATAATCTCCACACCCAATCGTGTTTCTGCTCCTAAATCTGCAATATTATTTTTCTGTTTAAACATCCGCAGTGCCACTTCTGCCCTTCGCATAGTAGCTTGAGTATAGGGCAACTGTCTGGACATGAACTCACGGATTATTTCCGCCTCAGTGCGACTTGTCAACACCTCATTTTCTAAATAAACACTCATGATTGTGTTAACAATTGCCGCAGCTTTTTCAGGATTACTGCTTGTATAAGTAACCCGTAAAACATCTGTACCACCAATAATTTTTAGTTTTAGTCCCGATTGTATTGCGTCAAATCTCAGGAGTTCACCTTGGCTATTTTTGAGTTCTAATTTATTTATAGTTTCCTGTAGCAATGCAGGAGAATAAATAACTTCCATCTGCGTGCTGATAGGATTCTGATTTGATACTAAACTCTTCAAATATGCGGCTTCAATACCATCATTATTATTAGGTAGGAGATCATTACCTACTACTTTAAAAGTAGGCATTCTAAACAGAATTTTTCCTTCAGCTTCATAGGATGGCTTGATCAATGTTGTGGCAAAAAAGCTCAAAGCAACGGTACTTACAAAAATACTCGTAATAGCCAGCCATCGCCGCTTTAATATTATTAAGTAACGACCCAAGTCTAAGTCAATAAATTCCCTAGATTCCATATTATTTTGAATAAAACTGCGCCCCTGTATCTTTTATCTACAAAATTACAAAATTTCTTTTTTTGCTCAAAGTAGGGTTAATCCAATTCTTTTTTAATTATTAGATGAAACCCCTTCAAAAATCAGAACATTTTGACTAGTAATAGTATTGGCAATGACTAATAATAGTCTAAACTAATTAAGTTAAAAATAAACACCTGCTCAAATTCAATATGCCTACTACAGAAACTTTATAGAGCCTTAGCAGTGCTGGAGTTCTAGATTCTGGTTGCATATCATAGTTGAGCAATTGCTTATCCTGTTAGCGTCTGCGAGCAAAATCAAAAGCACGCGCCATCGCATTCCAAGCTAATTTACGCTGCATTTGATCATCCAAGGGTAAAGGACGGGCTGGTGCTTGATCAGCACGCAGATAAAATTGGGAAAGCCAGGTATGGCGATCGCTCAATCCCCAATTCGTCACACCAATCACAGCCGGTTCATCCAAAGCAACTGAAAGATAATCTTCATATACACTGGCTACAATGCGATCTCGAACAGCTATATCTAGAGGTAATCCTCTATCTATCACATCCAATTCTGTAATCATTATTTTTAGTCCCAAACTAGCCACATCGCGGAAAAAAGTCCGTAACTTTTCCGGATTAAAATGCGTTTCATCTCCAAACAGGTGAGACTGCATCCCAAAAGCATGAATTGGTGTTCCCTGAGATTTTAAACGCTCTAATAACTTTAAAACTGCATTTCTTTTCGCTTCATCTTCAGGCTTATCATATTCTAGTCCAAAATCGTTATAAACCAGCATCGCTTTAGGATCAGCCTGAGCAGCCAATCGAAAAGCTTTATCAATATAATCTGTCCCTAAAAATTCTAACCAAGGTGATTTTCTCAAACCATTAGGTAGCCCATCTTCAACATTAATTGCTTCATTAACAACATCCCACGAGTGCATTCTTCCAGCATAATGGCCTACAACTCGTTGAATATGTTCTTGCAATAATTGCTCACAATTTTGCTGGTTAACTGTCTCCTCAAACCACCTTGGTAAAGCTTGATGCCATACTAAAGTATGACCACGCAAAAGCAGTCCATTTTTTTGAGCAAACTTTGCATACCAATCACCTCTAGTAAAATTAAAACTATAAGGAGTTGGACGCAGTAGATCCCACTTCAGGAATCCTAGCGCTAGCATATTGCACTCTGTAACTAGAGCAATTTGTAGTTCTGGATAAGAATGCAAATTCAAAGTACCGCAATCTGCGCCATAAATTAATCCTTTACGAGCAGCACGTTTTCTTAAAGGGGTTGTGTCCCTGACTATAAAGCTTCTATTTTCATTAGCCAGAACCAGACTTTTGTCAAAACCATTGATAAATTTCCCAGATGTTAAAGCCCCGATACCAGCTAAACTTCCTAAACCTAAGTAAAGGCTACGTCTTCTAGTGAATAACTTTTTTTGTTTCATTTTAATGTACTAAGTATTGTTAAATTAGTTGTTTTTTCTGATAAGTAATACTTTCCCATCTATGTAAATGATAATTAGCTTGTAAGCAGAGTATCAAGTCTACAATAAATGCGATTATCAACACAGGAAATAACCAAATTGCTTTTTGTAAAGGTCGGTTGCTAAGACTTTGTAATCGCCGCATTAGTAACCAGTTGGGAATAGCCCACCAACCGTTTTTTTCGACACTTCTGATGATTAACTTATCCAACCAACGTGGATCTTCCTCATTTCTCAACTTGATTAATGTACCAGCATCTTTCTGGCAATTCTCACCTTCTTTTAAGTAAGTGTAAATGAACTGATTGATTGTATTACCAACTACTTGACGCAACTCATGGCGCAATAAACTACTAATTTGAGTGTAAGCCTCAAAAACATGAGATGCAGAATCTGCCACAACTACTCTATCGGTAACCTCCGGGGAATTTAAACTGTTGGTTACAATCATATTCCATAGAAAGCCATCTTCCACTAAAATACCTTTAGGCATCCAAAATTTACGTAAAATTACGGAGCGTCCACAGTAAAGTTGTCCACATATCCAGGCTGATTTAGCTCCCGATACCCCAGAAACCGCTACTGACAACTTCTCCAACAGGTTTTTTTGCGGCTTTAAAGCTATATCCTTTACTAGTTTGTCTACAGATACCCAAGCATCAGGAGTCCTTTCTAGGGTTTGAATCATCGAGTCGAGAGTCTGAGCATCAAGAAACTGGATATCTGCATCCATTAAAAATAGATAGACCGCATCGGGATGGGAGAAATTGTGAACATAAAGATTCCAAGCATTTGGCTTTCCTGCTTCTTCTACTTCGCAAATCCGCCAGGAAATAGAGCCGTTGCTAGATGACTTTTTCCACTCTTGTAAAGTAGTCTGCGCGATCGCTGCGGTATCATCAGTACAGCCATTAGCAACTACGACAATTTCAATTTCTCTATCGCCCTTAGCATCTTGGAATATACTTTGATCAAATAGAGAATACAAAGTACTAGCAATTTCTTCCGACTCATTATAGGCGAGCATCCCAATACTGATTTTCAATTGCTTACTCCCTTATTCTTAAATGATCTAGACATTCCCAAACGTTGCTTCAGTACCAACCACATAAATATAGGATTACCCAAAATGTAACGCTTCCATAAACGTTGCGGTTCAACTATTAGGCGAAATAGCCACTCTAAACCTGCTTTTTGCATCCAACCTGGCGCTCTACTCACCATATCCGCAACCAATTCAAAGCTCACACCAATACCAAGACTCACTGGAACTGTCAAAGATAAATAATTACTCGCTATCCATTTTTCTTGTTTAGGTGCGCCTAATCCCACAAACAGAATATCAGGAGCTACAGATGCAATGCGAGAGTTAATCAGCTTTAATTCTTCTGGTTGTTTCTCAAAGCCATAGGAAGGGGAATAAGTGCCGACAATTGCTAAATCAGGATATCTAGTTTGCAGTACCTCCTGGGCTTTTTCGGCTGCTCCAGGGCGACCTCCTAGTAAAAATATCTTCAACCCTTTTTCTGATGCGATCGCACAAAGTGTTTCAAATAAATCTGTACCATTAACCCTACCATTTAAAGGAGTTTGCAACAACTGAGCCGCCCACAGTAAAGATACTCCATCAGGAACCACTAAAAAAGCCCGGCGATAAATCTCACGAAATTTAGCATCTTTCTGTAATTCCAGAATATGCATAGCATTCGGAGTCACAACATATTTTGGTACACCTTTTGCCAAGCAATGGTTGACAATTTCTTCCACAACTTCATCAAAACTATATTTATCAATTTCTATACCGCATATATTAACTCTCATTAGCCACCTCATTTTTAATTAACTTGTAATAATGAATTATATATATCAACTAGACAATCACAATAATTATTAATATCATAAGGTTCCACATTCTTCCTAGCAACATTGCCTAGTTCCAGTCGTAATTGCTCATTTTCAATCAACAATACCATAGCTGCTGATAATTCTTGAATATTACCAGGGGTAACTAATAAACCATTTTGCTTATCAATCACTAACTCAGGAATACCACCAACTGGCGTAGCAATTATCGGTAAACCCCACCCCATAGCTTCTAATATTGCCATTGGCAACCCCTCATTATAAGAAGGTAAAATAAAGACATCCGCTTGTGATAAAATTTCATCCCGTTGTTGGGAATTAATCCAACCTAAAAAACTTACTTGTTCTCCAATTTTTAACTTCTCTGCTAACCGTAGTCCCTCTTCTATTTCTCCATCTCCTGCCAAAATTAATTGAGTAGATTTTTTTTGCGTATCTGGGATTTGAGCAAATGCAGTAATCAAATCGAATGCGCCTTTGCGTTCACCGACGCGACCACAAAAAGCCAACCTAACTACAGAAGAATTTTTTCTTTCAATAATTTTGCTAGGTAGTTCAGTAGGATTAGGTAAAATAAAAACTTTTTTTTCATTCAAACCTAGATTATCAATATAGTAACTTTTCCAACTTACCGAAAGCACAATGAAACCTTGACAGCGCCTAAATATCCAACTAAAACCTTTTTGTAGCCATTGAGGAAGCTTTTCATAAGTTACATGAAATTCTGCTCCATGTGCGTGCATAATTACGGGTTTACGAAATGGCAAAATCAGAATTACTAAAATTAATTTGCGTAAAAGACTACCTCCATCAGCAAGATGAATATGTATAACATCTATTTTTTGGCTACTGATTTTTCCTAATAATTGAACTATAGCAATAGCAAAAACTAGGATTCTATGAATAATAGAACCCTCATCATGAGTACTAATATGTTGGATTTTAATGTCAGAAGGAATATGTTTAATTATTAAATTTTCAACAGTTGCGATACCGCCATTTTGTTGCAAACTAGCTCCCAGCATTATTATTTCCATTTTTCTCATCTCCCCTAAAATAGGTGAAATCTGTATTCTTAATTGATATTTTAATTCTTTTTTGATTCTTATGCTCATGCAACGCAATTACTGTTGAGGAGGAAAATGCTACGTAAAGTATCCAGTTATCAGAACCCAATAATGCAGTTTCAGCTAAGTTAGCTAACATTAAGTAAACCATCATTATCGCTGGGAAAATAAATTCTTCGCTTCTATATAACCGCACTATCAATATTGTTCTCAGAGAACTAATAGCAAATCCTATCCAGAATATTGATAGTCCTAATAAACCTAGTTCCAGCCACAACTCTAGAAAACCACTATGGGGGTGCGTAGGAGTCCAGGATGAGCCTAGCCATATATAGGCAGATTCTCCTCTCCAACCATGCCAAAAACCGCTATATCCATATCCAAACCAAGGTTGTCTCCAAATCATGTCATATACAAGTTCCCACAAATCTCCCCTACCACTCAAATTTGAATCTTTCCCAAAAAAGCCAAATATTACATCTTCGTTTTCTTTAAACCACAAATAGAAACTTGTACTAGTAGTCGCTATACCTATGATTGTAGGTATCATTAATTGATAAGGTAACCATAAAGATCGTAAAATGAAAAAAACTGATATTAGTAGTATTAAATTTATCAGGGATGAAGTAGAATCAGACATTAATATCAAAACTAGAGATAAAGCACAACCACACCAATAAAGCCAAGCTTTTTTCTCCGCACTCATAGCCAGGCTTAAAAATACCATAAAACTCAATAGCATTTGTACACCAAGATTATTCTTGTGCATAAATATTCCCCGCCAACTACCAGCATGAACTCCACCCATCGTTCCATATTTAGGTAATCCTATAGCAAATACAAAGCTGAGGATAATAGCTAAACCAAAAGTCACTCCCAATATTTTCACTTGCTGTTTTAACGTGTAGCGAGTAGCGAAGTAAACACCAAATAAATTGGAGCATAACAATTTAAAAACGTCTTTACGTGTATCGTTAGGTGAAAAAGACCACAAAACTGATATGGAAGCAACTATTAACAATAGCCAAATAAATCGATTTTTAGTGAAAACAAAAAGATTTTTTTTCCATCGTAAAGTTAGTAGACATATAGTAATAAAATAAATCAATAGATATATAAGTTGCAGTAAAGCTGTGTTGTAGTTAACTGAAACATCACCTTCATTTGCACCACCAGAGAGGATAAGCAGTACAATTCCTCCTAAATAAATAATTAAGGAAAAAACAGTAAATCCATATTCAAAATTCCTCAGTAAATTTTTCATGCTTTCCTAAAAATATGTATTTTATTTAGTTTTTGATAATCTATGGTAAACTTCCACAGTTTGCTCCGCAATATTTTTCCAATTTAAGTCTTCCTGACAGCGAGCCATAATTTTTTTTCGCATTTGATTATATAATTCTTGATTTTTTAAAAGGCTAATAATTGCCTCAGCTAGTGCTTTAACATTTCGGAGTGGAACCAATAGCCCATCTTCTTGATGGTGAACTATCTCACTTAATCCCCCTACATCAAATGCGATAACTGGAGTTCCCATACCATAAGAAACAGCAGCTACACCACTTTGAGAAGCTTCAATATATGGCAAGATTGTAATTGTACTACGTTGAAATAAACTAATTACATCTTGATTAGTAATAAAATGATTGAGGATATCATAGCGTTGTGGATCATAACCATCAGGAAAGTATTGCTCCATATTTTCTCCTCTTCCCGCAATAATTAGCTTGATTTCAGGTATTTGTTCTGCAATTAATGGCATAGCTTCTAACAAATATTTCAAGCCTTTGTATGGCCAAATTCGCCCAAAAAATAGCAAAGTATATGGTTCTTTTGGCGCACTATTGTTGTGTTTATGACGCTTATACCAACTACCAATTTCACCATGAGGTAAAACAGTCACTTTTTCATTGGGTATGGAAAATTTTTGATTCAGCGTTGTTTTCTGCTGCTGGGTATGAACTATAAGCTGCTGAGAACGGTAAAAAGCAATAGGTCTAGTGTAATCAGAACCAAAGACTTTCTTCCCATCTCCAGGATGAGACGAAATATCATGAATAGTCGTGACTAAAGGCGGTATTTGATTAAATAAAGTAGTTAATAGATACCAGATATCGTTAATCTCTTGTACGTGCAGTATATCTGGCTGTACTTTGCGAATCAAACGCATCATTTCTTTCATTGCTAGGATGTTACTGGGATAGCGCATATCTGGTTTTTTAAATGTCAGTACAGAAATGCGTGGGTCTAAAACTTCTCTACAATCTTGAGTATTTTTTTCTTGTTGAATCAGGGTTAAATCAACATAGTTAACTAAACCATTAGCTAATTCTGTAGTGTATTCTTTAAAACCAAAATGTAACAGAGCAACTTTAATTTTCATTTGATATATATAGGTATTAAGGATATTGGGGATTTTTGCTAAATATCGAGCAATTTCATTTTTTGAGGGAAAATTTCTGCCGTATAGAATTAAATCCTCCCAAATCACGCCTAAATACTAAACAAATTAAAACTATATAAGTAAGAGTTGAAATTATCAGAGTTAATAAAAAATCTAAATTAATTTTTTTGAGCAGTAAAAATATGATGAGCATTAAACCACTAATTAGCAGTGGACGGCGCATAATTCGCCATAAATTTAAGGAAAATAGGCGACTATATACAGCATAGGTTAGTAAACCGCAAGCACTAACAGACATGACTATTTTCATGAGTGCTGCACCGATTAGCTTGTATTGAGAAATTAACACCACACCTGATACTCCTCCAGAAACTGTGGTAATCAGCACTTCGAATAAATTGTATTTTTCTAGTCCATTAGCTACAAGTAGATAGCCAAATGAACGAATAAATGGGGCTGCGACTAGCGTTAATACATTAATTTGCAAAGGTAAGCTTGCTTCCAAAAATTTAGAATCATTATAAATCAATATCAGTAATTCATTAGCAAAAAATGAGACTCCCATAGCGAAGGGAATTGACATAGCTAGTAAAATTTCTACAACATTTTCCGTCTCCTCTTGTTGTTTTTCTTTGCCTAGATTTACTGCTTTTGACATGAGAGGAAAGGCAGCTATAGAAACACTATTAGAAACAATCAGAAACGGTTGCATTAATTGTGCAATCATACCATAAAGACCAACTAGGAACTCACTGCCTAACAGGGAAATTAAAAGAACATCCATTTTACCAGCAACTATCCCAGAAGCATTAATGGCAAAAAAGGTACGAACAGAATAGAGAGATTTTCGCATAAAATCTTGATCAATCTGCCATGCTGGTTTAATTTTTCGTACTAAAAATACCCATTGAATTAAGAGAATTAATATTTCCGAAATCACCATAATTCCGGCGATATGATTGATTGAATAGTCTAAGTTTATTAGCCATATCATAACTACTAAACGTAGGATATAAATTGGTACTGTAGTGATAGCAATCAAGTGCATATTTTCTTGCGCTTGAAAAATTGCTTCTGTAATGTTGGAAAGAGCAAAGGGTATGACTGCTAACCCCATGATGTAACAAACTAGTGAGGTATCAGCATTATAGGGGAGTAAAAACACCACACAGACTAGCAACACATAACCGATGATACTTAAAATCAGCTGCAAGAAAGTACCACTCACCAGATAAACTGGTGTTGCTTCTGCTTCCCGTGCTAGCTCTCGTGTAAATAAGGTTCTTAACCCTTGTCCCACAAAAGTGACAAATATATAGTAATAACTGATTGCGAGTATGTATTGTCCTAATTCATAGGCTCCTAAGTTACGAGCTATGACTGTGGTGAGGATAAATGTAGCGATTCCTTGAGTTAACCGATTGACTAATAGTGATAGAGAGTTTTTAAGTAGCTTTGGTTTTGTCATTCTCTGTATTTTGGCTATTTAACCTTTAGTTCGACTTTATCCAAATGAGAATTTGTTTTGTTTACTTGGTTATATTTTTTTGTAAAGACTTTTTTGTCTGGTAGATTTTCATAAAATCACAAATCCAAAACTATGCTTTTATCAATTTTACAAGTGCCAATCTATGGGATAAACAAATGGATAAAGTTGCGTTTAAAAACAGTTAAATAATTTAGATATATATAAATATGCTATAGCATCACTTTCTTTAAGTAGTATTTGTAACGCCGTTCTAATCTTTTGGGCAGTCGCTTAGTAAAATGTCCAAAAAAAGATGGATTATGGAAAATGTCAGTCACAATATCCCATAAATTACCTTTGTTGATAGTATCTAAAACTTTAAAGTAAGGTTTGCTGTCTTCAATTAATTTAAGGCGATGAGATAACGCCTCTGATAACTCGTAATTGTTTTGGACAAAATCTTGTTTGAGGAAAAAATGACTAACCTGACAATATTGTTCCCAACGAGCCAATTGGCTTCCTTTGGTTAGCCCTCCTATACGGCTACGATAAAAATAGTAGGGTTGAGGAAGGACAAAAAAACGAGCGCCATTACCTAAACACCGGATATAAAACCAGAAATCCTGTCCTAATCTAATATTTTCGTCATACTCAATTTTATGATCTAATAAAAATTCTCTTTTTATTATGGGTTTTGTCAGTCCCAGAGTTAAGCCTATACCAAATATTGAATGAGTTTTGACAAAGTATGCTGGGTCAATTTGGATAGTTTTGTCAATCTTTTGCTCGCTTTCGGTGAATAATGTACTCCACGGTAAGTCTTCACCGTCGTTGATATGATGTATATCATCCGCTACCATATCTGCTGCTTGAGAATCTGCTACGGCTAACAGCTTTGTTAATCTTTCTGGAGCATACCAGTCATCTGAATCCAGTAAGGCTATCCATTTTCCAGTGGCTTGTTGAATAGCGCGGTTGCGTGTAGCAGCAGCCCCGATATTTTCTGGGTTAGTTAGCACTTTAACTCGCGGATCACTAAAGCTTTTAGCTATTGCTGCTGTAGCATCAATAGAAGCGTCATCTACTACAATTATTTCTAAGTTGTCAATGGTTTGTTGTAATACAGATTCAATTGCTTTGGCTATATATTTTTCTGTATTGTAGGCGGGAATAATTACTGATATTTCTGGATTCATATTTTCAAAAGTAACTGGTTTGGATAGGGAATACAGCTATGGGTAGCAAACCATAAATTGGGTTGTTATGGTATTTGTTTCAAATATTTTGGGGAGATGTTTTTAGCTTGTCCACTTTCTGTATTTCCTGTAAGCAATGATTCAATTGTTTTGCTGATACTATGACATTTGGATATTCGATAATATTTGCATGATTTCCTGGCAGGATAGTAACATCTACTCCGCCTGTAGCTAGTTTGCCCCAACCAAAATCAGTATTGTTATCTAGTGGCTTGCAGCGTAGCAGAGTCACTTGTCCCTGATATACCTGTGCTACATAGTTCTTTGAGGCTTTAGTATTAACTATGTTCATATCTAGTAGTCTGATATCTGTAAGGGAGCGTTTAATGTAGCGTAAGTAAGTACGATAAAAAAGGCTAATTTTTCCTCCTGTTAAATGCCACTTTAATTTGGCTGGTAAGTATTTCAGCGATTTTTGTAACCGCAAATATAACTTTGTGGCTATTTTGGATAAGACTTGATTTACAGATGTGGGATGAGCAGTGTTTACCATTGATGTGGCTAGATTTGGCGCGCGGGTATCCCAGATAATTAATAAGGCGGTCTCATGTTCCTGTGCTTGTAGTTGTCTAGCCATTTCAAAGACGACTAGACCACCAAAAGAGTAACCCCCTAAGTAATATGGTCCTTGAGGCTGAATAGTTTGAATTTCTTGGATGTAGTTAGCTGCCATTTCCTCTACGGAGGTATTTGGTGCTTGTTTACCATCTAGTCCTTTTGCTTGTAGCCCATAAACTGGTTGATCTGGGTCTAAATAACGAACTAATTCTCGATAGAAAAGAACATTACCCCAAATTCCATGAATCAAGAATAGAGGTGGTTTTTTCTGACTACCAGGTTGAATCATCACTAATGATGACCAAGATACAGATGATTCTTCCTGACTTAGTACAGTGGCCATTTCCTCGATGGTTTGCACTGCTAAGAGGGTTGATAAAGGTAGGTTCTGACGGAGAGTTTTCTCAATTTCGTTAAACAAACCCACAGCTAAGAGGGAATGTCCACCGACTTCAAAAAAGTTATCTCTGATTCCTATAGGATGAATACCTAAAACTTTTTCCCAAATTTTCGTGAGTTGAATTTCTAGCTCATTGTTTGGTGGAACAAAGGTATCTTCTGGCTTTTGTCTAACTGAATCAGGTGCTGGTAGGGCGGCGCGGTCTATTTTACCATTGGGTGTGAGTGGGAGAGCATCTAACACCACAAAGGTAGCGGGGATCATGTAATCTGGTAGTTGTTGTTGAAGAAATTGTCGCAGTTCTTTGTTTGTCGGGGCTAACTCTGGTTTGAGAACTATATATGCAACTAAGCTGGGCTGGCCGGAAATATCTATTGTGCGGGTAACAACAACAACTTCCCGCACTGCTGGGTGTGCCAAGATTGTACTTTCAATCTCACCTAGTTCGACGCGGATACCACGAATTTTGACTTGAAAGTCGGCGCGACCAACACACTCAAAGTTACCATCTGGTAGTTGACGGCCTAAGTCACCTGTTTTGTAAAGACGCGCTCCTGGTTCTTGGCTAAAGGGGTGAGAAATAAATTTTTCTTGTGTTAGTTCAGGCCGATTGAGATAGCCACGAGCAAAACCAGCGCCGGCAATGTGTATTTCTCCTATTTCTCCAGTTGGTACTGGTTGCAGATGTTCATCAAGAAGATAAACTTCAAGATACGGATAAGGATGGCCTATGGGTAAATATACTATTTCTTGGTCAAATCCATCGGGTATAGGATACGCACAGACTCCAATACTTTCTGTTTGACCGTATATATTGACAATAAGTGGATTACCTTTGACGGTGCTGCGGACTTTTTGAAAGAGTTCTTTTGGTAGTAATCCTCCAGAAAATAACAATAGTCTTAGCTGAGATTCCAAGAGTTGATTTTTGCTGACATTATCGAGTTCTTCTAAGGCCTGGAGTATATAACGCCAAACTGACTGAACTGTGTCAAATACTGTGACTCCCTGTTTTTGAATGAGGTCAAATAAGCTGAGGGGATTTTTGATTTGTTCTGGGGTGGCCATGACAATTTTTGCTCCTTGAGTTAAGGGAAGCATCAATTGTCTCAATGAGGAAGAAAAGGAGAAGGATGCTGTGTGTAGATAGATATCTTCTGGATTAATTTTTAATAGTTGGTTGAGGGATTGAATATAGTTACTGATGCTGGCGTGGGGCATTTCTACGCCTTTTGGCTTGCCTGTGGAGCCAGAGGTATACATTACATAAGCAAGATGATGGGGTTTTACTTGGCTGATAAATGTTTCGTTGTTGTATGGAATAACTACTTTTTGATCAATATCAATACAGATTACTGATGCTTGATGAGGTGGGAGGTCACTAACTAACTTCCCTTGAGTCAAGATGATGGGTGTTTGGGTATCTTTTAAGATTACAGATAGACGTTCTTTGGGGTATCTGGGGTCTAAGGGTACGTAAGCACAACCTGCTTTGAGGATACCCAGAATACTAATGACAATTTCTATAGAGCGGTCCATGAATAAGCCGATTAATTGTTCTGGCTCTACACTCTGTGCTTGTAAGTGATGGGCGAGTTGATTAGCACGGTTGTTTAGTTCTCTGTAGGTAAGTGTTTGCTCTCGACAGATTAATGCTATTTGGTCGGGCGATCGCTCTACCTGTGCCTCGAATAGTTGATGGATGCATTTAGATAAGTTGTCTACGGTTTTCATATCATATTGAGGGGATATTTAAATTTTTGTCCAATATTTTGCAAATAAATTGAGTTTCCTTTTAGCTGCTATTTGAGAGGATTTTGAATAATACCTCGTAAACTGGGTTCCTGAAATTAAATTTGAGGATTTAAGTAAGTTTTAGATATAGCAAAGAACTAGGAGTTTAGGAGATATCAGTCTGGCTATATTTTCTCAGGAGACAGGAGCTATCAGTATGCTCCTTCTTTAAGGAAAACTACTTTGATTGTCCTGAATAAAATTTCAAAGTCTAGCTTTAATGACCAGTTTTCAATGTAATGAAGGTCAAGATTTATTACTTGCTCAAAGTCTAAAATATTTGAGCGTCCTGATACTTGCCAAAGTCCTGTGACACCGGGTAAAACTTTTTGGCGAATGAAATGGCGTTCGGAAAAATGATCTACATCTCTACTAGGTAAGGGGCGAGGTCCGACTAAACTCATTTCTCCTAGTAAAACATTAAATAGTTGTGGTAATTCATCTAAGCTGTAACGACGGAGAAACTTACCGACACGGGTTACACGAGGATCATCTTTGATTTTAAACAGAACACCATCTTTAGTTTCGTTTAAAGCTTCTAATTCTTTTTGTAGTTTGTCTGCATCAGTTCTCATAGTTCGGAACTTCCAGACTTGAAATACTTCTCTACTTAGTCCTATACGAGTTTGCTTGAAAAATACTGGGCCTGGTGAATCTAGTTTGATTGCTATAGCGATCGCTATATAGATAGGGAAGGTAAGGAGCAGAAATGAGGTTGTAAAACAAAAGTCAAAAATCCGTTTGATCCAAAAATCTCTACCTGTAATCACTGGAGAAGAAAAACTTAAACAAGTCATTCCTCCTATTTTTTTCATTTCTACGTTTCTGTAAATTGGTTTTAAGTCCATCGGGATAATATGTACTGTCAGACCCGATGCTTGCAATAACCAACACAAAAACATTCTATTTTTGATAGCATCCCAATCAATAAAAATTTCGGTTATCCGCAGTTGTTCGAGCATCTTTAGAGTTTCTTGACGATGCTCTCTGTCTAATGCTCTAGCACTGGCACTCCCAGAAATAATATAACCTTTTTCTTTTTCTACTAACTGAATGACTTCTTGATGATTGTCTGGGTCAGAAATCACAAAAGCTAAATTATTACCTAATACTTTTCGCCGGCGCAAATATTCGAGATTTAGGTCGATAAAAAATCTTCCAGCACAGACGAAAGATATAGCCATCAACCAAGAAAAGATATAAGAAGTGCGGGGAATATCGACAATGGGTTGATATAAAAAACAGATAAATAATATTAAAACCTGGGTAAAGCTTAATGTTTTAATAATTCCCCAGTAGTCATAACGCTTTTTTCCTGAGTTATACATACCCTGGAGAGCCAGTGCTGCTATTTGGAGCAAAACTAACCCTGGTATATGGAGCCTGGAATTATCGGGATCATCCCAGAGAGAATATACTAGTAAAGGATTATCTTGAGCTAAGACCCAGGCCAGAAATAAAAGATTCCAGTCTACTGTGACCAAGGTTACTAATCTCAGCCACCATAATCCTTTTCTGACCTTCATTTGTGCAGGCGCACGTAAATCTAGGGGGGCTTTACGTAATTTACTAGTTCCAATGCTTTGATTGTCCATAGTATTGATACTTTCCTACAGTTGCTAACCCTGAATAACTTTGTAACAATAAATACGTTTAACTACGATCTATCTATATCACTTTACTGGCTATAGAACTGTTTAACTCTCTCTGCGTAAGTGATTAAGATAAATTTGTCCTATTAGGTAGATGACTAGATGCTAATATTACTATAAAGTAGCATCTTAATAAGGTGTTATGCTTATTTGAAAATTTACAGAATTTTATATCCTTAAGGTAAAAAAATATCTAATCTTTAGTTGATAAATTACTGATCTAAAAACTAAATAATTTAAAATGAGCTAGGGCGGCTTTGAGCTACATATGGTGAATGGGAGAGTTAATAAGGCAAATTTAGGCAAGTCAGGAGAATCGTGATTTCAAGATAAACTCTAGTGAAAATGATCATAATTTTACCTTTTGACTTTTGGATAGATCAAGATGAAATTTAGCGAAATTGCCAGTAAACTTGCGGAAGGTGCTACAGATAATAGCCTCGGCAATGGCCAAAATCAAAACCCCGAAATTAGGGGTTTAGCAGCGTTAGAGGAAGCGGCACTTGGTGATCTGAGTTACGTAGAAGGGGCAAAATTCGCGTCTCTTGTGAGTCAGACAAAGGCTAGTGCTTTAATTTTGCCGATAGATAAAAAATTACATTCGCAAGCAGATGAGCGAGGTATTGCTTGGATAGCCACGCCAGATCCACGTTTGTTGTTTGCTCAAGCGATCGCACTTTTTTATCAACCATATCGCCCAACCCCAGAAGTTCATGGGACGGCGGTAATTCATCCCACGGCCAAAATCGGTGATGATGTTTATATTGGACCCCATGTGGTGATTCAGCCCAGGGTGGAAATTGGCAATGGCGTAATTATTCATCCCAATGTAGTGATTTATCCTGATGCTACGATAGGCGATCGCACCACCTTACACGCTAACTGTACTATCCATGAGCGGACACGCATCGGTGCTGATTGCGTAATTCACAGTGGTGCTGTCATTGGTGCAGAAGGTTTTGGTTTTGTGCCTACCCCTAATGGCTGGCTAAAAATGGAACAATCCGGCTACACAGTCCTGGAAGATCATGTGGAAGTGGGCTGTAATAGTGCCATTGACCGCCCAGCCGTAGGAGAAACACGGGTAGGTCGCAGTACAATAATTGACAACATGGTACAAATAGGACACGGTTGCCAAATTGGTTTCGGTTGTGCGATCGCAGGGCAAGCTGGAATAGCGGGAGGCGTGAAAGTGGGAAATCGGGTGATTTTGGCAGGACAGTCAGGAGTTGCTAATCAAGTAAAAATCGGTGATGGCGCGATCGCATCTGCTCAAGCCGGAATCCACCATGATGTTGCGCCAGGGGAAATTGTCTCTGGAATGCCAGCAGTACCTCACAAACTCTATCTCAAAGCATCTGCTATATACAATCGCCTGCCGGAAATGTATCAAGCTTTCAAGCAATTACAACGCCAGTTAGGGCAGAAGTAAGTGTGGGGAGTGTGGGGAGTGTGGGGAGTGTGGGAGGTGTGGGGAGTAGGGGGAAGAGGAAATTAACCAATGACTAATGACCAATGACTAATGACTAATCCCCAATTTTTCTAACACTGGTTTTGTAGAAACCATGTGACGATCTAAACCTAGTTTCTGGGGACTAACTCCTAAAGCCAACGCTATTAACTGGGGTAAATGTAGGATGGGTAAACCAAGGCGTTGCTCAATTACCTTTTCTACTTCTGGCTGACGAGAATCTAAATTGAGATGAC
The DNA here is from genome assembly GCF_034931085.1 of Nodularia harveyana UHCC-0300. Taxonomy (NCBI): domain Bacteria; kingdom Bacillati; phylum Cyanobacteriota; class Cyanophyceae; order Nostocales; family Nodulariaceae; genus Nodularia; species Nodularia harveyana. The sequence continues at coordinate 223,754 of NZ_JAYGHG010000002.1, read as the reverse complement.
ACAAGGGACAAGGAGTCACAATACAATCAGCACCATTAGCTAAAGCATCTTGAATGTGCATTCCAGCCATTTTGAAAGATTCGTTAGTAGCGTAACTGGAAAGAGGCCAGCCACAACATTGAGTGCGTCCACGATAATAAATTGGTGTTGCGCCTACTGCTCTAAACATATTTTCCATACCTTCGGGGTGGAAGGGGTCATCATAGGGCATATACTTTTGAGCGCGGAGGAGATAGCAGCCATAAAAAGCTGCACATTTTAATCCGGTTAACTTTTTAGTTACACGCTGGGTAATTTCCTCCAAACCATAATCTGTGAGCAGGGCATAGAGTATATGTTTAACTTCTGTACTACCGCGATAAGGTGAACACCCTTCTTTCTGCAACAAGCCGTTGACTTGCTCAACGTAGTTAGGGTTATCTGTTTGGCATTGTTGGAGGTTTTCGTTGACATGACCAATCACACCCTGACAAGTACTGCAATGGGTAAGTAAGGGGAGATTTAATTCTTCTGCTAAGGCGATATTACGGGCGTTGACAGTATCTTCGAGTAATTGGGAATCTTCTTTAAATGTTCCTGAACCGCAGCAAGCAGCTTTTTTAAGTTCAATGAGTTCAATACCCAATGCTTGAGTTAAAGCTTGAGTAGATAAGTATAATTCCCGGCAAGCTCCTTGAGCCACACAACCAGGGTAATAAGCGTATTTTAGATTAGGAGATAGCATACAAGTATGTTGGGATAAAGAAAGTTACTTCTGATTAGGTAATCTAGATAAATGTATTAATTGGACATTTACCTTGAATGTAGTCAGAATTGGTAATTAGGAGATATTTACATCGATTGTATGCGATCGCGCGTTACGTGCGAAGACCTCGAAGTTTTTCTTGTGGCTCATTTCTACTTACGACTCCTGGACTAAAGCAGTCATTTGATTTGGGGTGAGTATAAGAATTTTCTTGAGGAAACGACCTCAGTAGTATACGGGCGATCGCGCTTTCCGATAAGATATATATGCTCAAAACCACGTCGCCCACCAAGAGCGCATAATAGCAACTTATCAAGGAATTTTATCGTATGAGTGAAGCAGAAATTTTTGCAAAGGTCAAAGACATTGTTGCCGAGCAACTCAGCGTTGAGGCAGACAAAGTTACACCACAGGCTAGTTTTGCTGATGATCTAGGGGCTGATTCCCTAGATACCGTTGAACTAGTGATGGCCTTGGAAGAAACATTTGATATTGAAATTCCCGATGAAGCCGCCGAAAAAATTACGACGGTTCAAAACGCGGTGGACTACATCAACGAAAAAGTTACTGCATCCGCCTAAACAGCGATTGGGGATTGGGGATTGGGTACTGCACTTCGACTTACTTCGACTTACTTCGACTGCGCTCAGTACAAGTCGCTCAGTACAAGTCGCTCAGTGTGCAGTTACTGGGTATTAAGTACTGGTAATAATTGGATATAGATAAAAATCTTCTTAATAAACTATTATCGGGATTCTTCCCACAGCTGGTTCTCAGTCCCCAGTTCCTCAATTTTGCCGCTTTCTCGCCAATTTAAACTAAGAAATGACAGACTATAAACGTAAACGCGTTGTTGTAACTGGTGTTGGCGCGATTACACCTATTGGTAATACACCAGATGAATATTGGGAAGGATTGTTAAGCGGGCGTAATGGCATTGACACAATCACATTTTTTGATGCCTCACGCCATGATTGCCGCATTGCTGGTGAAGTGAAAAACTTCGATCCACTGGCTTATATGGACCGCAAAGAAGCCAAGCGCATGGATCGCTTTGCCCAATTTGGGGTATCAGCTGCCAAACAAGCTGTTGCGGATGCCAAGTTAGTCATTAATGAACTAAATGCCGAACAGGTAGGAGTGATGATTGGCTCCGGTATTGGTGGACTGAAAGTGTTGGAAGACCAACAAACCATCTACCTCAACCGTGGACCAGATCGCTGTAGTCCATTCATGATTCCGATGATGATCGCTAACATGGCGGCAGGATTAACAGCAATTCACACCGGTGCTAAAGGGCCTAATTCCTGTGCTGTGACAGCCTGTGCCGCAGGTTCCAACGCCATTGGGGATGCCTTCCGTCTGATTCAAAATGGTTATGCTCAGGCGATGATTTGCGGGGGCTGTGAGGCAGCAATTACACCTTTGGGTTTAGCTGGTTTTGCCGCAGCACGAGCGCTTTCCACTCGCAATGATGACCCGGCTCATGCTTGTCGTCCTTTTGACCGCGATCGTGATGGCTTTGTCATGGGTGAAGGTGGGGGCATTCTCGTACTAGAAGAGCTAGAACACGCCCTTAGTCGTGGCGCTCGCATTTATGCCGAAATGGTGGGTTATGGTATGACCTGTGATGCTTACCACATGACGGCTCCAGTTCCAGGGGGAGAAGGTGCAGCCAGAGCCATTCGATTGGCGCTCAAAGATGGCGGTATCACTCCTGAAATGGTGAGCTACATTAATGCTCATGGTACTAGTACCCCAGCCAATGATTCCACCGAAACTGCGGCGATGAAAACAGCCTTGGGCGAACACGCCTATAAAATCGCCATCAGCTCCACCAAGTCTATGACTGGTCATCTTTTGGGTGGTTCAGGAGGCATTGAGGCTGTGGCCACGGTGTTGGCGATCGCTCATGATCACATTCCACCCACCATCAACTTGGAAAATCCCGAAGCAGCTTGTGACCTAGACTATGTACCTCATACCAGTCGCGCTCAAAAAGTCGCGGTAGCCTTATCCAATTCCTTTGGCTTTGGTGGTCACAATGTCACACTAGCCTTTAAGAAGTACGCCTAAAAATTTCAACTTTGCCGTTTTTCGGCTCTCCTGAGAGGATTGTGAGAAAAGTATCACAAATATATTTGATTGTGAAGTCAAGGGTTCAGCATGACCTAAGAATCTGACTGATTGATCACTAGAATCTCAGGAGTATGTCCTAAGTTGACAAAAATCTATAGGTGTTTTGTGGACACGGCATAGCATCGATAGAAATTTAAACCCATCTATCTATTAATTTATCCCGTTTGGCTAAAGCGTGTAAGCTTACTGAGGGATAACCGCTCCCATGCTCCCATTGAATGAAGTAAGACATAAAGTCTAGATTTGTCTAGGTTTTATATAGCAGATCCCGCTTGTCCATAAAAATAGGGAATGGGATGATAAAGATACTATGGGGAAAATTGAATCAGTAATTCAGTTACCAAGTTGAGTGAATAAAACTGATACCCTTTAACTGTTAACTGCTAACTGTACAGAACAACCCCAGTTAGAAACGAAACTCCAAGAGTGCTAACCTGTCGTTAAGAATAAGAGATTATGGCTGTTGTAACCCAATCCCTCGAAGAACTTTGTATTAACTCAATTCGCTTTTTGGCTGTAGATGCCATAGAAAAATCCAAATCAGGACACCCTGGACTACCAATGGGCGCGGCTCCAATGGCTTTTGTCCTTTGGGATCGCTTCATGCGGTATAACCCCAAAAATCCCCAGTGGTTCAACCGCGATCGCTTTGTCTTGTCTGCCGGTCATGGCTCCATGTTGCAGTACGCCCTGCTATATTTGACAGGCTACGATAGCGTCACCATAGAAGATATCAAGCAATTCCGTCAATGGGGGTCTAAGACCCCAGGACACCCAGAAAATTTTGTGACAGCCGGTGTCGAAGTCACAACAGGACCTTTAGGTCAAGGAATTGCTAATGCAGTTGGTTTAGCATTAGCAGAAGCACACCTAGCTGCTAAGTTCAACAAACCCGATGCCAAAATTGTTGACCACTACACCTATGTAATTCTTGGTGATGGTTGCAACATGGAAGGTATTTCTGGTGAAGCTGCTTCCATCGCAGGTCACTGGGGATTAGGTAAACTCATTGCTCTTTATGACGACAACCACATCTCTATCGATGGTTCTACAGATGTAGCATTCACCGAAGATGTTTCTAAGCGCTTTGAATCTTATGGCTGGCACGTCCTGCACGTTAAAGATGGTAACACCGATTTAGCAGGAATTGCTAAAGCCATTGAAGCAGCAAAAGCTGTCACCGACAAACCCACCATGATTAAGGTGACAACCACCATCGGTTATGGTTCTCCTAACAAACAAAATACTGCCGGTATTCACGGTGCGGCTTTGGGTGCTGATGAAACAGCTGCAACCCGCAAAAACTTAGGTTGGGAATACGACGCTTTTGTAGTTCCTGAAGATGCCCTGAATCATGCTCGCAAGGCTGTTGAACGCGGTGCAGGTTACGAATCCGAATGGAACAAAGTTTATGCTGACTACAAGGCTAAATACCCCCAAGAGGCGGCTGAATTTGACCGTTTAGTTAGCGGCAAATTACCAGACGGTTGGGATAAAGTATTACCTACCTACACCACTGAAGATAAAGCATTACCTACCCGCAAACACTCAGAAAACTGCCTCAACAAATTAGGGGCTGTTTTACCAGAATTGATTGGTGGTTCTGCTGACTTAACCCACTCCAACCTCACCGAACTCAAAGGTGCTGGTGATTTCCAAAAAGGACATTTCGCCAACCGCAACATTCACTTTGGCGTGCGCGAACACGCAATGGGTGCAATCTGTAACGGTATGGCGTTGCATAACTCAGGTTTAATTCCTTACGGTGCAACCTTCTTAATCTTCACCGATTATATGCGGGCTGCTATTCGTTTGGCTGCTCTCTCTGAAGCTGGTTCAATTTGGGTAATGACTCACGACTCCATTGGCCAAGGTGAAGATGGGCCTACACACCAACCCATTGAAACCCTTGCTTCTTTAAGAGCTATTCCTGATTTAACCGTAATTCGTCCTGCTGATGGAAACGAATGTTCTGGAGCTTACAAAGTCGCAATTGAGAAGTCTAAAGCACACGCTTCTACTTTATTAGCGTTCACTCGTCAAGCTGTTCCTAACTTAGCCGGCACATCCATTGCAGGTGTAGCTAAGGGTGCTTATACAATCGTTGATTGTCAAGGTACACCAGATATCATCTTGATTGGTACTGGTTCAGAAGTAAGTCTTTGTGTCAGTGCAGCAGATAAGCTGACTGCTGAAGGTAAGAAAGTTCGTGTTGTTTCTATGCCTTCTTCTACCTTGTTTGATACACAAGATGCAGCTTACAAAGAATCTGTCCTTCCAAAAGCTGTTACCAAGCGTCTATCTGTAGAAGCTGCTTCTAGTTTCGGCTGGCACAAATACATTGGTAGTGAAGGTGACACCGTAAGTATTGATACTTTTGGTGCTTCTGCTCCCGGTGGTATTTGTATGGAGAAGTTTGGCTTTAGCGTTGATAATGTTTTGGCTAAAGCTAAGGCTTTGTTGGGTTAATTAACAACGGTATATTCTCTGAAGTTTTTGCAGGGTAGGCTGAAAGGTCTGCCCTTTTTTTTACGCAGAGGTAACGCCAAGAGGAATTAAATATACAGCATTTTGCACGTCTATTCGATCCAGTTTATATCCTATTTTCCAGTTTGATGTAATATAGCCGTAGATTTTGTGCTTAACCGTTCCGCGAAGTGCTGTAGGGTCATTATGCAGGAAATTTTAAATTACAATCAGGAGCTACACAATTATGAATCAAAATCCTTTAGTTTCTTGCATTATCATCTTCCTCAATGGTGAAAAATTTATTGAGGAAGCAATTGAAAGTGTCTTTAGCCAAACTTATGAAAATTGGGAACTACTGCTTGTAGATGATGGTTCAACAGATAACAGTACCGTTATTGCCAAATCTTATGCTCAGAAATATCCAAAAAAAGTCCGCTATTGACAACATGACAATCATCAAAATCGTGGTATGAGTGCTTCGCGTAACTTGGGAATTGATTATGCAAAGGGCAAGTATATCGCTTTTTTAGATGCTGATGATATTTGGTTATCTCACAAATTAGCACAGCAAGTTAAGATTTTAGAATCTCAATCACAAGCAGCAATGGTGTATGGTAATACTCTGTTTTGGTATAGTTGGAAAAATGATCTTGATGCTCCCTTAGCTGACTATTTGATGAAACTGGGTTTCCCTGCTAATACTCTTGTAGAACCTTCTAAAATGTTAATCCCATTTTTAAAAGATAGTATTCAAACTCCCACTCCATCTGATACTTTGATTCACAAAGATGTATTTGATAATATTGGTAGATTTGAAGAGAACTTTCGAGGTTATGGGGAGGATAGAATTTTTTATTTAAAAGTGATCCTAAACGCCCCTATTTTTGTGACTAATGAATGTTGGACAAAATATCGCCAGCATGATGATTCTTGCTGTGCTATTTCCACTCAAAATGGACAAATTTTTTATGCCTATCAAGCTTATTTTAACTGGATTAAAATTTATTTATCTGAACAAGGAATGAAAGGTACAAAGGTTTGGCAGATTGTCCAAAAAGAAAGAATTCGTTATGTTCACCCTCTTTTCTACTATTTAGATGATGGCTCAACGGATAATAGCACGGTTATCGCCTTAGAATACGCTCAAAAATATCCAAAAAAAATCCGCTATCTGGAACATGAAAATCATCAAAACCTTGGGATGAGTGCTTCTCGTAATTGGGGAATTGATCACGCTCAAGGTGAGTATATTGCTTTTTTGGATTCTGATGATGTCTGGTTGTCTCATAAATTAGAACGGCAAGTTGCAATTTTAGAATCTGAACCAGAAGCGGCAATGGTTTATGGATGGGTACAAATTTGGTATAGCTGGACAGGTAATCCTGAAGATAGTCAAAGAGATTATTTTATGGAATTAAGAGTACCACCAAATACTCTGATCCAACCTCCAAAATTACTGATTAATATACTAACCGATCGTGATCAACGAGTGGGAGCTAGCAACCTCATGATTCGACAAGAAGTGTTTAAAAAATTTGGTCGCTTTGAAGAAAATTTTCGAGAATGGGGAGAAGATTATATCTTTTTCATCAAGGGGTCTTTAAATGTATCAATATTTGTATCAGGAGAGTGCTGGGTGAAATATAGGAAACATGAAAATTCGACTACTGCTACTCTTGAAAATAGCCAAAAATTTTCTGATTTTAAAGATGTCCTTAACTGGGTAGAAAAATATTTCATGGAACAGGGAATGAAGGATCATGAAGTTTGGAGAACATTTCAAAAATTACGATTTCCCTATCGTTCTCCTGTTTTATACTTTCTATGGCGTGGTTATTTGGAATTAGCTATTTCTATAGGTCGGCAGATATTACCTGTGAGATTTCGCCATTGGTTATGGATAAATATAGTTAGCAAATTATATCAGATAAAAATAGAAAAACCAATTCAGTAAAATGTCAAACTCTAACCCTAAAATTGCTTTTTTTATCCCTTCTCTTGATTGTGGTGGACTTGAAAGGAATGGTCTCAACCTAATCCAACCAAAAAACCTAAAATTATAGTATTGCAAGCATCTTGCTTGCATCCCTTATCCAAATTAAAAGCACAATAGCTTTAACAGGAGATAAACATGAACTATTCAGGATTTACCTTATGGTTTACTGGACTAAGCGGTGCTGGTAAAACCACAATTTCCCAAGGAGTAGCATCCCACTTAAAAACACGAGGTTTTCCCGTAGAGATTTTAGATGGAGACGTAGTGAGAACTCATCTTTCTCAAGGATTAGGATTCAGCAAGGAAGATAGAGATATTAACGTTCGTCGGATTGGATTTGTGGCTAGTTTATTAAGTCGTCATCAAGTAATTGTGATTGTCTCCGCTATTAGTCCCTATCAAAAAACCAGAGAAGAAGTAAGAGAAATGACAAAAAACTTTGTGGAAGTTTATGTAAAGGCATCCTTGGATACTTGCGAAAAAAGAGATGTGAAAGGTTTATATGCAAAAGCTAGAAATGGAGAAATTAAACAATTTACAGGTATTGATGATCCCTATGAAGAACCTGTCAATCCTGAAATTATTTGTAATACTGAAGATGAAACTGTTGACAAAAGTATAACTAAAGTAATGTCTTATCTAAAACAAATGGGATATCTTTCAATTTCATAATAACTCTATTCAACTAATCACACCACCAAACAAAAACATCAAATATTATTTGAAATGACTAACCCAGTGTTTTTCAAAAGTTATCTTTCTATGATTTTAACTATACTCTGTTTGGCTTATAGCTAAATTTATAAAATCTCGCTGAGAACTGATACCAATTTTTCTATATGTGCGCTTTCATGAGTTGCCATGACAGATATCCGTATCCGACTTGTGGGAACTGTGGGGGGACGAATCGCTGGCGCAAAAATTCCTTGACTTCTTAGCTGTTTACCAATTCTGAGTGCTTCTGCTGCACTGGCTAACTGTAAACATAGTATGGGTGATTCTGTAGGTAATAATTTCAGGTGGGGTAATTGTTCTGCAATTAACTTTTTGAAGTAATTCACATTCCGCCACAGTTGTTGTAGGTGTTGCGGTTCTTGTTGTACTATTTTAATTGCGGCTAAGGCGGCGGCGGTGTCTGCGGGTGACAGTGCGGTGGTGTAAATCCAAGTGGGGGCGCGATTACGTAAATAATCAATGAGGGTGGCGCTTCCTGCTACGTAGCCGCCTAAACTACCCAAGGCTTTACTTAATGTCCCAATTTGAATTAAGGTTTTACCTGTGCAGTGAAAATGTTCTACGCATCCTGCTCCGGTTTTTCCTAGTACTGCAGTACTATGAGCTTCATCTATGAGCAGCATACAGCTATACTCATCTGCTATCTCTAATAATGCTGGTAAAGGACATAAATCACCATCCATGCTGAAGACGCTATCTGTAATGATTAAAGAACGTCTGTAGTGTTGGCGTTGCCGACTCAATTGAGTTTTTAATGCTGCTAGATCACAGTGAGGATATTCTAAGAACTCTGCACCACTGAGAACTGCCCCATTTTTCAGACTGGAATGATTATACTGGTCAGATAAGATTAAATCACGCTTACCTACTAATGCAGCGATCGCACCCAAGTTGGCTAAATACCCTGAACTAAATACTACTGCATCCTCTGTTTGTTTCCAAGATGCGATCGCCTGTTCCAATTCCCGATGTAATTCTCTATGTCCACTGATTAACCGAGAACCAGTGCTACCTGTACCAAATTTTTCAGTAGCAGTAATTGCAGCTTGTATCAAGCGTGGATCTCCAGCCAATCCCAAATAATCATTACTGGCAAAATTAATTACCTCTTTCCCAGCCAAAAACACAGTAGCACCGGGGCGACCGTCGATTGTCTGTACAGAGCGATACCAGTTAGCTTTGTGAATAGTTGCTAGAGATGATTCTATCCAACTGTAAGGGTCTTGGGGCATAGAGAACAGGGGAGCAGGGAGCAGGGAGAAAGACAATTTTGCAGTTTTTGCACGGATGCACAGAATGATAACTAATTAGGCGGACATGATATAAGCAGTACCAATAAAATATAGATGCAAGCCTGAAAACCCAGTCTTTCTGAATTACGAATTACGAATTACGAACTACGAATTACGAATTACGAATTACGAACTACGAACTACGAATTACGAATTACGAATTACGAATTAGTAACTGCTTCAGTGCTGCTCAGATATGCGATCGCCTGTTTAATCCAGTCTTCCACATAAGCATCTTTGGGTAGTCCCACATCTTCGCTGACTACGTGTAAAGCGTGACTCACTTCATTGGCGGTATATCCCAGAGCGAAAAGAGTCATTTGCACTTCTTCTAAAATCCCTGGTGCAGGGCCGCCTGTGGCGACGAAGAACCCTGCTGATTTGCGCCACTCGACTAACTTGGTTTTCAGTTCCAAACAGATGCGCTCTGCGGTTTTTTTGCCCACACCAGGGGATTGAATTAATATTTGGGTGTTACCGGCGATAATGGCTTGGACTAAATCTGGTACTTCCAAAGTATCCAAGAGGGCGATCGCTAAAGCCGCCCCAATACCACTCACAGTTAGCAATTGGCGGAACAAATCACGTTCTGCGGGTGAAGCAAAGCCGTAGAGAAACGGCACTTCATCCCGAATTTGCAGATGGGTAAAAATCTGTGTCACTCCGCCCGAATCTGGCAATTGCTGTGCCAGGCGTTGCGGAACTTGCAAATCATAGCCCAAATTATTCACTTCGAGAGTCAACATCACGCGACCCCCGCCAATTGTTTGAATACCAGCGACAATCCCTTTGAGATAGCTAATCATTCTAAGAAACCAAAGTACTTGAGACCTTCGAGAATTCCACCAGCACAAACAGCCTGTGCCAGGTAACGATAGTTAGCGGGATGCTCCTTGTGCCACTTAAGTAACTCTGGACGTGCATTCCCAACTATGATTCCCCGTTCCTCGCCGACAGCGAATAAAGCAATATCATTACCTGAATCGCCACAGACAACTGTTTGTTCTGCTGCAAAGCTCCACTTTCGACGGAGAAACTGCATTGCCTGACCTTTATCGCTGGTAAGTGGCACAATGTCAAGGTCAATACCGCTACTATAGATTAATTTTATATTTAATTTAGATTTGAGTAAATCTGCCTCTAGTTGCGGTAGCACATTTGCTGCTACTTCTTGCTTTAGGAAAAAACTGACTTTAAAAGCACGTTGTTCTGAGTCTGGTTGTAGTTCTAATTCCGGAAAAGACTGGGCGATTTTTAATACCAATTGACTATCCCATCCAGAGGAGAGGATTTGTGACCAACCCGCATCGGGAGTATCTTTACCGTCCAGATAAATTTCCGTACCCACAGAGAGAACTAAAGCATCTGGTTCCATGAGATTTTTTTCTTTTTGGAGTTCGCGGTAGAGAATAGGCGATCGCCCTGTAGCATAAACAATCTTAGACCCGTATTCTTGACGGTGTTGAGTCAGTGATTGTGTCAGTACGGCTAAAGCATCGTCATCACCTACGAAGGTGTTATCTAAGTCAGAGACAAAAAGAAATGGTTTCATGATTTTGATATATTGCCAGTTAGTAGTTGCAAAAAGACCTGAAAATTTTAAACTTGACTGTAACAGATTTTGGCTCTTGTGTATTCCCAAGACTCGTTGCACCCCATTTGTAATAAGGTGTAAGTATCCTGGACATCAGAACCATTACCCAGTAAACTCCGTAGTTCTGTCTTTTCCAACCAGTTGTTTTTGAGCAGAGGAATGGTTTTATTAGATAACAGGCTGACGCGATCGCTATAACTAATTTGTTCCTTGGGAATTGCATCACCCTGAACTAACCAAACTTGACCGTATTTGCCTGGTTGTCCATCTGCACCTTTGCGGCCTCGTTCACCAGTCTGCCCATTTTCACAAGTAAAAGTTTTCTGCTCTGACAGACCAATATATTTCCAACCATAACGGTAATTGGCATCCGGGGGCTGCGGCTTAGGTCGGTTTTCCTTTTCATCGTAGAACGCATCACCAGAACAGCGAAATAATTTCTGTTCTACTTCTGTCCAGGTGGCGTTAGCTACATTCAGCTTCGTCCTGGACGACCATCTACTCCATGTCTACCAGCTTGACCAAAAGTTTGGACTTCGGCAGCAGCGATATTGACAGTTAAACAGTTGAGAATTGTCGTTAGCAGGCACAGCTTTAGGATGTACTGAAGGGGGTGATTAATATTCACAGTAATAAATAAATTTGAGGATGTTGATAAGTGAAATTTTAATTCCTTGATAAGTTTAGTTTTGCTAAACTATGACTAACTTAAGTCTGAAGGGAAAATGATAAAAATGACAACATTAGAAATAGCGATCGCCAAAATCAAGAGATTACCTATTGAGCAGCGAAATGAAGTTATTGAATTTATTGAATTTTTAGAATTCAAACTAGGCAAAATTAGTCATATCCAAGAGCAGATAGAAACCAATGAAAAAGAAGTTTCTTTTACTGAAGCAGCACAAGAATTTATTGGTTGTTTAGAGAGCAATCTGGAAGATTTATCTTATAACCCTAATTACATGGAAGGCTTCGGGAAATAATGCGAAAAGGTATCATTCTCGATACAGGGGTTTTAGTAGCCTTTCTGATGCCTAGTGATAAATTTCATCAATGGGCTGTCTCTTCACTGACAAATATTCAGTATCCTGTCTTGACTTGTGAGGCTGTTATAACTGAAGTTTGCTTCTTGTTACAAAGAGTTCATGGGGGACGTGATAAAGCTCTGCAATTAGTCAAACAGGGATATATTGAAATACCTTTTTGCTTATGTGATGAAATTGAATCTGTTGAAAAGCTAATGCAACGTTATGATTCTGTACCAATATCTTTGGCAGATGCGTGTTTAGTGAGGATGTCCGAAATTTATATAGAGAGTTCAGTGCTTACATTAGATAGTGATTTTAGGATTTATCGTCAACATCGCAATCAAGAAATTTCTGTGATTATGCCTGATATTTGATAGTTTTGGGTAGCTTGTCGGTTAATTTCAGAAATTGAAGAAAGCGATCGCTAATGAGTGATATGAATATGGACAAGCGATCGCCGAAAATTATCGTGTAGTGAAAAGTGCGTAGTTTACCGCCGTAGGCATCGCTTGAAATCATCCTGTAATTGAGAGTGCTTGCTTCACGGTTCAAAGGTCAAGGTTGACAAAACCAGAAACCATTAGGCTCGAATACTCTTCCTCGTAAACGTCCTTCCCAGCAAGTATCCCATTTAGCTCCACCGACAGGTTTAGCTTGACCACCAGCAATCTCCCAGTAATAACCTACGTTGCTCACAACATTTCCAAAGTACCAAGTTCCACGACTAGTCAAGTTAGGATTAGCACAAATCCAAAAGCCATTGGACTGAAAATCGCGTCCCAACAAAGTAGTTCCTTGAGGGCAAGTGTCCCATTTTGCATTTCCTGCCGCGATTTTCGTAGAGTCTCCTGAACCATCAAATCTCCAAAGATAGCCTTTATTAGCGCGTACAGTGCCGACAAATACTAAATTTTCTTTAGAGGATGTTTGAGCCTGATCCATGTGGAATGTAACTCCTAGCCCCAAACTTGTCAGGAGAAGAAGTAATTTTATCGCCGGAAATTTTTTAATCATTTGCTTATTTTTCTATACTGTGAATTACTAAGTTGTTAATTTGAGAAAGCGATCTCGCAAAATGTATTTTATGTTTCACTTTGTACCTCTATAAGTAGCCATGTCTTTGTCCTTATTATTGCTAAGATTTTTGACCGATGTGATCTCTTTTCAAGAGTCTACTGCTTTGTATAAAGTTTGACGGTCGGAAAAGGTCGGAAAAAAGTCGGATCTTTTTGATAAATTTACGTAAACTTTTTTAACAAATAAGACTTATGGTGCGAATATCGTAGTTAATTTAGTATTGCTAAATCGGTAAATGACAGTAGAAGAGGCGATGCCTACGGCTAGTGAAGCGATCGCACTAGTCGAGCGGTTATTAAAACGGGGACACTTAACAAAAGTTCAAAAAATCGTCTTCTGTCAGTCATGGGTAGGACAGACGTACTTCGATATGGCTACAGAGTTCGATTATGATTATGGTCATATTAAAGACGTTGGTTCTGAACTGTGGCGATCGCTCTCCCAAGCTTTAGGTGAAAAAGTTACCAAGAACAATCTGCATCGTGTATTGCAGCGAGCCGCACAACGCAAACATTATCCAAACACCTCATCAACTGGAAATTACCACCCCTCCAACTCCCAAACAGACTGGGGAAACGCGCCTGATGTGTCAGTATTTTTTGGACGCACAGAAGAACTAGAAAAACTAGAAAACTGGATTATCCGCGATCGCACTCGCTGTGTAGCAATTGTGGGAATGCGAGGAATCGGCAAAACCCATCTTTCTATCAAATTAGGACTAGGGGGAATAGGCAAAACCCATCTTTCTATCAAATTAGGACTAGGGGGAATAGGCAAAACAGACCTATCACTTCAATTAGCCAAAGGTATCCAGGAAGAATTTGAGTTTGTCATCTGGCGATCGCTCATCAACGCTCCTCCCCTGTCTGAATTACTTACCAACCTCATTAAAATTGTTTCTAAACAACAGCAAACAACATTACCAGACAAAATTAGCGATCGCATCTCTTTATTACTCCAGTACCTCAAAAGCCATCGCTGTCTCATCATCCTAGATAACGTTGAAACCCTTCTCCAAGAAGCAGATCCCATCGGTCGCTATCGGCCTGACTACGAAGATTATGGACAGTTAATTAAACAAATTGGAGAAGTACCCCATCAAAGTTGCTTACTGCTGACCAGCCGTGAAAAACCCCAAGAAATCATCTTAATGGATGGCCCCACTCGTCCCGTGCGGTCTCTAGTCTTAAGGGGATTAGACATTCAAGCTGGAAAACAAATTCTTCAAGAACTAGGCGATTTTACAGCCAGTGAAGAAGATTGGCTAGAGTTGATTCAGCTTTATGATGGCAACCCTTTAGCACTGCAACTAGCTGGTAAACACATCCTAGAAATATTTTTTGGCAGTGTTACCGACTTTTTAAAAGAAGGTAAGCCAGTCTTTCACGACCTACAAGAACTCCTATCCTGGCACTTCCAACGCCTCCCCAAAGAATGTTGTGAACTGCTGTACTGGTTAGCAATTAATCGAGAACCAGTTACCCTATCCGAATTAAGAGAAGATGTAATCTTATCAACAGCTAAGGCGGCACTACCAGCAACTTTGGGAGTCCTACAACGCAAACTACCCCTAGAGCGCGCAGGAGAACGCTTTACCCTTCAGCCTGTATTAATGGAATATATAACAGATCAATTAGTAACTTTAACCTTTGGGGAAATTCTCAATCAAAAACATGAACTTCTCCGAAATTATGCCTTAATTAAAGCCCAGAGTAAAGACTATATCAGACAGGCACAAATTCGGCTCATTCTCACACCAATTATTGATAGTTTAATATCAGCTTTAGGTAATCCCCAGCAGATTCAGGTTCAGTTACAGAAACTTCTCAAAAAATTAAAACAAGAAGCCTTAACCCATTCTGGATATGCCGCCGGCAACATCCTCAATCTTCTCGTACAAATTCCAGCCAACTTAAGTAAATATGATTTTTCTGGGCTAAGGATTTGCCAAGCATATTTACAAGATGTCAACTTACAAAATGTCAACTTTTCCCACTGTTCTTTTTCTAAATCTATTTTTACTCAATCTTTCAATGGCGTTTTATCAATTGCCTTCAGTCCTGACGGTCAAACCCTAGCCAGTGCTAATGCCAACTGTGAAATTCATGTATGGCAAGTTGCAGATCAACAACGTCTTTTAACTTTGCAAGGACATACCAATTGGGTACGCAGAATTGCCTTTAGCCCCAATGGAGAGTTACTTGCTAGTGCTAGTGAAGATTCAACTGTGAAAGTATGGCAATTACAGTCCGGTAAATGTTTGTTTACCTTATCCGAGCATATAGGCAGTGTGTATTCAGTGGCTTTTAGTCCCAATGGTTCTTTGTTAGCTAGTGCTGGTAATGACCTCACCATTAGGATTTGGCAGGTATCAGCAGGCTGTTGTCTAAAAATTCTCCACGGACATAGTGCTGGCGTGTTGTCCGTTCATTTTAGCCCAGATGGTCAACGACTTGTCAGCAGTGGCTTTGATAATCTGATCAAGATTTGGGACGTGGAAACTGGAGAATGTCTGTATACGATTACGGAACATGAGAACTGGATTAGAACAACTTACTTCAGTCCCAATGGCGCGTTCCTAGTCAGTTGCAGTTGCGATCGCACCGTGAGGATTTGGAATAGTGAAAACTATCAGTGTATAAGAATCCTTCAAGGTCACACCGGATGGGTATGGAAGGTAGTTTGGAGTAAGGATAATCGCTTATTAGCTAGTGCTGGTGCAGACCAGGCTATCCGAATTTGGGATGTGGAGACGGGTACTTGCCTGCATACTCTTAAGGGTCACAACCATCAAATCTGGGGTCTGGCCTTTAGTCCAGATAATCAAACTCTTGCTAGTGGTAGTGAAGACCAAACAATTAGGCTATGGCAAGTTAGTAACGGTAAGTGTATTGCTTGCATTCACGGATATAATAATTGGGCTAAGACTGTAACTTTTAGCCCCAATGCTCAAATACTGGCCAGTGGACACAAAGATAATACTTTGAGAATTTGGGACATCAGTAGTGGGGAATGTCTGCGCGAGTTTAAAGCCTACTCCCAAGGTTTACCAGCCGTGGCTTTTCACCCCAATTTGGAGATAGTTGCCGGGGGTAGCCAAGATGCCACTATCAAACTTTGGGATTTGCAAACTGGTAAATGCAGTCATACTTTCATCGGTCATACAGATGAAGTTTGGTCACTGGCCTTTAGTCCTAATGGCAAGGTGCTGGCTAGTAGCAGTTTCGACCATACTATCAAACTATGGGATCTCAACCTTGGTGAGTGTAGTTTAACTTTACATGGACATACAGATCGAGTAGCGGCGGTAGCCTTTGCACCCCAACAGGATACGAACAACCCTCAAGGACAAATTTTAGCCAGTGGCAGTGACGACTGCACCATCAGGCTTTGGGATTTACAAGCAGGGCGATGTATCAACGTACTAAAGGGACATTCAGGCAGAGTAGGAGCGATCGCCTTTAGTCCAGATGGCAGCTTACTCGCTAGTCCTAGTCTAGATCAAACAGTCAAAATTTGGGATGTGAGTACAGGCGAGTGTTTGCAGACTTTGACAGGACATACAAGCTGGGTAATGGCTGTGAGCTTTAGTCCAGATGGTGAACCAGTTGCGGTGGACGGGTTCCCCGGCATAAGCAAACTGGAGAACCCGAAGGGACAAAAAATTGCCAGTGCCTCCTGCGACCAAACTGTAAAAATCTGGGACGTGAAAGAGGGGCGTTGTTTAAATACTCTCATTGGTCACTCAAATTGGGTATGGTCTGTCGCTTTTTCTAAAGATGGTTCAATTTTGGCTAGTGCTAGTGAAGATGAAACCATTAGACTCTGGGATATGCAATCAGGAACTTGTCTGCGAATACTCAAAGCCAAAAGACCTTATGAAGGCATGAAAATTACAGGTACTAGCGGTTTGACTCAAGCTCAGTTAGCAATGTTAAGAGAACTGGGTGCGGTTTAATCTTTAATTTTGTAACAATTATTTATAAGAGTTTGATAATATTACATAGTTACAGTATTGTACCTCATAACACCGGGAAGTGCTGTAATCCTGGATATCCTGATTCTGACAATTAAAATTATTCGTGTTTTTTTTGTTTTCAATTTATTCAACCTTAACTTTTAAGCTTTACAAAAATGAGTGGAGAACTTTAAAAATAGAAGATTATCAACATTTAATTGAGGGCAAATGTGAAGCAGTTCAAGAATTGTTTAATGACATAGTTTTTCCTGAATTTATCAAGCAGACTTTAGAAGAAGATTTTGAAAAGGTTTTGTCACCCCGCCAGGTAAAAAATATATTTATTGTGCAGTTTTGAGAATTTTTTATCGGGCAAAAGTGGTTTAATTCTTGATCTGTTAAGCTACTGGAGTACGGCATTGATTTTTTATTTTACCCTTTCTCCCAAGATGCCAAATGGGTTCTATAGGACTTACGCAAAAACTTTCTGAAACCCTCTTAACTTCTCTTCTCCTCCGGAGACGCGACGCGGTTGTTGGCGGAGCCTTTCGGAGAGAAGGCTTTACGTGTCCTTTGTGGTTGGTTGTTTCATAATTTTGCGTAAGTCCTGTTTTAGTTGCGGAAGATACGACTGATCCTAATATTGATGATTTTCAGAATTTATTTGAGGATTCCCCTTATTCAAGATTGGATAAAAGATACCATGTTTGGCAAAGGCTTGTTTAGCTCGCCGCATTAAGTCTGTTTGATAAATAAACTCATCTCTAGCATCCATTGGATAAGACCGGAGTTTGAAATGAGTACACCAAGTTAATTCTTCCATCACGACAACAATAGGCAATTTTAACTGGGTGTATCTACTGCTGTAAGCGGCTTGGTATAAAATTCGGATTACTTGGTCACAATCAACGTGATGATTTAAATAGAATTGCGTAACTACTTGTGCTTCCAATTGACCACTATTAGCATTAGAGATAGGCTCTGTCCAAACTTTATTGTGGGGAATGGTAACAGTACTATCATCAGGGGTTTGCAGTCTGACTCCACGTAAGCCGTAACCAATCACCTCGCCATAGTGTTCGCCAATTTGAATGCGATCGCCTACTCGATAGGGAGCCTCAAATAAAGTCACAACCCCAGCAATAATAGAACTTACATAGTCTTTAAATGCAAATCCTAATCCTACAGCAATTGTACCGGTGAGTGCTAAAAGATTGCTTTCCGACAAATTCAAAAATAGGTTGAGCAGGTAAACTACAGTGATGATTAAAATCAGTCCTCGCCAAAAAGGTACTGACTGTTTAATTGTGAGTCGAAATAGACGCGGTACTCGCTCAGATAACCAATTAACGAAAGATTGAATCGAGATAGAAATTGCATAGGCGATAAAAATACTAATCAGAGCTTTGAAAATCTTATTGGCTGTAATCTCAGTAAAAAGTTCTGCTGCTACTCCTTTAGTGTCTAACGATTGAGCAAACAAGCTAGTAGATATAGACATAATTAGTCCTTTCCAATCAAAAAGTTGTTATTAATTAACTCTATTTTGAGGGAAGGATAGTAAGCAGGATAAATATTTAATTGATCACGCTGTTGCACTATCACACCCGCACGCTGAAGCATTTGTACACGCGATCGCACGATTTGTTCATTTTCGCCCAAACTCAGCGCTAAATGACTCCGAGTCATCTCGCCATGTAGCAATAGAGAATGCAAGAGGTAGCGATCTGTAGGAGTTAAATCAGGTAAACTCGGCAAAATCGGCTTCGTTTGTTGGAGGTTAACCGGAATTTCTAGGGTTACACCTTCAGACGTAAGTGTAGACTGGGACTCAGAAACAGCATCAGAGATATCCCCCGTAGGAATCCGTAATCCTTGCAGCCATAATTGAGCAGCCACACTACCCACCCCAGAAGCAAGACTAGCAAGAGATTTCCAGTAATTTTTCTTTGTATCTTCGTCGCTGTCGTCAAGATTTAATTCTTCGGTTACAGGTACTAACCATTTTTGTAGTGCATCACCGTTCAATTTAGGTAGGGGGTGAACTTGTTCTAGGTAAGCACTCACCTGACAAACCTCATCTAGAAATGTCCAAGCCGAATAAGTGCAACCAATCAGCCAAAACCGAGATTTATCCTTGATAACGGTATTTTGCAGAAACTCGATACCTTCCCACCCCTCAATACATCGCAGAAAGCAGTCCGCCAGACTGGGAATCACCACCAAAGTTTGCCTTTGAGTCAGTTCTTGATTAGCATCACTTTCATAATCTGCTGCCTGTGATTCTGGTTCATCACATAAAGCCTGACTAATTGCTTTTTCCAGAGATGAACAATTAGGTGAACGTTGACACTGCGCTAGCGGATAGATAATTTTGCAACCTTTCGAGAACTCATCTGTTAAACTTTCCTGCATAATTTCAGCGATTGGTTCCACCGAACAACCGAGAATCACCAAACTATTGGCAGATGTAACATTTTGCTGCCAATCAGCCAAAGCTGAAGCCAGTGTTTCTTGGATAGCAGTACGATATTCTTGTGGATGGGATAGTTGCCCTAGTTTTTGGGAAAAATGCTGAATAAGATCGTCAGGGGGTTTATTGAGGACATTAGCAGGATTAGTTGTTTTAGCCTGGGAGAGCCAAGACTGAAACCAATGGATAGAAGATCGGAATTTTGCGCCTATCATTATTTAGTGATAATAGTTATTTCCCGTAAAAGATTAATCATAAAAAGGTTCTAACTATGACTCATCAGTCAAAGTTTCAATTAATAGATTGACCTGTTGCTGTCGCTGCTGCAAAAAACTTTCACACTGACCCAAAGACTGAACAGCAGTAGAAAACTGGTCAAACACCTCTTCCAAATCCAACTCACCCGCCTCAATGCGAGCAATAATTTCTTCTATCTCCCGCACCTTCTGCTCATAATTCCCACCCGCCATTAAATCAGAACTTGCAGTACCCTTACGCTTAACCATTCAAACCTCTGTGTCCTCTGCGCCTCTGTGGTTCGTTTTCCATCACCTTTACCAAAAAATGGGGTGTAAAGCCCCGTCTCTTCAGGACGGCTTTCGAGAGCGTGATTTAGGCAAAGAATCTTGATGCATCATAGCCTGTAATCGTTGTAAAATAAATGGCAAGTTCTTCGACATACTTAAGGTATAGGGTTCGACCCAGAAGTTGGGTTGGTAAAATCTTAGACGCACTGTAAGAATGTAGCTGAGTAGTTTAGTTGGGAAGAAACGAGTTGCTAGCGGTAAAATGCACCGACTCAATTAAGTTCTACGAAGCCTAAAGTCAGAAAACCAACTCTGGTAGTTTGGAATAATCCAACTGGTGAGGGCATTTTCCAGTAGGAGAGGAAAAGTTAGACGGGCTTGAGTCCGCATTTTCCGCCAGTATCCTAGAATCCCTGTCCCTTCTGGGGCGGGGAGTATGTCAATTTAACCTCGCCCTGTCCCAACTGAATCAACAAATCTTCACCCACAGCCAACTCAGAAACAGAACGAACTATATCCCCATTTTCCCGCCTAACCACAGCATAACCACGCTTTAACACCGCTTTCGGGTCAAGACTAGCCAACTTTTCTCGCAATAATTCTAAACGCTGCTGGGCTTGGTGCGATCGCCCCATTGTTACCTGTATCAATTGTTGCCTTTTCCAACTTAGCCTTTGCATTTCCTGCTGCACTTGTCTATCTAAGCCCAAACGCCGCAAACCATGACGTAAACTTTGCAACTTATTCTCAGCAGTTTCCGCACATTCCCCTACAGCTTCAGCCAACGCAACTATCCTTTGCCGATGCTGAACATATAAATCTGCAAGAGAAGGGACAACAGTTTCCGCCGCCGCCGTCGGTGTATGTACACAGGCATCAGCAACTAAATCTACCAAAGACTCATCCCGTTCATGACCAATACCAGTAATAACCGGGATAGAACAACTAGCAACCGCCCTCACCACCCGTTCATCATTAAAGCAAGCCAATTCCTCAACCGCACCACCACCCCGTGATAAAATCAGCACCTCAGCCCGACCATCACGATTCACCCGATTAATCGCCTTCACTATCGAATCTGGTGCTTGTTCACCCTGCACCGTCGCGGGAGAAAATAAAACGTGTAAACCGGGATATCTTTGCTTGAGAGTTTTTTGAATATCGCCCCAAGCCGCCGCCGTTGGTGACGTTACCACAGCAATAGTTTGGGGATGCAGAGGTAAAGCACGTTTGCGTTCTGCATCAAATAAACCCTCAGCCAGCAAGCGGCTTTTTAATTGTTGATAGCGTAGCGCCTGTAAACCAGCACCAGCAGGTATAGCTTGCCACACCGATAATTGATACTCTCCCCGTTGCGGGTAAACTCGGATACTACCCAAAATAATTAACTGCTCACCAGCAATTGGCATTTGAGCCAGTTTCGGGATTTGGCTTTTCCACACCACACACTTAATTCCGGCTGTCCCCTCTGGGTCTTGGAGAGTAAAAAATAACCCACTGCGATGGTTGTTAGCACTGGAAACTTCCCCAGTCACCCAAACTTGGCGTAATTGATTATCTTGTTCTAACAGCAAGCGGATATAGTCAGTTAATCCAGCTACTGAAAGCGCTGTATCGGGAATCAGAGAGTTAAAAGTCATTTCAGCGTGGGGGCAAAAGCCTAGTCAAGTTTTAACAAATAAGTTGAGTAGGATTGTAGTAATTTTGCTCACCTTTCAGTTGGTGGATGCCAACCAGCAGAAACCCAAGCTTGCCTGACAGTGACAGCATAGGGGTTATTCAATTGTAAAGCTAAGACAGTTGCACGACCACAGGCGGTTAGACCTGCAATTTGAGTACCATCGTTTATCCAAGTTAGATGACGTGACCATTTTTGTTGACGAGGGTTGAAGAGTTTAACTTTACGGTTTTTCAGTGGATCTTTTGCATGGGTCTGGATGCCTTTATAAGAATTGCATAACCTACAGGCAAGCCACAGATTTTCCTCATCATCAGTACCACCGGCTGCTTTGGGAATAATGTGTTCGATTTCCAGGATTCCTAAAACATACTTTTGAAGACTACGGCAGTAACCGCATTGATTGTTCGCCTGTATCCGTATTCGCGCCCGGACTTCTTCAGAAATTTGGCTCACTGGCTTAAAGGTTCAATCAAGTTACGTCTTACAGCCTCACTCAGTGCAGTTGCTTTCCGCAAAAGTCCTTCCTGATAAACTTGCATCAGGGTTTGTAACTCTAGATGCTCATCTTCGTTAAGAGTACCAGCCTGTTGGCAATCAAGCAGTTCACTTAACCGAGTATCTTGCTCTGGTTCCATTTGCAGTTCGGTCAGTGCCAAGACTTGTTCATCTGTAAGGGTGGAGATAGACTCAAAGCTGTTAACATCTGTACTGACGGGTGGAATCGAGAGTTTAATTGTATCGCTCAGAATGCTGGCAACATCCCGATTTGCTAAATGTGCAAAGCGTTCGGCACGTTGGTAAATCTCATCTGGCAAGGTAATGGTGATTTTGGTACTCATGGCTCTTATAGAGATTCTTCTCTATTATCTCTTGTCTATGTTGCGATCGCTCTAAATCTGCTTAGGAAGCATTCAACAAGTCAGAATCATCACAACAATTTACTTTGATTCTAAGGAAAAAACACTAATAACGCATTCCAGGTTGCGTTACACTATAAACTAATCTATTGATTAATGTAGACGGGTAAAACCATCATGGAAAAAATAGAAGTTGAAGTAGATAGACTTACCTTTGAACGAGCAAAAACTCTGGCGATCGTCAATCAATCAAGTCTATCAGAATTGATTACTAACGTAATTGAACGTTTAGCAGATATTCAGGAGAAAAAAGATCCATTAATGGGATTATATGCTGATGTTCCTGAGATTGTAGATGAAATTGTTGCCGAAGCTATGGAAAAAAGAGGGCATAATTTAGCGGATGAATAACGTGGAAAAGTCCCTACTTGATACGGATATTCTTTCAGAAATTATTAAACGAGCAAATCCTGTTATTATTGCTAAGGCTAATATTTACTTAAATGAATTTGATAAATATACAATTTCTGTAATCACAGTTATGGAAATTGCAGAAGGTTGGCAAAAACGTAAGGAGGAGCAACGTCTTCAGCAGTTCTTAACTATCCTGAATTCACAGGAGATATTATCTTTTGAATTGACAGAAGCTGTATTAGCCGGGAGAATATACGCTGATTTAGAAACAATAGGAAAAAGGATTGGTTATCCTGATTGTATGATTGCTGCTATTGCTATCCATAATAATTTGACTTTAGTTACTGGTAACTTATCTCATTATCAAAGAATTCAAAACTTAGGTTATTCACTCAGACTAGATAATTGGCGTTTATAGTATCGCTCCTGATGCTTTTATCTAGGTTAGATGTACTACTTTGCCCCTACATCTTCTTAGCACTTCGGCAACATTTAGATGCCTTTGCCCTGCGTTGCATAGAGCATCTCAACATGACTAATGATACATTACTTCCATAACATGACTAATACTGTACAGGTAGCGCTGATTAGATTTTATATCAATAACCTCAAACATATCTTCTCCTACTTGTGTAATATTATTGTAACTTAAATTCTTTGCATTTATCCCATGTACTATAATCTTTAATGTCCTATAATTATGTAGTATTGCTAGCCTAAATAGACTGCGATCGCATCTATCTATTTATCCTCCACAAGCGCCACAAAAATATTACCTTGAGATGAGGTAAGTCAGCCGATTGGAGAGCCAGAAATAAGGATGAAAATTGTAGGACTTACGCATAATCTAAGTTTTCTTGGCGTTCTTGGCGGCTTGGCGGTATGCGCTGCGCGCACGCTACGCGAACGATAAATCAAGATTTTTGGTAATTGTTGCGTAAGTCCTGTTTTAGACGGATAGAATATGTAAATCAGCAACAGTAGGATATGTAAGCGTAGCGTAAAGCATAATAATTACTGACAGTTGAGATAGCGAGGCGCGACCTAGTAATCACTATTATTTTGAGTCGTAATTTTTAAGCGATCGCTTCAGTTAATAGACATCAAATTCTCAAAAGGATGACGATTTTTCCAACGGTAAGTATTAAAGTCCCGAAAATCAACAGATAGAATCCGCCCATGCCCCAAATGTTCGGCAAGAATAATCAATGAAGCGTCCGCTAAATCCATTGGCAGAGAACTATATTGATTCATCAATTCACTGATTCTTTTCCCATCTTGAACTTTGAGATCAAAAACCTCAAAAGCACCAATTTCTAAGCTATGAATAAACGTCTGTTGAGCATTTGTGCCTGTACGTTTCAAGAGAATATGACAAGCTTCCGTAATCACACACCATGTTGTAACCAGAGGCTCATCAATCGTCTCTAAAACTTCTTGAGCGAGAATATGATAATCATCACGGCGGTTGATTAATGCTATCCAAAAGCCAGAATCAACGATGACCATATTTTTCGTTAAGACTTTCAGTGAGATATTGCTTGTAATTAACCGACAAATCAGAGTCCCCTTCAGCACAACCAATCAGCCCTGATTCTCTAAGGAGTTGCAAAGGCTTTACAGGGGATTCTTGACGTAATTTTTCATAATAAATATCGATCGCCGCTTTCATAATGTCAGATGCACCTTGATTTGTACGCTGGCGAATGTAATTAAACTTACTAGCGCGATCGCTATCGAGCCTGGCATTAACTCTCATATTTTTGCTTGTCATAACTTTGTATGACAATACTATAGCTCAAAAAATTCAAAGTTGAGTAGCTCTCAAATAGTTTTCTCATAGGGCGATCGTCTTCCAACTGACTTATGTGTGTCTAATTGTAGAGAACGTTATAATCAAACCTGTTTCTAGCTGTAGATGATATTTAAATAGTTTCATTTTAATATTGAGACACAAAAAATAATCAATAAAAATTTTAATAATGCTCCTAAATAAGTTGAATGATACTAATAAAAATATTAGTTATCCTATTCAAAAATCTTCATCAATCCAAGTTCCATCTGGTTCTGGTATGTTGATGCTAAAAATTTATCGTGATGTTCTTCCAAGAGTTCGTAAATATTTAAAATTCCGGAAGAACGAAGCTGAACAAATTCCTAATCATGAATTACGTAAACAAGCATTATTAAGTATAGAAACTAAAGCATTTCACTGTGAAGGTGGTTCCATTTATGGATTACTTGCCAAAGAAGAGATTGAGCAAACAATCCGCTTTATTGTGGCTTATCAAACAATTAGTGATTATTTAGATAACCTATGCGATCGCAGTACTTCACAAGATCCAGAAGATTTCCGTACTCTCCATCAAGCCTGCCTAGATGCTTTGACACCTAACGCTGAATGTATTAATTACTATCAGTTTCGTCAAGAACAAGACGATGGTGGCTATCTTATAAAACTAGTCAAAACTTGTCAGAATGTATTAAAAAGACTGCCATCCTATCAAATAGTTGCTCCCTACTTATATGAATTGGCTGATTATTATTGTAATTTACAAGTTCATAAGCACGTCAAAGTTGAAGAGCGAGTTCCTCGTTTAAAAGCATGGTTTGAAGAACATCGCCACAAAATTCCGCAAATGAAGTGGTATGAATTTTCGGCTTGTACTGGCTCAACGTTAGGAATTTTTTGTCTTATAGCCTATGCCTCAGATCCAAATTGTTCTAAAGAGTTAGCTATAAAGGTTAAAAACAGCTACTTCCCTTGGGTTCAAGGACTTCATATTCTCCTTGACTATTTTATTGATCAAGAAGAAGACAGGATGGGTGGTGATTTAAATTTTTGTACTTATTACAATAGTGAGCAAGAAATAGCTGAACGATTCATTTATTTTCTAAAGGAGGCTGATAAAGCCGTTTCTCAGTTACCGGATAAAAACTTTCATCGAATGATTAATCGAGCTTTACTAGGTGTTTATCTAGCTGATAAAAAAGTGAATGAACAGATAAATGTGAGAAAAACTGCTAGACAAATTCTACGTTCATCTGGTGGATCAGCACTCTTTTTTCTTTGGAATGGTCTAATTATGGCTCGGATTCGATATCAACAAATATTTGTATAATTTTGCACTCTGACTGTCTTATTGTTATATCAATAATGAATCGCGGGGAGAAAGCGCGATCGCCTGTAGAAACTATATGAGACAAGTTAAAAATGGCAAAGCGTAACATGGGATTTTGGTCAGTGGTTGCCGTCGGCATCGGTGGTATGGTGGGTGGTGGCATCTTCGCCGTTTTGGGGTTGTCTGTACAGTTAGCTCAAGGAGGCGCACCATTAGCGTTTGCGATCGCCGGAACAATTGCCTTACTCACGACCTATGCCTACGTCCAACTCTCAATCGCTTTCCCCAGTAAAGGAGGAACCGTCACCTTCTTAAATAAAGCCTTTGGCACAGGCGTTTTGACAGGAGGAATCAACCTGTTACTGTGGCTTAGTTACATCGTCATGCTTTCCCTCTACGCATCTGCATTTGGCAGCTACGGTGCAGTGTTTTTCCCAGAGTCTGCCCAAGTATGGATCAAACATTTGCTAATCACTGGGTCTATCATCGGCATTACTGGGCTTAACCTTCTGAGCGCCGATTTGATTGGTAAAGCCGAAAGCTGGATTGTGGCCTTCAAACTCATCATCCTCGGCGTATTTATTGTCATTGGTGCGCGAGGCGTTGATCTAGCGCAATTGCAGCCCTCCACTTGGGGTTCGCCCCTGTCAATCATTTCAGGAGGAATGATTATTTTCTTAGCCTTTGAAGGTTTTGAGCTAATGGCTAACACCGCCGAAGACGTAAAAAATCCTGAGCGGACATTGCCCCGTGCTTATTATTCATCGGTGATATTTGTGCTGTTGCTCTACATTCTGATTGCTGGCATCACCGTCGGATCTTTACCTACCGACCAAATCATTGCAGCGAAAGAATACGCATTGGCGGCGGCGGCGAAACCATTCATGGGGCAAGCTGGTTTTAGTTTAATTGCGATCGCAGCTTTACTCTCAACGGCTTCAGCACTCAATGCCACACTTTACGGAACCTCACGCCTGAGTTTTATCATTGCTAAATCTGGAGAGTTGCCCTCTGCCTTAGAAAAAAAAATCTGGAATCAGCCAATTGAGGGGTTATTAATTACCAGTGGCTTAACCCTAATTATTGCTAATCTCTTCGATCTCTCTGGCATATCCACAATGGGTAGCTCAGGTTTTTTACTCATTTTTGCTGCCGTTAACTTTGCTAATGTGCGGCTTTATCAACGAACGAATAGCTATAGATGGATTTCATTTTTAGCTACTGTGGCCTGTTTAGCTGCTGTCGTTGTGCTACTGGCTCAAACCACGCAAACAAATCCGCGAAATCTCTGGATCGTCGTTGTCATGGTAGGTCTAGCATTTGCGATCGAGATCGTTTATCGACGACTAACTGATCGTGAAATTCATCTCAACGATCTGCGTGATTGAGATAAATTAATGCTATGTTATTGCGGCGCGTGCGTTTGCATGATTAGCTGCAAGATATCAGCGTATCCGAAGATATTAATATTTGAGAGTTAAATACAGTACAAGATGAAAGTCAATAAATCTCATCAGTTTGTGGTTCTGGAAAAAGAGACAGCAAAAAAATTGAAGTTTGGGAAGAATAGTGGGTTTAAGACGGAACTAAAACGAAGGGTTGACGAACTTTTTCAAAATCCAGATCGTAAAGCTCGTGATTGTCCGCAAATGTATGCGAAAACCATTATCTTGTTGTTTAGCTTTTTCGGATTATATTCTCTATTAGTTTTGGTAGCTCAGACATGGTGGCAGGTAATTCCCTTGTGCATTATGCTCGGTGTCGTTACCGCAGGTATTGGTTTTGGTATTCAACATGACGGCGCACATCACGCATATTCCGATTCGCTATGGATTAATAAGCTCATGGCCATGAGTTTAGATTTGATTGGTGGCAGTTCTTATATTTGGCATTGGAAGCACGATGTTCTCCATCATACCTATACTAATATTGCTGGTTATGACAAGGATTTGGATGTGGGAATTCTTGGGCGACTTTCTCCTTCTCATCCGCCCTTAGCCTTCCATCGTTGGCAACATTATTATTTGTGGTTTTTGTATGGATTTATAGCGATTAAGTGGCATTTTTATGATGATTTTTATTGTCTGATTGTGGGCAAAATTGGCGATCGCCGCTATCCACGTCCTAAGTCCAGTAATCTAGTGATATTTTTTGCTGGCAAACTGGTATTTTTCGCCCTTGCCTTTGTGATTCCGTTACAATTTCATGGGCGATCGCAAGTTTTAGCAAGCTATGTATTAGTAGCCGTAACCTTGGGACTAGTGCTGAGTGTAGTATTTCAACTAGCTCATGTGGTCGAAGAAGCCGATTTTCCATTACCAATTGCCGAGTTGAATCTCATTGAGAAAGATTGGGCGGTGCATCAGATCGAAACAACGATAAACTTCTCTCGGAATAACCATTTGATGACATGGCTTTTGGGTGGATTGAATTTCCAAATCGAGCATCATTTATTTCCCAATATCTGCCATATTAACTATCCTGAAATATCTAAAATCGTCGAGCAGACTTGTCGAGAATATGGAGTCAGATATAACCAACATATTTCTTTTTGGTCAGGATTATCATCCCATTACCGTTGGCTAAGAAAAATGGGAACTACTGTTTAAATTTTTTAAATCTTTTTCAGAGCGATAGATATATGAAATTGGTATAAGGGATTAGCATACTTTTGCAATTTTTTTGTCTTGTACTAAAATTTGAGAGTTAAAAACATGACAGATCATCAATCTGATAATTTATTCCCAATCAAAAAACTTGACGATTTGATTCGTCCTTTTATTGTGCCACCAGAGCAGAAAATTTCCCTTACTAAAGACTATGACCCAGGCTACAAAGCCAATCACCTCAAAAAGTCAAAAGCTAAAGGTCAATTAAAGGAAGGTATTGAGGCTTTAGCTGAATATCAGGATGTTCTCTATGCCCAAAACACCCATGCTGTACTAATCATCTTTCAGGCTATGGATGCGGCTGGTAAAGACAGCACCATTAAACACGTTATGTCTGGGATTAATCCTCAAGGATGTCAAGTGCATAGCTTTAAAGCGCCATCTACAGAAGAGTTAAATCATGACTATTTGTGGCGATGTTCTAAGGCTTTACCCGAAAGAGGAAAAATTGGAATTTTTAATCGTTCTTATTACGAAGAAATTTTAGTAACAAGAGTGCATCCAGAAATCTTAGAGCAGCGACCGCTCACTGTTAGTTTAATTGATAATAATATTTGGAAGCGCCGCTTTGAAGAAATCAACAACTTTGAGAAGCATCTGGTTAATAACGGGACGGTCATCCTTAAGTTCTTCCTCAATGTATCTAAAGAGGAGCAGAAAGAACGTTTTCTAGAAAGGATTAATCGCCCTGAAAAGAATTGGAAATTTTCTGTAAATGATGCGAAAGAGCGCAGATTTTGGGATGACTATATGACTGTTTATGAGGATATGTTCAATCATACGAGTACAAAATATGCTCCTTGGTACATTATCCCCGCCGATCACAAATGGTTTACTCGTCTGGTTGTGGCGGGCATCATTTACACTCAGTTACAGGAACTGAATCTCAAGTATCCTACGGTCAGCAAAGAGCAACATCAAGAGCTTTTGAAGGCGAAGGAAATTCTGGAGAGCCAGAAATAAGGATGAGAATTGGTTGATTTTAGCGATCGCGTTCGCAAAGCGTCCCGGAGGGAACCAGCGCTCCGTAGGAATCGCTATTCCTGTGAGTCGTAATTTTTAGGCGATCGCTTAACGATTATTTGTCTTTGCGGCGAGACTCATCCTGAAAGGAGTTGAGTTATTTTCTCTGGCGCAATGCTTTTTCAAATCGCTCTGCCAAAATAACGGTCATAAACGGCTCGGCAAATCCCCCAAAGAACGGAATTGAGCGTATCATAGCTAATGACACAAGGGTTGGATCAAGTGATTTATTAAGAACTCCTAGAATTGCACTTTCTGCGGCTTTACGAGTATACGAGCGGCTAATTACGTTCGCGTTTTTCATGTATACTTCAATCTGATCAGACAAATTATTGACAGAAATTAACTCAATATAGACTCGATCACTTGGATTCAATAGCTCAATACTCATATCGAGTTCGCCATTCTGACGCTGTAACTCGCTAATTTTACCAAAGCCAACTTCAGGTTCAGTCTTTAGGCTGTAACCAACAATTTTTGCATTGTTGTCCAACCGTATTAAAACTGGTTGATTCCCAATTGCTTGGTTTCCAGAATTGAAAACTTCGAGATTAAATAGAAAAACAGATGTTGCTATATCTCCTGAATATTTAACCTCCAACTCACTGCGAATTGTATCTGAAAATGTCAATAGTGAAGAGGCATCATTTATGACACAATCAACTCGTCTAACTCGACTTGTTTTTTGCCAGATGAATATGGATGCTGCTGCCGTTATAACTGCTCCAACAATCGCACCAATTATTGCAGCAACCGTAGGGTTTTCATACCAATTCATCTATTGATAAACTCCGAATTATACAACCGTGATTGTCCAGCTAACTATGTATTATCTTGCAGATTACAGGATAAATACTTATACAATATAAATATTACAGAACTTTTCAGATAAAGCAACCAATAAGTACAATAACAAGATTTTTGCAGGGTAATATCCCTGAATAGAGTTTCATTTGGCAAAATACAACCTTTTAGAGTGTCCTAGCGGAGAGTAACGCACAAACAATTAGTATTAAATAACGTTTGGGTGCGTTACATTGTATTAACAAATCTTACAAGGTCTGCGATCGCTATTCCTGTGAGTCGTAATTTTTAGGCGATCGCCTTTAACGATTATTCCTAATACTAAATATCATTTGTCCGCATTTACACTTAATAGCAGAGCATTGAGATCGCCATTTGCCTTATATGTAATGAAGAGACTGAACGCGATTGGAGAAAGGAGAATCTATCGCTTGTCTCGCCGTAGGGATCGCCCCCAACTCAAAACCAAAATACCACAATATTGTCTGCTCCAATACTTTGTTATGGAGCGATCGCCCTGAATAAATTGCTTTAATCCAAACGAAAACAAGGCGCGTTACACTTCATTAACGCACCCTACTGGCGTGGCAAGGCTAAAATGTTGCAATAGGATTTTTGAGAAAATTGATATAAATCAATGCTTTCTGATTTCCCCTAATGCACTAGTTTAAGCTTGCCACGCCACTACAAGATTGGCGATCGCACTGATAACTGTTGCAATTAACCGACAAGACCGAATTGTTCCGGTGCATTGCGCTTGTTAGGCATCTTGAGGAGACAATAATTTGCTAATTATCTCCTTTACCTCAGCTTGTATGGTTTGTGAATTTCTTTGAAAAAAGTTAGCTAGGTCATACCCTATAACTTCCTTAAAAAATGCATAAGTAGATATATTTGGATCTTGACTCATTATTCCTGTTAACACAAGCATTCCATCCTTTCTATAACGCTGCGCTACAGGTTCACTAACTTGAGAAGATAAGATTGCTAACGCTGGCAATAAGTTCTCTTGATAAGCCCGCATTCCAAATCTTAGATCTGCATTCTGTCTTTTCGAATCAGCACTTTTATAACCTTGCCTAACTTCAAATACTACACCAGTCAAGGGGCTAATCAGCTTGCCATTAGGATCTAGAAACTGACGTGTACCTTCTAGCCATCTATTTAGCTTTCCATAGTCTTCATTTCTAAGATCTAAAGATGATATCCGAGTATCTAAGGTGTGAATACCATTACTATTATCAGGTTTTGCATACTCATATCCCCAACACATTTGCTCTTCACTAAGATTGAAATGAGTGCTGATAATTGTACGAAAGAGTCGCTCGCTTCCAACACCCAACTGTCGATATACTGAAGTAAGACCTCCAGCAGCTTTGTGAGCAGAATAAACCATTGGATCATCTAGTCCTAACCAAGCATAGAACGGATCACTGCCATACAAATTATGAAAGTCTGAAAGGGATAGACCTTCACTTTTTGATTGACCAAATGCAGGCTTATACTTTGAGCATTTCCGTAACGGGATGAGGAATATTTCAATCAAATCATTGTCAAGCATAGTTTCAAAATCCCACTGCTAACTCTAATTGAGTCGGTTGCGATGACAACTTACGAACGTTGCTAGGGATTCGAATATTTTGTTTAGTTAAATTATTAAGGTAATTATTTACAGAGGTCGCAACCTTATGTGCAAGCATTGGGGGGACTGCATTCCCAATAAGAGTTAAATTTCTTTGCGTCGAATAGGGAAAAATAAATTCATCAGGAAATGACTGTAAGCGCGCACATTCTCTAACTGTTAAACGCCGATTAAGTTTGTAGTGAAACTGTATACGTCCACGGGAATTTGCTCTTATGCAGTAAGCTACTTCGCCAACTTTATTAGTATGGTCACCTTGTCCACCCCCGCTAGTCGCTCTTGTTGCGATAAAATACTGACTTTGATTAGGTATTGATTCATCTTCAATATTCTCAAGGTCAGACAAAGCAGTGTCAATCGGCACGTATTTAACTAAGTGTGTTGGTATTGGTTTAAGTGGATCTCCATCTAAATCGTCTCTAACTCCAACTAGGAAAAGTCTTCTTCGACTTTGCGACAAGCCATAATCTGGTCCATATAAATCCCATACATTAAATCTATAGCCCACACCTTCCAATTCATTCAGTATTTCTTTCAAATACAAACCTCCATTTAATCTACTTAAATGAGGAACATTTTCTCCTATAACAATCGCAGGTTTATGAAAATCCATATAATCCACCATAACCTGATAAAGTCGGCCTCTTTTGCCTTCTAGACCTGATTTTAAGCCTGACGAGGAAAAGTCTTGACACGGAAAACCACCAAGCAATATATCAGATTTAGGCAACTTTTGTAGATTTAGTTTTGTCAAATCGTTCAGGGTAGCATATTCGCCAAGATTCAAATTGTAAGTTTCAACAGCATCTTTGCTATTATCAATTGCTCCAACCATATGGAAGGGTTGTTGTTGGTAATATTTTTTAAGGTAACGAAAACCACCTATAAAACCCAAATCCATTCCACCACATCCACAGAAAAATGACATGAGAGAGTAGCGCCTCCCATCATAACTTTTACCTAGTGAGTTATTAAAAGTTGCTTTATTGTTCGGATGTTCTTTAAAGCCAAATTCAAAAGAAGGAAGATTTCTCCTCGCTTTTAGTTTTGGAGTACCATCTTTCCGTCGCATGTACTTTCCTCAGTATATCTTACTAAAGCACTATTATATTTCCTAAAGACTGAGTTTCAAAAAGAAATGATTACTAACGCCTAACAAGTTATTATACAGAAATTTTTTACATAAGACTTTTGCACACGACCTTATAGTAAGCATTACAGGTGAATCCTGTCAAGCGATCGCATCAATAATCTATACCCTCAAGCCGATCGCTATTTTTCTTATATGTATCGTATTATTAAGTATTAGAAACTAGATCAAATTCCTAAACTTCATGTAATGACTACAAGGATTTAACTGTGATTACAAATGCTAGTAGCCTTACCCTTAGAAACCTCCGTCAAACCTTTGGTTTGAGACTCAATTCTAGCGATCGCTTTTTTGATGAATGGTTAAATAATGCGCCGACTCTAACCGAAGCAGAACTACAAGGACTAGATCGCCTCACTCGCAACTATACCTATCTCAGTCAAGAGGAAGCGCCCCTCGAAGAAATTGTTAAGCTTGTCGTAGTATCGCCATTGCTAGATTTAGCAGGTTTCTATCAGTTTCCTTTTTTGGTAAAAGCAGAAGTAAGTACCAATATTGAAGTTGCAGACGAAGCTAATGCTATTGCAGTTCAAGGCAGAATTGATATTTTGGTAATCCAAGATAGTTTTTGGATTTTGGTAATCGAATCAAAACCTGCAAGGCTAGACGTTACGGCGGGAATTCCCCAAGCACTAACTTATTTGTTGAGCGCTCCCAACTTAGAGTCAAGTTGTTATGGAATGGTTACAAACGGAAGAGAAGTATTGTTTTTGAAATGCGATCGCCACCAAAATGTCCCTCAATATACTAGATCCCATACTTATCGGTTACTTGAAAATACATCAGAACGTATCCAAGTTTTGCAGGGACTTAAACAAATTGGGGCTTATATTGGCGATTTGAGGAGTTAGGCGATCGCCACAATTATATATCTGCTTAAGACTTTGCTGTATGCGATCGCATGACTATCTTTAATTAATACAATTTGACACACCTGCAATACCTTATATCTAGCTACCTAGAATCAAAATATCATCCTTCCGAGAGGTAGCAAGCTGCTAGTTTACTGCGATCATTGGGGTGGAGTGAATTGTGGATACAGTTTGTTTTAACCATTGTTTCTGGACTGATTTTAGGGTTCTTGATCTTTCACCGAATCTCAACCTATCGCCGCGCCAATAGCAATCTCCACGTCCGGGGCTACAAGGAAGAAGGAACGATCACAAACCTTTTTGACATCAGAGTAAAAAATGACCTGTATCGCTTTCATCTAGTGTAAGAAGTGGTAGATCGTCTGCTGGATTTGGGTAGTAAGGGAACAGATATTCAGACAGCGAGGGAATGTAGACCAAATTGATCGATAGCACTCTCGGAAGGATGCGTCACAGTTAATTGAGTATTTTTTTATTTGGAAGTCCCTTAGAGAATATAAAAAAGGAGTTATGTCATGAATGCTATCAAGATTGAAATTTTAGGTACAGGCTGCAAAAAGTGCCAACAACTAGAAACAAATGCGAAAGAAGCTGTAGCGAATCTCAATTTAACTGCTGAAGTTTCACATATTACCGACCCCATCGAAATTGCTAAACGAGGTGTGATGTCTACTCCCGCCATGACAATTAATGGCAAAATTGCCAGCAAAGGTCAAGTCATCAGTGTCGAACAGATTCAGCCTCTATTGCAGCGTTAAAAAGGCAAATTCATGTTCGATCCATTTTATCCATTTGATTGGTTGGCGACTCAAATTGTCACCCAAATTTTGGGATTGCCGATTTCATCGCATTTAGGATCAAGTTTGCACTTCTTTCTTTACGATGTACCAAAAGTATTAACATTACTGATTGTAATTAGCTTTATTGTAGGGACATTTCAAAGCTTTTTAGAACCAGAACGGGTTCGCTCCTTGTTAGAAGGAAAACGCACTTTTGCCGGAAATATTTTAGCAGCAATGGTGGGAATAGTTACACCATTCTGTTCTTGTTCTGCCGTTCCTTTGTTTATCGGCTTTTTGGAAGCAGGTGTACCTTTAGGCGTAACCTTTTCTTATTTGATGGCAGCGCCAATGGTAAATGAGGTTGCTGTTATCCTTTTGTGGGGATTGTTTGGGTTAAAAGTGACACTGATCTACATTGGCTTTGGAGTGGGTTTAGCGATCGCCTCTGGATATATCATCGGACTCCTGAAATTAGAAAAATGGGTAGAACCATTTGTGTGGGAACTGCAAAAATCTCGTCAATCAATACCTCTAGAAGGGGAAGACAACCTAGAAACAGTGGTGTTAAGTTGGAAACAGAGATTTGAGCAAGGAAGATTCCAATCCAGCGAAATTGTGCGATCGGTTTGGCTCTATGTGGTGATCGGAATTGCCATTGGTGCAGGGATTCATGGCTATGTACCGACAGATTTTATCACTCAATATGCAGGTGCTAATAATCCTTTTGCCGTGCCAATCGCCATAATTTTAGGTGTTCCACTCTATGCAAATATTGCCGGTGTCATGCCAATTACTGAAGCTTTAGTAAATAAAGGAATGCCTATGGGTACAGTTTTAGCTTTCACAATGGCAGTAACAGCACTATCTCTTCCCGAAATGGTGATTCTTAAAAAAGTGCTAAAACCACAACTATTAGCCGTATTTATTGGATTAATGACCCTTGGCATTATCACCATCGGCTACATATTTAACGCCGTAATTAATTGACTTATACCAATTTCATGTGAGGCTGCAAATAATCCTGCAATTCCTTGATTAATCCGTCTTTATCTGTGTTCATCTGCGTCCATCTGCGTTCAGTAAATATTGATGTTACTCCCTGAAAATTACGAAATTATATGATATTAAAAAACCAATTCAGACCGCTATTCGATGCCAAAGCAAGCAGTCAATAATCACTATGAAAACGAGCTTTATCAGCCAAGAATTAACCCCAAAGCTAGGATATTAATTATTAAATATGTCTCACACCAGCCGCGAAATTCGACTCATTTCTCACCCCACTGGCATACCAACCCCAGCTAACTTTAGCCTCGCAGAAACCGAACTAAAGCCACTGCAAGATCGACAGGTACTCGTTCGTAACCTCTATATGTCCGTTGATCCATATATGCGCGGTCGCATGAACAAAGGGAAGTCCTATGTGCCACCCTTCGAGTTAGATAAGCCGATGACCGGCGGCGCAGTTGGGGAAGTTGTTGAATCCCGTGCCGATCAATTCAAGGTCGGTGATGCTGTTACTTCTAGCTATGGCTGGCGGGAATATTTCATCGCTAAACCCCAAGAGTTACACCCAGTCAGCCGCGACCTGCAACCGCTTTCAGTCTATCTAGCTGCCCTTGGCATGACAGGTATGACAGCTTGGGCTGGGTTGAATTTGGTAGATGTCAAAGCTGGCGATGTCATTTTTATTTCGGGAGCTGCTGGGGCGGTAGGTAGCGTAGCTGGGCAATTAGCGAAAATGCGGGGATGCAAGGTCATTGGATCAGCCGGTTCGGTAGAGAAAGTCAAGTTTCTGCTGGAGGACTGTGGCTTTGATATGGCCTTCAATTACAAATCCCGCCCGGTCACCCCTGTGATCGAACAACTGAATCTCGCAGCACCGGATGGCATTGATGTCTATTTCGATAATGTCGGTGGTGAAATGCTCGAAGCCTCGCTCTCAGCTTTACGGCTGCATGGTCGGATTATTGCCTGTGGTGGCATCTCTGGGTACAACGCCGAAACACCCCAACCTGGCCCCCCTAATCTTTTCAATATGACGACTAAACGATTGACGATGAAAGGGTTAATCGTTGGCGATTGGCTCAGTCATCAAGGCGAATTTGAGCAGGAAGTGGGCGGCTATTTCCGATCTGGAAAACTGAAAAATAAGGAAACAGTGGTGACAGGCATTGATAAAGCTGTGGGCGCGTTCATCGGTCTATTTGACGGCAAAAATATCGGCAAAATGATCGTGAAATTCGATTAAGTAGTGATCGAACAATTTTAGATTCTAGATTTTGGATTCAAATAAAAATTTGAACTCTAAAATAAAGGGTTTCAAGCCTCTCCATTCATGGATAAAAAAAGAAAAAATTCGTTGTTCAAGCCTCTTTTTTAAAGAAGAGATCAATCTAAAATCTAAAATCGAGTGACCCATTCAAAAGTAATTAAAGGAGTCTGGAATGAAAATATTGATGGTGCTGACATCACACGACAAACTTGGCAATACGGGTAAAAAAACGGGTTTCTGGCTCGAAGAATTCGCCGCCCCTTACTACACTTTCAAAGACGCAGGTGCGACTATCACCCTAGCTTCACCGGATGGTGGACAGCCACCGCTCGATCCCAAAAGTGACACCCCAGATTCTCAGACTAAAGACACGGAACGCTTCAAAACCGATGCTGCTGCACAAGCCGCGATCGCACAGACTATCCAGTTGAGTGAGGTTTCTGCTGGCAATTTCGACGCTGTATTTTACCCCGGTGGTCACGGGCCACTCTGGGACTTAGCTGAAGACGCGGACTCAATCGCCCTGATCGAAGCCATGCTTGCTGCGGGTAAACCAGTCGCCTTAGTTTGCCACGCGCCCGGTGTACTCCGTGATGTCAAGACAGTCAACGGCGATTCTATAGTGCAAGGGAAAGCCGTAACAGGCTTCACCAATACGGAGGAGGAGGCAGCCGGATTAACTAAGGTTGTCCCTTTTCTGGTCGAGGATATGCTCCGAACCAACGGCGGTAATTATTCCAAAGTCGCTGACTGGCAGCCTCATGTTGTTAAAGATGGTCTATTAATTACTGGGCAAAACCCCGCATCTTCTGAGCCAGCGGCCAAGGAGCTACTGGAAAAGCTCAGTTTGCTTACCAATGTTAAATAACCTGAGACTTCCCATCACAAGTTGGGTTGTAGAGGATTTTCTAAACGGAGTTGGCGATCGCTTTTAAAATCACCGAGCTATCACATTCACTTAAAAAAGGCAGCTATGACACAACAATTAACGACTCCTCCATCCGCAAAACCCAGCAGATTCAACGGTTCTGTTCCCAAGGCTTACATGGTTGGAGGGGGTATCGGTTCATTAGCCGCCGCCGCTTTCCTGATTCGTGATGGCAAAATTCCCGGTCGCAATATCACCATCTACGAAGCAATGCCAGTTGTAGGCGGCAGTCTTGACGGTGCTGGCAACCCCAAAAATGGCTACACCATGCGCGGTGGGCGGATGCTGACGACGGATAACTATGAATGTACCTGGGATTTGTTCAAATCAATTCCGTCTCTCGCTTCTCCTAACCAGACTGTATTTGAGGAGACGATCGCCTTCAATCAACTCCACAAGTCCCACTGTCAGGCACGACTCATTGATCGCCATCGCGCCAATCTAGATGTGGAGTCAATGGGATTTTCTATGCAGGATCGAATTGAACTCCTCAAACTCACCGAGACTGACGAAGAAAAATTAGGTACTAGCTGCATTACAGATTGGCTATCGCCGTCCTTTTTCACCACTAATTTTTGGTTCATGTGGTCAACGACCTTTGCGTTTCAACCTTGGCATAGTGCTGTGGAATTTCGACGTTACCTGCATCGGTTCATGATGGAATTTTCCCGAATCGAAACCCTAGCAGGGGTCAAACGCACGGTCTACAACCAATTTGATTCATTGGTGCGACCTCTGGTGAGTTGGCTAAAGACCCAGGGGGTAAATTTCGTTGTTAACTGCACTGTGACCGACTTTGAGCTAAAGGTTGACCAGGGACAGATTGTTGTTACCGGCATTCATCACAAGCGGGACGGTAAGACAGAGATCCTGACTATCGGCGATGACGATTTGGTGTTTTTCCAAAATGGTTCGATGACCGATGCCTCCAGCTTTGGGTCAATGAGGAGTGCGCCCAAACAGCTAACGAAAAACGATAGTGGTGGCTGGTTGCTCTGGGAAAAGCTGGCACACAGCCATCCTGAGTTCGGGAATCCAGCAGCGTTCAATTCGAGTATTCCAGAGTCGTTTTGGGAGTCCTATACGGTGACGGTGATCAAAGACACCACTTTCTTTGACCAGATGGAAGCATTTTCTGGGAATAAGGCTGGGACTGGCGGTTTGGTGACTTTCAAAGATTCCAATTGGATGATGTCAATTGTGTTAGCCCATCAACCCCACTACATTGACCAACCTGCGGATGTGCAGGTGTTTTGGGGCTATGCCCTGCATCCCGATCGCATTGGCGACTTCGTACCAAAATCAATGGCTGATTGTAACGGCAGTGAAATTCTACAAGAGTTGTGCGGCCATCTCAATTTCGATCAGTCAACGATCGCCTCCGCCATCTGTATTCCCTGCCGGATGCCCTACATCACCAGTATGTTTATGCCCCGTGCCTATGGCGATCGCCCGCTACCCGTCCCCAAGAACTCCAAGAATCTCGCCTTTGTTAGTCAGTTTGTCGAAATCCCTAATGATGTGGTTTTTACCGTGGAATATTCCATCCGGGTTGCCCAAATGGCCGTCTACGAACTACTGGGCATCGAGCGAGAGATTCCACCCATCCTGCACCATGACGACTCCATCAAGGTGAAAATTGACGCAGTGGTGAAGGCGTTTAGATAAGGCTGTTAAGACCGATCCAGCCAATCACAATCACAAAAGGAAACTACCATGCAAATTCAAATCCGTACTGGTCATAACATCGAAGGACACGAAGCACTAGCGAGCCATTTTACTGGTGTAGTAGAAGAGAGTTTGAGCCGATTCAGCGATCGCCTCACTAACGTTGATGTTCACCTAAGTGATGAGAACAGTGACAAAAAAGGCGGAAGTGACGATATGCGCTGCATGATCGAAGCCCGTCTCACAGGATACCAACCCCTCGCGGTAACAAATCAGGCAGAGACCTTAGACCAAGCCGTTGACGGGGCTGCGGAAAAATTAACCCACTTGCTTGAACATACCCTGGGGCGACTAGAACATCAAGCGAGTCATCGCACTGACCCACCTTTGTCTAGCTCAGTTCAGTAGGCTACGGTGTACACACATCCTGATTCAAAGAGGGTTTTCAGCCCTAAAAATCGAATTTAATGGTAAATCCAGTTCCCCTCCTCGCTTGCGGGGAGGGGCTAGGGGTGGGGTTTTATCGCAACCAACGAGAATTTCCCGACTTGTGTGTACACCGTAGGTTCAGTAGGAGGGAGGAGGCAGGAGGCAGGGGGATTTTAGTTTTCTTAGGAGTTTAGGAGAAATGTATGAGATTTAAGAAATCAATTCAGATGATATTTCTGGTTTCTGCACTATGTTTTTGCCTATTTCTGAGCATTGGACAAAACCAGATTCTCGCAGCAACTAGACCAATTTTTTCAGAAAGGATGCAAGCAATGTCTGCAAAAACTGTGAATGTGGAATCAACAATTGATAACTTTCTCACATCAATTCCCCCAGGCTATTACACGATCGCTAGTGTGGAAAGGTTAAAAAACCTATTAAAAAACCCTCAAACTGTCTTGGTGGACGTGCGAGAACCTTCTGAATATAAGTCTGGACATATACCTAATGCCATTAATATTCCCCTCCCCACCCTGGCGCACAATCTGGAGGAAATTCCCCATGATCAACCTGTAGTGGTGTACTGTTCCGCCGGGTATCGGGCGGCCATGGGAGTAATGACATTGCACCTATTGGGTTATGAAAATGTCCAGGGATTTCCACCTAGCTTTGCTGCTTGGAAAATTTCAGGAGAAGCGATCGCTTCTAGTTAAAATCCCGAATTTTTATTCTGGAATTGCCAAAGATTTTAACTAACCTTATGAGGATTTTTATGATCAACTCTATCAGCTTTAACAGGTCTAGAATTCGCCTTACGCGCTGGATATTGACTGCTTTAATCTGCGTTTTCCTATTTGTCGGGAGTCCCTTAACGGCTTTTGCTGCTGTGACGCAAATCGAAGAATATCCAGGGCAAATGCTCTACCAATCCCGGCAAACCTTGCAAGATCAGGACGGAAACTCCTGGCAAGCAATAGCTTTCAAACGCATCCATCCCGAAGGTAGTGCCAGCGTCTCCCTGCGATTAATCGGCTTTTATGGTGGGGCGAAATTAGATCGCACTCAACCGCTGATTCTGACAACATCCCTGGGGCAAATTTTAACCGCCAAGGATATTTCTAGCGAAATTTCTCAGGACACAACAACCCCAGCCAATGTTGGAGAATATGACATTCAGCTTGCCCTACCACAGTTAAAAGCGGAGATTCCC
Source organism: Nodularia harveyana UHCC-0300 (assembly GCF_034931085.1). Taxonomy (NCBI): domain Bacteria; kingdom Bacillati; phylum Cyanobacteriota; class Cyanophyceae; order Nostocales; family Nodulariaceae; genus Nodularia; species Nodularia harveyana. The sequence goes on along the minus strand of NZ_JAYGHG010000002.1, from coordinate 182,195 downwards.
CTGCAACTGACATTACCAACTATCAACGGCGAATCTGTCAGCTTATCTGTTCCCTCTATAGCAATTCAGGAATGGCAAACCCTGATTAGCCATTGATTACAACCTGATACAAATAGCAAAGAATTTACTTACAGGTAACATCATGAACTTATTTACTATTGATGAATTAACTACTTTAACCACAGCGTCAAACTCCACCTGTATTTCAATCTATGCGCCAATGGAGCGTTTAGGAATCGAAACCAAGCAAAATCCGATTCGGTTAAAGAATTTGGTTCGAGAAGTTGAGGAAAAATTGCTGGCGCTGGGACTGAGTGAACAGGATGCCAAAGAGTTGTTGCAACCCATTCATGAGCTAGATACCTATGACTTCTGGCAACATCAAAGCAATGGACTGGCAATGTTTCTCTCCCCCAATCAGTTCCGCTACTACTGTTTACCGATCGCATTCCCTGAATTAACGGTAGTTGGCGATAGCGGAGCGCTCCGTAGGAATCGCTTTCACCTCAAACCACTACTGCAACTCATGTCAGGGGATGGAACATTTTCTGTTCTAGCCTTGAGCCAAAACCAAGTCCGGTTATTTCAAGGAACTCGTTATCACTTAGATGAAGTTGCATTAACAGATTTACCAACCAACATTGCAGAGGCTTTGCAATATGATGATTCCGAAAAAAGCCTCCAAGTACATACAGGTTCATCAAAAGGCAATACTGGGGTTTTTCATGGACAAGGAGCCGGCAACGAAGATCACAAAAATGATTTATTGCGTTACTTTCGCCAAGTTAACAACGGTTTAGAGTCTTTCTTGAAAAACCAGCAAGCACCGCTAATTTTGGCAGGAGTTGATTATCTATTGCCGATTTATCACGAAGCAAATACTTATCCCCACTTGCTACCCGATGGTATCACTGGTAATCCAGAAACCTTGGCTTTGGAAGAACTGCATACCCAGGCTTGGCAAATTGCACAACCCTATTTTGATCTCGCCAAAGTATCAACTATCTCCCACTACAAAGAACTACAAGGTAGTGAAAAAACGGCTAATACTATCGAAAAAGTAGTAACTGCCGCTTATTTACAGCGTGTTGAAACCTTGTTTGTGCCTATTGATAAAAACGTTTGGGGAGTATTCAATCCAGTGGGGAATTCCATTCAGATTCATGCTCAACAGGAAACAGGCGACGAAGATTTGCTCGATTTAGCGGCACTACATACGCTCACCAATGGGGGAACAGTTTACACCGTAGAACAGGGAGATGTACCTGAACATAAAGCGATCGCTGCCATCCTGCGCTATTAAAATTAAATTTTTGCGGAATGATCTTATTGTGAAACTTCAGATTGTGTCTCCCAAAGAGTTGAGCAAAATTGAGGGACTACCAAATAAAAACAGGACTTATGCAAAATATCTCTCAAACCCTCTTTCCTTCGTGTCCTTCGTTCCTTCGTGGTTCGATATTCAATTAAATATTTATTCTGGAGAATTGCCCATGTCACCCCCACCCATAGAACCCGCTGTACTGGTTGTCATCATTGGTGAAACCGTCTTGCAAAGTCGCATTATCAATCTGCTGCAACACTTAGGCGTAACTGGTTATACCCTCTCCCAAGCCCAGGGTGCAGGTCGCCACGGCAGCCGCCGGGGAGATATGGTCAGCTATAACACTAATATTGAGATCAAAACCGTTGTCTCCCTAAAAGTATCGGAGGCGATCTTCTCCGGTTTAGTCGAGTATCAATCTAATCATGCCTTAATAGCTTTCCGTCAAAATGTCGAAGCATTGACTGGGTTTGAGGTAGTTTGATTTCAGTTACAAAAAAAGGCAGAAGGCAGAGGGCAGGAGGCGGAAGGAAAGAAGTACTAATAAAAACTTTAGTTGTAGGCCTAAAGCCCACTAGTATAAAAAAAATGTGTAGAGATGCGTAGCACAAGACACAAAGCGTCCTTATTTAAATCCTACGTTTTTAAACGTGGGTTTCTTCTGCCCCCTGCCTCCTGAAGTTTTATCAATTCATTCAAAAATAAGGAGATAACATTGACAATTGAGGGGGCGACAAGAAATTGAGAAAAAGACTATTCAGATAGTTGATGAATGCTCGCCACTTTCAGCATAAGCACAAGAGGTCTTAAGAAAATGCCCAAAAGCCATAGAGAACGACATCGCACGGGACGAATCGGCTGGCTACGTGCAGCAGTATTGGGTGCGAACGACGGCATTGTTTCAACTGCAAGCCTAGTTGTTGGAGTGGCAGCAGCGCAAACGTCTCGAAGCGAAGTATTAGTGGCTGGAGTGGCTGGTTTGGTTGCAGGGGCTATGTCAATGGCTGCTGGTGAGTATGTCTCTGTAAGTTCACAAACTGATACCGAGAAGGCTGACCTATCCCGTGAAAGAAAAGAACTCGATATTGATGAACGATCCGAGCGGAATGAACTGGCTGCAATCTATGTAGATCGTGGTCTTGAACCATTTTTAGCACAAGAAGTTGCCAAGCAGTTGATGAATCATGACGCATTAGGCGCACACGCCCGTGATGAGCTAGGAATCTCTGCGATCCTAACTGCTCGACCAGTTCAAGCTGCATTTGCATCAGCCGGAGCATTTGCTGTTGGTGCAGTTATGCCGCTTTTCACCGTACTTGTAGCTCCAGAATCGAGATTAGTACCCGTTGTGTTTGGAAATTCTCTCATTTTTCTGACTGTCTTGGGTGTACTTGCTGCCCGTGCAGGTGGAGCGCCAGTAATGAAATCGGCTGTTCGGATTGTTTTTTGGGGTGCGATCGCTATGGGGTTGACTGCTGCTGTGGGTGCTTTGTTCGGAACGGTTGCATAAAGGACTGCCAAATAAAAAAACACTCAACCACCTAAGAGGCTGTTTGAAAAGTATTATATGAAACCCATAATCGCCAAAAACCTAACCCCCCTACCCCATTCCCTTGTAGGGAAGGGGGTTTTCAAAGCCTCTCCAGTAATAAAAGTAATTCCTTTCCCCTCTCCTTTTAGGCTACGGTGTACACACAAGTCGGAAAATTCTCGTTTGTGTCATAACACCCCACCCCTAGCCCCTCCCCGCAAGCGAGGAGGGGAACTGGATTTACAGTTAAATTCGGTTTTTAGGGCTGAAAACTCTCTCTGGCTCAGGATGTGTGTACACCGTAGCTCCTTTTAGGAGAGGGTTAGGGAGAGGTAGGGGAGAGGTTTACCAGAGGGGTCAATTTATACATTAAAAACTTTTCAAACATCCTCTAACGCAAAAAATCTCCCAAACCCTTATTCCTCTGTGTCCTCTGCGCCTCTGTGGTTCGTTTATCTTGGATAATTTATTTAAGGCGTGATCTCATGACTGTATCTACCGATCAAGAAAAGCTTTCGCATCTATCCTTAGAAGCACTACAAAAGCAACTGACTACTTCCGATCAGGGATTGAGCAAAAAAGAGGCACTGCAACGACAATCAAAAGGTGGCTATAACGAGTTACCCGAAACAACCGTCAACCCAATCATGCAATTCCTATCGCATTTTTGGGGACCGATCGCTTGGATGATCGAAGCAGCGGTGATTCTTTCGGCAATAGTTGGAGACTGGGTTAATTTTGGCATCATTTTGGTACTCCTAATTGGCAACGGAGTAGTGGGTTTTTGGGAAGAATTTCAAGCCGGTAATGCGATCGCTGCTCTCAAGGCAAAATTAGCACTCCAAGCACGGGTGAAACGAGACAACACCTGGACGCAGATACCCGCCCGTGAAATAGTTCCTGGCGACCTGATCCGGTTGCGTCTAGGCGATATTGTCCCCGCAGATGTCCGGTTTTTGTCAGGCGATCCGGCACAGGTTGACCAATCGGCATTGACAGGGGAATCACTACCCGTAGAATGCAAAGTTGGAAGCGTGCTGTACTCCAGTTCCATCCTCAAGCAAGGAGAATTAGATGGCATTGTCTATGCCACGGGAATTAATACTTACATGGGCAAAACTGCCCACCTGGTAGAGTCTGCGGAGACAGTCAGCCACTTTCAACGAGCAGTATTAAAAATCGGTGATTACTTGATTGTAATTGCCCTGGTGCTGGTGGTCGTAGTGTTGGTGGTAACACTATTTCGGGGCGATCCTTGGCTGACTACCCTGCGGTTTTTACTCGTGCTGACCGTTGCCTCAATTCCCGTGGCGATGCCAACAGTATTGTCAGTGACGATGGCCGTAGGAGCGCAAAAACTAGCGAAAAAGGAAGCGATCGTCAGTCGGTTAGCGGCTATTGAAGAGATGGCTGGCATTGATATTCTTTGTTCCGACAAGACGGGGACTTTAACTCTCAACCAGTTAACTCTGGGAGAGCCTTTTTGTGTGGGCAATACGGCTCCAAAATCGCTGATCCTCAACGCTGCCCTGGCTTCCCGTGATGAAGACAAAGATCCCATTGATTTGGCAATTCTCGCTGGTTTGAAGCCAAATCAACCTCTAGATGCTTACGAAATTGTCCACTTCCAACCCTTTGATCCTGTGGGCAAACGTACCGAAGCCACCGTTGAAAATGGTGATGATAATTTTAAGGTGACAAAAGGTGCGCCCCAAGTGATTCTGGCGCTCTCAAAAAATGTCGCTCAGGTACAGCCGCAAGTGGATCAAGCGATCGCAGGTTTTGCCAAACGCGGATTTAGATCCCTGGGGGTTGCCCGGACTGACGATGGTGAGAACTGGCAATTTTTGGGCGTACTACCGCTATTCGATCCACCCCGCAGCGACTCCCAACTAATGATTCAGGCAGTGAAAAAGCTAGGAATTGACTTGAAAATGTTGACGGGAGATCAACAGGCGATCGCTCGTGAAACGGCTCATCAACTAGGGCTAAAGGGAGATATCCTCGATGCCAGTTTGCTAGAAGCAGCCTCCCCTCACGAAACTGGACAACTTGGGGATGCGATCGAAGCCGCCGCCGGATTTGCTCAAGTCTTCCCGGAACACAAATACCACATTGTTGATGTTTTGCAGCAACGGGGGCATCTCGTGGGTATGGCTGGGGATGGCGTTAATGATGCCCCTGCCCTCAAAAAAGCTGATGCCGGAATTGCGGTTTCTGGAGCCACCGATGCCGCCCGCGCCGCCGCCGATATTGTTTTGCTCACCCCTGGACTTTCTGTAATCGTAGAGGCGATTCAAGAAAGCCGCCGCATCTTTCAGAGGATGAACAATTACGCTATTTACCGGATTACCGAAACCATCCGGGTTTTGTTGTTCATGACCCTTTCCATTGTGGTCTACAACTTCTATCCCGTCACTGCCATCATGATTGTGCTGCTGGCATTATTAAATGATGGTGCAATCATCTCCATTGCCTACGATAACACCCGTCCCGCCAATCGCCCCGAAACCTGGAATATGCCCATCGTCTTGGGACTGGCAACTGTTTTGGGTGTAACTGGATTAGCCAGTTCCTTTGGGATGTTGTATTTGGGAGAACGGTATTTTCACCTCGATCGCAGCATTCTGCAAACGCTGATTTACCTAAAGCTTTCCATTGCTGGACATCTCACCATCTTTGTAACCCGCACCAAGGGTCCCTTTTGGTCAATTAAACCAGCCAAAATTTTACTAACAGCCGTCCTGGGAACTCAAATACTGGCAACCCTGATTGCAGTGTATGGCATTTTTATGACCCCTCTCGGATGGGGTTTGGCTGGCTTTGTTTGGATTTATGCGTTGATCTGGTTTTTGATTGCAGACTGGGTAAAACAACGTGCATATGGCGTGTTTAATCATGGGAAGCCAGTCTATGTAACACGGGGTTTAAGACGGTTGAATCAATGGGTTTTTCATAAGCCTGTTAACTAAGATGATCTGAGAAATTAGTTGATTTCAAAACCTTATTTAAATCTTTTAAAAAGCCCATGATTTACTCATCTTTGATTTTGACACTGTTATTTATTGGGCCAGCACTTGCTGCGATCGCACATCGGCGGTCACTTTCAATAGGTGGACACCTGCTTTTATTTGGTATTTGCATTTTCTACGGAGTTTTCCCACTTTTAGTAGCTTGGGGAGGACTACATTTAACAGAACGCTTTGGTTGTGAGGCAGAAGCGATCATTTTTAATTGTCCTGCCCCATCCTGGCACGGAGACCTTGTTACAGGGATGGTATTTGCTCACTGGATTGCGATCGCAACTATCCCATCAGCCATTTTTGGTTCTATAGGACTGGTTAGTTCTTTAATTCTCAAATTCAATTCATCATCAAAAAAAGTAACTATTTCCAAAAATCCAACTGCTGCTTTTTACCGCAGTCGCCGCCACAAAGTAATTGCGGGTGTGTGTTCAGCGATCGCACGACAACGGAAACTACCAATTCAAGGAGTTAGAATTGTCACTGTTATTTTAGCAATTATCCTACCTGGACTGATTTTATTGCTGTACCTTTTCTTGTGGTTAGCTTTCCCACTGGATATGCCGATCAAATCTCATTTAGTAGCTGATTGAAATCGAAATTCTGATTACCAACCCATAGGAGAACCTTGATGAGTGTAATAAATGACCATAAAATTGCTCACAGCAAAACCTCCACCTTTAAAGGGCAATTAGGATGTCCCCATTGCCAATATTCGTTTCCCTTGACTTGGCGACAATACTGGGCAACACCGTGGGGAAATTACCGATGCCCTCAATGCCACAAAAAATCCCACATCCAAGCTAATTCTTTTTGGGTATGGCCAATACTAATGACAGGAATAATGGTAGGTGGAATAACATCATTTGCTCTGGCGGCATACATTTTTAAGCATTTCTTAATAGGAACACTTTTCTTTATAGGACTTACGCATAATCTACGTTTTCTTGGCGTTCTTGGCGGCTTGGCGGTTCGATAAATCAAGACTTTTGGTAATTGTTGCGTAAGTCCTGCTTTATTGTTGGCAGTTTGGGGATGGGATTCCTAACTGATAAATGGCTAGACGGACATTTAAGAATACTTAAACCAAGCAAGGCAAAACAATGAAAAAACTATCCAGTTTGGTTGCGTGCTTGGCCGCTTTGAGCCTTTCCGGGGGCTGCTATTTCAATAATGGGCTGAGAGGGTCTGGAATCGTCAAAACCGAACACCGAGAAGCAGATAGTTTCTCATCTATTTCTAGTGAATCCGTAGGTAGGATGACGATTCAACAAACGGGAAAAGAATCCCTGAAGATCACCGCCGAGGACAATATTCTGCCCCTTTTAGAAAGTCGTGTGGCTGACAAAGTTCTGTATCTCACCATCAAAAAAGATGCCAGCATCAACGCCACTAAACCCATTGACTTTGTTGTAGAGGTCAAGAGCTTGGAGAGTTTGAATATCAAGGGTGTCGGCACTATTGAGGTAAAAGATATCCAAGGTAAACGGTTGTCTATTTCCCTGGATGGGGTGGGTAGCATGGCGATCGCTGGAAGTGTCGATGTCCTAGAACTTACTCTTGAGGGGGTCGGAAGTTTTCATGGTGAGGAGTTGAAAACTAAGCAAGCTACAGTTCGCAACAGTGGCGTAGGAAGTGCTGTGGTTAATGTGAGTGAGAACTTAGATGCAACTGTATCCGGCGTGGGTTCAGTGGAGTATATTGGCTCTCCTCAAGTTCGGGAATCTGTGCGGGGTGTAGGGACGGTCAAGAAACGTTAGATACAGCTTGGATTCAGTTGTTAAGATAGCAAATAAGTAATGAGCATCACCCATAAACCTTTCTCGCTGAGAACCTATCTATTGATTGTCGTGGCGGTATCTTGGCCATTTCAAATTGCGTATTTATTGTGGGCAGAAACGCCATTTATGCGCTATGCCTTAAGCTCATTACCAATGATCATGGTAACAGTTGCCACCTATATCGCTGGGCGCTATGTTTTCCGTGATGGTTTCTCAAAAGCTGGCTGGAGTTGGGGTAAATCAAAACAATATTTAGCAGTCTTTTCAATAGCAATTTTTGTATGGGTTGTTCCCACAATCCTCGAATTAGTTTTAGGAATGCGAAGTATTCCTAGAGGAATTGTATTTTCAGATATTCTGGGAAATTTTCTACTTCGGTTTCTCGCCACTTTGATTCCAGCCTTTGGTGAAGAGTTTGGGTGGCGTGGCTATATGCTACCGCACTTAGCGAAACGATACAGCCTCAGAACAGCATTGCTGCTACATTCATTGATTTGGTGGGCATGGCATTTGCCTGTGCTGATGGGAATGGGCATAACTGAAAAACTTACTAATAATGTAGTTACTTCAATAGCTACTATCCTGGCAGTAAGTTTAATTCCGGCGATGATGCACGCGATCGTTTTTGCCTATATTTGGACTGTCACCCAGAGCCTTGCTGTTGTCACTGTTTATCACGCTGCCTTTGATGAAATTCGGGACGCGATCGCATCCTCAATCGGTTATGGTTCCCTAGTTGAAATCTGGCAAATGCTGACATTAACAATATTGGGCGGATTACTCCTGTGGAAGGGTAATTGGCAGCAATTAACCGCGAGAAAAACATAACTAAAATCATCTGCGTTTATCTGCGTCCATCTGCGTTTAATTATTACAGCTTGTACCTCCGATGACCAAACAAATTTCTCTTAATACGCTATGGGATTCATCCACATCTCAGGATCGTGTATTCCATCCAGATGACTTCACTCACCTACCAGAAGCAGCCAGAAGGTATCTTAAAAATGCGATCGCACCTGGAACAAAACTCGCTTCTGCTGTTCGCTTAAAGATGCACGGTGAAATCAAACTAAAGAACTGGATTCCCTTCCAAGCAGAGCAAGTCATTTGCTGGCAACATGGACTGATTTGGAGTGCTACAGCCTGGATGAACGGCTTTTTACCCATTGTCGGCTCAGACCGCATCATAGATGGCATAGGTGCAATGCAGTGGAAACTTCTAGGATTATTCCCTGTAATGACGGCAAGTGGTTCGGATATTACGCGATCGGCTATTGGTCGCCTCCAATCAGAGTCAGTGTGCCTACCGTCTGTGTTCTGCGGTGATAACGTTTCATGGACAAGTACAGATTCATCGGATCTAGACTCTAGTTTACATTCCAGTTTTGTAGTCCAAGGTGAGAGAGCCGAACTAGATTTCACCATTGATAAAACAGGTCGTCTCAAGACCTTCAAGCTACCACGCTGGGGCAATCCAGACGGTGCTGAGTTCCGTTATGTTGACTTCGGTGGAATTTTAGAGGAAGAGGGCAAATTTTGCGGCTATACCATTCCTACCCGTCTACGGATTGGATGGTACTTTGGCACCGAACGGTTTGAGTCGGAGGGCGAATTTTTCCGAGCCACGATTGATGATGCAATTTATCGGTGAAGCTGAACTCTTGCATCGCTAGTTACATTTTATATCGTATTCAATCAATTTAATCAGAAAATCAAGCGATCGCTTGTTCATAGTCATAACAGTTGATAAATCACGATGGTCAAAGATTAGGCATCAAACAGGCAATACCAAGGCGATCGCCCTCAAAGAGAAATAAACCATGAACCGCAAAATCAAAATTATTGCTAATAGCTTGTTAGCCTTTATTGTTGCTCTACTACTCGTGAACTGTACACCGCACCCGCAGTTGATGGTGCTAAATAGAACTAACTCAAACTCACAGACAAGAACCTTTCGCTCCAATGGTGAACGCATATATTTCTCCTCCACAAGCGATCGCAACAAGAACATTACTTATACTGGCGGTCAGTCATCGGGTGGAATGATGGGGAATGGTTCATCCGGTGGAATGATGGGTAATAACAACATGACCTGTGCTTCCTGTCATGGTGCCGATGGTCGTGGTGGTGTACAGACAATGATGGGAATGCAGACAATCAAAGTGCCTGACATTCGCTGGTCAGCCCTAAAGGATGAATTCGACACCGAAAAATTTCGCTTGGCGATTACGAAAGGTCAAGACCCCGACGGTAAGAAGCAGTTGAATAATTATATGCCGCGCTGGAACATCGGGAATGAAGATATAGCTGATTTGATTGGTTTTCTCAAAACATTACCTTGAGATAGGGTGAATCAGCCGATTGGAGAGCCAGAAATAAGAATAAAAATTGGTTGATTTTAGCGATCGCAAAGCGCTCCGCAGGAATCGCTATTAGGATAACGTTTTAATTGAGGGACAAGCGATCACTACTAGATCAGTCTAAAAATATCACAATTTTATCCGCTCCAATGATTTATTATGACCAGATTGGAGCAGACTGAGCATCAAAAAACTCAACATTTGAACTGGACGATTCGAGATATGCACGAGCATTTGCCTTAACCTTCCTATTATCTTCGCTGTCTTCGTCACCAAAAATGCTTACAAAAAAATTCTGGACATTGCTCCGCCTCAATTGGTCAAAAATATGTTTATCATTCTCATCCATCGAATGTCCCTGAATGAAGAAAGTTCCAGTAACTGTTTCAAGTGCGCGAAAGCAGTAATTTAAGTACGGATTGTGTTCTATTTTCTGCTTTTTCTTAATCGAAGTCGGCTCAGAAACGAAGAGGGGAAATTTGCCTTTTTCCAAATTGGCTTTCACTAAGTCGATGATGCCAGTGCCTCTTTGAGTATAAGTATGTTTTTCGATTGCTGTTCCACTATCGAAGATGTGCAAGCCTCCGTGCAAAAAGTGAGCTTTTTGATTTGTCCCGTGTCCTTGCCATTTACAGCCCGTGCGAAATCCATCGTCTGTCGAATAATTTTCGGGCGGCAAATCATTCATATTTCTCGCCCAGTAGAACAATAGATCGTAGTTCACCGTAAAAATTTGATCGTAGCGAGAAAGGAAGCGACGAACAGATGTGAACTGATCATTGGTAACATCTGTCGGTCGAGATGGGTGCGTGGTCGAAATCGCAGTAATGAGAGCATCTTTCAGGAGTTGCTGGTCTTTTTCGATTATTTCGACCAAAGCTTCGTTACCACCATAGGCTTGAAGGACTGTTTTTGCTGCTACAAGTGATCTCATCACTGCTTCAAAGTCATACGTTTCACTAAGCTGAAAAAGCGCCTTTATTTCGTCGTTACGATCAGTAAAATCGGCAACCTCAAGCAGGTTTGCGTAGTTGAATAAGTCGTTCCGCCAAGCGAGAGAAAAGCCGTTGCCCAACAAGATTGAAGGCTTATCACCATCTTCAACCGTTGCCATTGCCTCGTCGAAAGAGATCATTCGCTAATCCTCATTGGTAAGTAGGTATAACTATATATTATCTTCCGGATTACAGGATAAACACTTATACAAGATGTATATTACATAAATTGTCAGATAAAGCAACCAATAAGTGTAATAACAAGATTTATGCGGGGTAATATACCTCAATACTAGGGGAGTAATGTATTGCGATTGCTATTTCTGTGAGTCGTAATTTTTAGGCGATCACATCTATCTATTTATCCTCCACAAGCGATCGCTATTCCTGTGAGTTGTGATTTTTAGGCGATCGCCATTGTTGTGAGTTGTGATTTTTGGGCGATAGCGAAGCGCGACCTGGGAATCGCATTAACGATTTTTCTCCTCAAGGCGATCGCATTAACAATCTTTCTCCTCAAGGGGATCGCTGTTCCTGTGAGTTGTGATTTTTGGGCGATCGCATCTATCTGTTTTTCCTCCACAAGCGATCGCTATTACTGTGAATCGTGATTTTTAGGCGATAGCGAAGCGCTCCGTGGGAATCGCATCTGTCTATTTATCCTCCACAAGCGATCGCTGTTCCTGTGAGTCGTGATTTTTAGGCGATCGTTTTTGGTGAGGTGAAGCTGAACTCTTGCATCGTCTAATTCAATCAATTTAATCAGAAAATCAAGCGATCGCTCCTTTCTGGTTTTTGATTATAGATTGGGTAAAACAACGTGCTTACAGCGTGTTTAATCATGGGAAACCAGTCTATGTAATACGGGGTTTAAAAAAGTTGAATCAATTGACAAAACAAAAACACGGAGTAGCCATATATACCCTTTTGATGCGCTGTGTTGACACTCCTCTCGCTTCATAAATAGCATTGTATTGAGTTGTTTTCCCTTTGGCTTTGAACTCTGAGATCATCATTTTATACGGAAAATTTTTAGGTAAAAACTATATCATAAAAAAGTCGCTGTTCTACGGGGAGCTTTTAGCCCCAGTTTTTTGGTAGAATCAACCACAATTATAAACACAGTGTTCCTCTGGTTTTATTGATTTTGCGATTTTAGTTACGAGAATAGTAAAATGCACCTGTCTTTTTTGATTCCCCTTTGTACTGGTTTAGCTATCGGCTATGTATCTAAAAAATGTCATGGCGAAATATCTTATCTGATTAGTTTATTTACAGTTATCAGTTTTATTTTGAGCTTAGTGCTAGCGCCTTGGGAATTTCAGCTACTGCTGTTAATTTTGGTTTTAGTCGGCACTGAGAGATTATTACGTAAATTTTAAGTATAAATTTTGCTAAAGATAAGCTAAGGCGATCGCTCAACAGGGAGCTATAGCAGGGAGCAGGGGGAAGCCTTGAAACTCTTTAATTACAATGGTTTTATGATCCGTTTGTGTCCTAACCACCTTGGCGGTTGCTATAATTTATCCCAGATTTATATAAAATATACCCAAACAATTGCAGGACAGTAACTCAAGCTAATCGCTATCCTGCAACTATCAGTTAGATATTCAGCTTATGCTTATGCAGGCATCAATACTGTATCAATGACGTGAATAATACCGTTATCAGCAGCAACATCTGGTGTCGCAACATTGGCATTATTTTTCTTCGTTTCCTTGCGCCTCTGCGCCTCTGCGCCTCTGCGTGACACCAATTCATAACAAACCCCGATAATGAATAAACAGCAAAATTACCGCCCAGGAACCCAAAGAGACTTTAATTGCTACTAAGATATTCAGTACAGGTATAATTCCACCACTAAGCAGCGTACCTAATTCGCCGTGGGGTAATTCCAATCCGGTCATAGTCATCACTGCCAGTATAATAAATAGCAAAACCGAAACTTTTTCCCATCTGGCGGCGTTCCAGCGCTTGTAAATAGCTTGCATCCATTCTGGGGATGAGGTAATCGCTACTAAGCCAATGGCTGTTCCTCCAGCGACCCCAGCCGCAAAACCACCACCAGGGCTGAGATGTCCCCGAATGGCTAGTTCGATTCCTACTAAGGAACAAATCGTTGCGCCCAGACGGGCTAGGACAATGGATGGTTGATCTGTGAACTGATAAATGTGGGATAGTGGTTTTTCATCGGCTAGGAGGAAACGCGCACCCATGACGGCGATGGTAAATACTACGACTTCAAAGATGGTGTCATAGAGGCGATTTCTGAGGATGATACCTGTAACTGCATTGGGAACACCGCTATCTTCGACGATGGATTGGACGATCGCAATATCTAAATTATCTGATACCCTATTGGGAATAACTAGAAATATGCAGTATAAAGCTATGCCGGCGGCTATATAGACCCATTTCATCAATGTTTGTCCTCTGATTCTGGTGTATTTACGTAGGTCAACATTGTCAGTGGTGATGAAAGTTCGGTTTGGATAATTTCATAAATGCGGCGGACTCGGATAACGGTGTGATAGGGTTGCGGATCTGCTGTTGGCGATCGCCTGATACAAGTGGCATGAATTTCTTTATCCATCAAACCTTGCTGCAAGTCCTGTATATTAGGATACGGCAGTAATTCCAACCGCATATAGTGTTTGCTAAAAATTTCGCGTAATTCATCTAACAATTGCCCAAAATCCTCTGGGTTTTCCTGATCTGTGGAGAGTACCCCCAAACGCATCACTAAGGATGAACGGACGGCGATCGCATAGAGAGTCACCCCCAGCAAAGTCCCCATTAAAGCTTGGGTTAAAGCCACATCTGCCGCCCCGAAAACGGCAAACACCAAAGCCGCCACAGATCCTAATATTCCCTGAATAACTAGGGCGTTGTATGGGTTTACTTGAACTACGAGCATTAATGCCGAGAGGGGCAGCAAGGCGGTAATAATATAAACATAGCTATCATTCATGGTCAGTCTCGCTACTAGAACAGTAGGCTAACACGTAGCCCAATACTGTATTCCAGATTGCCAAGGAGATGATGCCCAGAACCAGTAGAGGCCATTCACTGGGGATCTTCAGCAATAGCCCCAAAACTATCAGCATGGAGCCAAGGGTATCTGCAACAGAAAGACTATGTAACTTAAATAATACCGAGCGATCGCCAATTAACGGCCAAGTTCCCCAGAACCAAAAAGCGATACCTAAACCTAAGCAAATATAACTCAATATATTAATCATAAAATACTCATCCGTTTTAAGAGATGTGCTAATAACATTAATCCCGCATTACCCACACTCAAAATAATAATTCCCACAACACCAATCATCCAATCATCCCGTAACACCGACACAATCAGAATCATCATAGAAGTCTTAGTGGCAATACTCCCAAAAGCCAACATCTTTTGCCAAATATCATCATCATGCCAAGCCTCATACATCGGTATCAGGAGAGCAATAATCATGGCTATTAATACCAGAGTCATGACTTTTTCCTCCGTGTAATCCGGTGGACTGCATAAGAGCCATCTTTCTGATATTTTAAAACAATGGTCTTAGGTGTAAAAGTAATCAAGAATATGTCTAAGAATACAAGTCCCGGTGTCCGTTGGGGTTTGACCCGTTCCATGATCATATCTTCGTGGAGATGGGGACGGAAGATGATTTCAATCGCTTCAATATATGCTTGGGGTATAGCCACAATTACCTCACCCAGCACACGCAGCCAATCCTTTAAGGATTCGGGGACTTTTTGACGACCCGGTAATAATAGGGCAACGCTAACACCAATAATTATATTAGCCAGACTAAAATCAGAGGTCAGCAAAAACCAGATAGTTAATCGCAATATCAGATTTAAATGCCCAATCATGCCAGTATCATCCCCAAAAGCAGCAACAACACCAAACTCATGACCCCAATTAAATGCTCAAGTTGCTCCATAACACGGGGTAACTTGATCGCAGAGTGTCGAAAAATCAAAAAATATGCTAACCAGCCCATGCCGATAGTTGCCAGAGCTTTGATAATGTTTTCGACAGTATAAGCCTCAAAATATACAACATTAACTACAAACAGCCCACCGATTAATAAAGTCACGGCTGCCCAGAAACCAGATTTTAGCTTTCCTTGTTCCTCTTGTGCTTTATGGGGCAGAAATATAAATTTCGCAAATACTATTGTTGTTCCCACAGCTGCAAAATTCATCACAATGGCTTGCCAAGGGAGTACATTCTTGAGGGTCAACATTTTCGCCCCAAACCCAATCAGCAAGGGAAAGCCCGATATCGAGAGGCTGGCTATGACCAAGGCTATCCAGATCGGGGTATTCGTCGGCTGATCTTGTAGTTCCTGAAATTTGCGGCTGGGTAAGTTACCTGCTATCAGGAACAAAGCCGACTTTGCCAGTCCGTGTGCCAGGGCATAAAAGCCGGCAACGCCTGGTGCTACAAGAATCCATCCTAACTGCGAAATAGTACTTAAGGCCAGCATCCGCTTGGTATCCTTTTCAAAGATCCCATAGACTACGCCCAAAAACATTGTTCCCAGTCCAAAAATTCTGACGATGGGATCAATTTCCTCTACAATCAAAGCACAGCGCACCAGTGGAAAAACGCCAGTTTTCACCACAACTCCCGACAGCATCGCCGAGACTGGGGTTTCAGATTCCGAGTGAGTCAAGGGTAACCACAATCCGGATACAAATATTCCCCCTTTTGTCAATAGTCCCACAAAAATCAGGGCGATCGCCTCAGTTGGTGCGTTACGTAATCCCGCAAAAGCAAAGGAATGATTTGCCTGATAAACTAACACCACCCCCACCAGATAAAACAGCATCGCCGTGTTACTGACAAACATATAGCGCAAAGCCACCCAAATCGAGCGATTGCTGCGCGTATAGGCAATCAACAGAAATGCGGCAATCCCAATCACCTCTAAAGCTACGTATAAACTGATAAAATCCTCACAGATAAACGCCGAATTGACGCTGCCATGTAAGATGATCATCTGTATATAAAAAAAAGCCTTCTTATCCGTCGGCCAACAGTAGAGGATCACCGCCGTCATCACCAGAGCATTGGTCAATATAAAGTAGCCACTCAATTGATCAACTACTAATGTCACACCGAAATTATCCAGTAATTGCAGTGTCAACGGCGACTCATTGAAAAATATCTGCAACCCATATCCCAAGGAAACTAGAGCGACCCCCAGGGACAGATAGCGGTCAAGTTGGGGAAGCAGATAAATTAAAAATCCCAAAAAAAACGGTAGCGCAATCCAGGCGATGGTGATGTTAGTCATGGCGTGTTATTTTTCTCAATCTCGTTGCTTTCTAAGGTGGGATTATCCTTTGCTAGCTTCATCACACCCACTAGCATTACAGACTGAATTGAAAAGCCGATGACAATAGCCGTCAAGATCACCGCCTGGGGAACCGGATCTGCATAAGCTCGATCTCCCGCATTCCCAACAATAGGTGTGAAATAGCCCTCTCGTGAGGAGATCAGCACATAATAGGCGATCACCCCTGTACTCATCACATCCATAGAGATGATCTTCATCACCAAATTTTGTTTGAAGATGATACCAAAGAAACCACACAAAATTGTTGCGAATATACACGCTTCTAACACGTAAATTGCCTATGGGGTAGTGGGGTAAAATTAGTTAGCTGATGGAATTGGCCTTCTCCAAAGATTCTTTATCTTCTGGTGATTGTTTAAATGCAAACCGTAATAAAGGCGGTGCTAAAAAGGTAGTGAGAATCACCATAATAATGATCGCCGCTTGTAAAGGTTTATCAAGGGTTCCACTAGCTGCACCAATTCCTGCAAATACTAGCCCAACTTCACCACGGGGAATCATTCCTGCACCCACGGCTAACCGATTAACTCCAACTTGCCCAAAAACTGCCCAACCTGTGACAATTTTACCGATAATCGCCACCACAATTAAGAAGGTAGCAATAATTAATCCTTCGATATTTTCAGGAATGAAAGGATTCAGAACCCCTAAATCAACTTTCGCGCCCACTGTCACAAAGAAAACTGGGACTAAAATATCAGCTATGGGTTTAACCTGTTCATCTAACTCTTTGCGTTTATCCGTTTCATCCAAAACCAAGCCGGCAGCAAATGCGCCTAAAATAGCTTCTAAATGAATGGCATTACCTAAGAAAGCCATGAAAAATGCAAATATTAAAGCTGGGATGATTAAGTTACCTCGTGTTTGCAATTTATTAGCGATCGCCACAAAAGTCTGATTGAAATATTTGCCTAATAAAATTGCCCCAATTAGAAAGACTGTCGCGCTGACAATTAGATAAATGACGTTGAGAATATCAATTTCCCCAGTCTTAGCCAAACTTGCAACTACAGCTAAAACAATGATCCCTAAAATATCATCAATGACTGCTGCACCGACAATAATTTGGCCTTCACGAGATTTTAATTGCCCAATTTCTGACAACACTTTAGAAGTAATACCAATACTAGTAGCTGTTAGTGCTGCACCAGCGAAAATAGCGGGAATTACTGGGACATTAAAGAGTAACATCAATCCCGCAGTACCCGCCGCAAAAGGAACAGCCACCCCTACGCAAGCCACAACTACTGCTTGAGAACCGACTTTTTGTAATTCTTTTAAGTCTGATTCTAGACCAATTTCAAATAACAGAATAATCACGCCTAGTTCAGCGAGAACAGAAACGATTTCACTCTGGCTTTCAAAAATTGATGTTACTGCTTCGGGGCTGATATCGTTAATGAATTGCAGGATGGTGATAATTATGGAATCAGAAGCAGCTGCACCACTTTCAGAAAACACAACCAAGTTTAGTGCCGAAGCACCTACTAATACGCCGCCGAGTAACTCACCTAAAACAGGAGGTAAGTCGATCATTTTAGACAATTCACCGCCAATTTTACTGGCAAGATAAATGACTATTAAACTGAGTAATACACCAGCTAAGACAATGGGGGCATTTTCAGCTTCGTTTGTCGTTCCGAGTAGAGGATTCTGCCACATAAAGTTAACTATTAATGCTGATAAACTCATATTTTCTTTCTGTTGTAATTCAGTTTTGGAAGAAATACAAAAGTCATAGTGAAATGCTGGAAACTATCCACCATGCTTAATTAGATAGTGCTGAAAGCCGGGCTAATTTACTAAGTCCGATGCTTTTCATTTGCTGAGGAACGATTCGCCCGTAGTAGCAAAATTGTCACTGAGGACAGCAGGATCAATTAAAGTTAAAGCTTGCTTCAGTGCTTCTGTACGACTCATGAAGAAATGATGTGGAGGTACGAATCTCTCAATACCAAATTTTTCTAAGCGGCGTTTAACTTTTCCACCTGCACCAACAACCAATATGTGACGACCTTGCTCATGAGCATCTTGGATCGCATTTTCAATGGCTAAAGAAGCGGTCACACCTAACATGGGGACATCACTGATATCTAAAATCAGCACATCAGAATCTGCCATTGCTAAGTGTTCACGGGCGATCGCTTTGGAAACTCCAAAAATCATCGGCCCACTCAGGTAAAATAACAGCACCCGTCCATTAGCTAGATCAATTAATTGCTTCTCGTCATCATTCAAAACAATCGCATCATCAGCATCCGTAATTGTCTTCACGTCCTGGGACTGTAACTGCGACAGACGTTCAATCGTTAAGATATTAGCAATGAAAACTCCCACACCCACAGCAACAATCAAATCAACAAATACGGTTAAGAACATCACACCGTACATAATCAGCGCACCCTTCAGAGATACCTGATGAGCGCGTTTCAAAAAGCTCCAGTCCAGAATATCAATCCCCACCTTGAGAGCAATACCAGCCAATACTGCCATCGGGATAGGTTGAGTTAAAAAAGCTGCCCACAAAACCACAACCAGTAAAATTAACGCGCGAGTCAAACCAGATACAGCTGTTCTCGCACCAGTCTGGATGTTAACTACCGTTCCCATAGTTGCACCAGCACCAGGGAGTCCACCACATACACCAGATATGAGGTTACCAATACCTTGACCAATTAATTCTTTATCAGACTTGTGTTCAGTCCGAGTCAAACTATCCGCAATTACTGCCGTTAACAAGGTATCAATACAGCCCAACATCCCCAACATTGCCCCATCAACCAACATCCCAATGATTTGAGATGTATTAAATGTAGGCATTTGCAATTTTGGCAGTCCCATCGGGATTTCGCCGATTCGTCGGATTTCAACATCCTGGAAAAAGACCAGGGAAACTATTGTTACTACAATTAATGCGACTAATTGTGGTGGTACAACACGCTTGACTTTGGATGGCATTAAGAAAATAATCGCCAAAGTCATCCCTCCCAAGGCTGTTTCCACCCAATTGATATTGGTAAACAGCTCAGGTAAATTTTGCACCAATCCTAATACACCACCTTTGGGGCTGGATTGACCCAAAAAAGGAGCAAGTTGCAGCAACACCAGGATGACTCCAATCCCAGACATGAAACCGGAAATTACGCTGTAGGGCATCAGGGTAATATATTTACCCAGCTTGAATACCCCCAACAAAATTTGAAATACCCCCGCCAGCATCACCACTGTAAATGCCATGGCCAAGCCGGTTTGTATGTCGCCGTCGGCCGCCGCAATCTTGGAACTGATTACAGCAGTCATGATTACGGTCATCGGCCCGGTAGGTTCAGAAATTAGCGTTGGTGTCCCTCCAAATAAGGCGGCGAAGAAACCGACACAAACAGCACCATAAAGACCAGAAGCCGGACCAGCACCAGAGGCGGCTCCGAAGGCTAACGCTAATGGTAAAGAAACGATCGCGGCAGTTAAACCACCGAATAAATCGCCTCGTAAGTTTTTAAAATGGATCGTATTCGTTAATTGCATTTTGAGGTTGTGGTTAGGCAAGCAGTCACGTTTTGATTTGCTACTTTCAGCAAGTGTCCTGTTTTCTGCATAATAAAAATTAGGCAAAGAAAACGTTAATTCCTTGCAACTAGCAGAATCTACTGTATTTCTAGATGACGAGTCGTTGAATACGAATCCCCAATAGAGAAGGGTTAGATCACAAAAATCTAAAAATTTTGTCTAAAAAACTGAGATCAATCGTAAATTTTATTTTTCGTCAACTTAAATGGGATTAAAAATAGCTTACAGCTTGATCGGCCAATATTGTCCATTCACAATCATAAATATGAAATAAATATTAAATTGCTTCTATAGATAAAAGGTTATACCTATTATGTAAAATTTATTATAAGTACTATTGTCATAGGCAAAACTTATAGAAAATCATCTCTTGCACCTGCAATAAGGGAAGCATAAACAACCAAATCACAAGACTCTGAGCTTTAGCAGTCTTGCTTGGAAAGGATAACGCTGATCAAAAACTATCTGGCTAACCGGATGGAAATGTGCGGCTAGCCAAAGGAATCGATGGATGACTGCTATGTCAAGCCAGTTTTTGATCTCAAACCATCAATAACCTTGGTAACGAGATTTATAGACAGACCTCTGATGGGATTATACAGGCTAACCTGTGATATTTGATTTGTTCTTTGAATGGACGTAACTGGATTCGAACCAGTGACCTCTACGATGTCAACGTAGCGCTCTAACCAACTGAGCTATACGTCCTTAACCACACGGATACTTAACATAACATATATTTCACAGGAAAGCAAATATTATTTTTGGCGTTCTCAGTTAGAGTATATATACTTAAGGTCGCTGCACTCTGTGCAATGTTGGTAACATTAGTTTTTTTACCTCTGCTTCCCATAAAAATACAGTGGATATTTACATACCTCCTCGTCCTAAAGAAGCGAGGATTCCTTGACACTTCGCTGGAACACGCCACAAGTGGTCTTATCGTCCCTCCATGTCCGTTTAAAGTCTCCCAATGCCCTATGGCGACTATGCCCAAATTTTAACATAAAGCCGTCCTAGAACGCGATGCACTGAGCAGTTCGACCCTTCGACAGGCTCAGGGCATCGCAGGCTCACTGTATCACCTGTCGAAGTGACGGGGCTTGTATCCTATTATTTTCGGTCAGTAACTAAATCCATACATAATCCTTTTTATCCTAGATTGTAAGTAACTGTGAATAGTGAAAAATTGTACAAACCATCCTTAAGAATTGTAGTATCTAGCACTAAGTAGGTAAGCTTATTTTTCAGAGTAAATGAACATTTACAACTTGAAATGAAAGTTAAAAAAAAACTAAAAATTACCAGCAATGGCTTGGCTTACGTTGAAATACGAGGCTATATTAATTTAATAGCAATAAATATTACAGAATAAATTGCACCCTAAATAATCGCCCTGATTCAGGAAGAGAGGCATCCGAATAATGGAATTTTTAGATATTTTTTTTTCCAGGGAATTTATTCCTCATGGACACTGCTATCTGTGGAAACCAGGATTAGTATGGTTACACGTTATTTCTGATTCGTTAATTGCCATTGCTTATTATTCTATTCCCATGATGCTGGTTTATTTTGTCCGTAAACGACAAGATGTGCCTTTTGTGGGAATACTATTAATGTTTAGTACATTTATTATTGCTTGCGGTACTACTCATTTAATGAATGTGTGGACACTTTGGTTTCCTACTTATTGGTTATCAGGATTAATTAAAGCTATCACCGCCTTTGTGTCTGTTTTGACAGCTATAGAACTATTACCATTGATACCTAAAGCCTTGGCGCTACCAAGTCCGGCTCAACTGGAAGCCGCAAACTGTCAACTAGCAAAGGAAATTGCAGAACGCAAACGCACAGAAGAAATATTAAGAGAAAGTGAGCAACGTTGGGAGTTAGCTTTACGCGGTAATAATGATGGTATTTGGGACTGGAATGTGAAAACGAATGAGGTTTTCTTCTCCACTCGCTGGAAAGAAATGCTTGGTTATCAGGAAAATGACGTTTCTCACTATTTAGATGAAACTATGATGCGGGTACATCCCGATGACCGCAATGGGGTGATGAAAGCAGTTGAAAATCACTTTGCTAAGATTACACCATTTTATACTCATGAACATCGGCTTTTATGTAAAGATGGTAATTACAAATGGATTTTAGATCGGGGTCAAGCCTTGTGGGATGAAAATAGTAATGTAGTCCGGATGGTGGGTTCATATACTGATATTACTGAACGGAAGGAAGCGGAAAAGGCTTTAAGTAATCTACTCAAGGAACTAGAAACTAGAGTTGAAGAACGGACAGTAGAGTTAACACAAATCAATAATTCACTAGCAGCAGAAATTACTGAGCGACAGCGAATAGAGCAAGCATTAAGAGAAAGTGAAGAGCGATTCCGGGCTGCATTTACCCAAGCGGCTGTTGGTATTGCTCATGTCGGTATAAATGGACAGTGGCTATTAGTTAATCAAAAGCTTTGTGATATTTTCGGCTATACATCTGAAGAACTATATGGGCGCACTTTTCAAGATATTAGCTATGCGGATGATCTGGCAGATGATCTGAATTATATTAAGCAGATATTATCAGGGGAAATTACCAATTATTCTCTGGAAAAACGCTATTTTCGGAAAAATGGTTCCCTGGTTTGGGCTAATATCACAGTATCTTTAATTAGGGAATCTACTGGTGAACCAAAATATTTTATTTCTGTAGTTGAAGATATTAGCGATCGCAAGCAAGCACAAGATAAAATAAAAGCATCACTTTTAGAAAAAGAAGTGCTGTTAAAAGAGATTTACCATCGAGTCAAAAATAATTTACAGGTTATTTCTAGCCTACTCAACCTGCAATCTGGATATATTGATAATGAGGAATATATGCTGGTATTTCAGCAAAGTCAGCAGCGTATAGCTTCAATGGCTTTGGTTCATGAAAAAATGTATCGTTCAGCAGATTTAGCGAAGATTAATTTAAGAGAATATGTCGAAGATTTAGTTTCTAGTCTATACAGTTTTTACGACTTTAATAGCAATATGATTAGTATAAATATTAATATTGATCATGAAATAGCCCTGGGCTTAGATACAGCAATACCTTGTAGTTTAATTATTAATGAACTAGTTTCTAATGCTTTTAAGCACGCATTTGTTGGGAGGAAAGAGGGTGAAGTTAATATTGATATTAATAGACATTCGGAGAACAAACTTTTACTAATAGTTAAGGATAATGGTATTGGTTTACCTCCAAACTTTGACTTTCAAAATACAGCCTCATTAGGTTGGGAACTGATAGATGCTTTAAGCAGTCAACTTTCGGGAGATATCAATATTAAAAGCGATATTGGAGTAGAATTTAAATTAGATTTCCCTTATATTTTAGATGAAACTTGATGAGATTATGATGAATTCAAAAATTTTAATAGTTGAAGATGAAGCGATTGTTGCTAAAGATTTACGTAATCGGCTGAAAAAATTTGGTTATGTGGTTCCTGCTGTCGCTCATTCAGGAGAAGAAGCAATTAAGAAAGCTCTAGAATTTTGCCCAGATTTAATCCTAATGGATATTAGTTTAAAGGGGAAAATGGATGGTATAGAGGCGGCCTATGAAATTCATAAGTATTTAGATATCCCTATTATCTATCTCACAGCTTATGCAGATGATCAAACTTTAACCCGTGCCAAAATAACAGATCATTTTGGCTATTTACTCAAACCTTTTAAAGAAAGAGAACTACAAATCAATATTGAGATATCTCTGAATCAATATCAACTAAAAAAGCAATTAACAACCAATCAAAAATGGTTATCTACACTGCTTAACAGTATCAGCGATGGTGTAATTTCTAGCGACTTGCAGCAATTTGTCACTTTTATGAATCCTGTTGCTGAAAGTCTCATAGGTTGGAAACAAGAAGAAGCTTGTGGAAGACATTTATCTGAAGTATTCAATATTGCTCACGCAGTAACACACGAACCAGTGAAACTTGAAATGACAAAGGTTTTGCAAGATGGTGTTATTGTTAATTTACCAGTAGAAACTGTTCTGCTTGCTAAAAATGGGGCAGAAATTCCTATTGATAATAGCTTTGCACCAATCAAAGATGATCAAGATCAAATTATTGGGTCAGTGTTGGTTTTTCGAGATGTGACTGAGCGCGAACAGGTTATTAAGGCTCGTCAAAAGGAAGTTGAACAAGAGCAACTTTTAGTACAGCTATCGGAAATTAATCGACTTAAAAATGAGTTCTTAAGTTTATTTTCCCACGAATTGCGATCGCCCCTGACTAATATGAAGGTGATCATTAAAATGTTACAAACATCTTTCGTCTCTCCAGATAATCAGCGCTATTTAGCTATGTTATCAGAAGAGTGCGATCGGGAAATGAGACTAATCAATGATTTATTAGATTTACAAAAGTTAGAAACTCAAGGCTCTGTAGCAATTAACACAGATGTCTTGGTATTGGAACAGTTCATACCTTGGGTTATTTCCCCGTTTAAAGTTCGCGCTCAAGAAAATGAGCAAACTTTACAGTTAAATCTTCCTTCAAATCTACCGACACTCTTATCCGACCCTACTAGCTTAGAGCGGATATTAGGAGAGTTAATCCATAATGCTTGCAAATATACTCCCAGTGGTGGAGATATTATCCTCAGTATAGATCATAATTCCGCAGAAATACCCCCAAAAACTGTAATCACTCTTCGTAATTCTGTAGAAATTCCTACAGAAAAATTACCCCGAATTTTTGATAAATTCTATCGCCTTCCTAATGCAGATATTCGGAATCAAGGTGGTACAGGATTAGGGTTATCGATAGTACAGAAGTTAGTGGAACAACTCCAAGGAATCATCGAAGTTGAAAGTAGCGCCGGATGGACAACCTTCAGGGTAATATTGCATGATTTAGTTATTTCTAGCAGTTAGTAAATTTGTCTGAAATCAACTATCTTATGGAGGAAATAAATAATCAGATTAATTTTTAATTCTCTATCAGATTTATCTGGTTATTGTCTTATCATATAACAACATAATTGAATAGATACTTTAGGAAGATGACTCTAATACAAACTAGGTTTAGATTTATTTTAGTATGTCGAATAACTGCTTTCTATGGAGGTTTAGCATTTGGCTAAACCTTTTTTATGCTTTCAAAGTCAATACATATCAAGTTGTCAAATATGTATAAATGTCCTATGGGATAATGAAATATAGAAATAGTAATCTTAAATTATACTTTAGTAATTTGTTAAGGAAAACAATAATCGAGGTTTGCTTTATACTAAAACTTTTTTATGATTCCAACAGCACTGTTTATCAGATTTTTTGTTATTTGCATACATCCTTTAGGAGGATGAACTAATGGCATAGACAGTTTAAATTACTATTGTTGTAGTAAATGCTTGGTATATATAAGGGCTTGGATAAACCAAGCCTTTTTTTTGAAAGCTTAGTCAAATAATATCAAGTGGGTATGAATATTTTTATTAAAATATATTTCCGTTGTTTTCCCTGTAGGTATACAAAGTAAAATCCAAAGAACTTGCGTCAATTAGTGAACGGTTTAATTTTAAAATTTGTAAATTCTGATAGACTCTCCAGTTGAGTAGAGAGTTTAGGATAAATATCAGGTAAATCTGCGCTAGGAGTCAGTAAAAGTAAAAGTGACGCGCTGACCATAGTGGAAATTCACCTCTACAGCCCCACAGAGATGGCTGAGTTAGATTTGCCGGATTTGTATAGTTCTTTAATTCCATATCGTAAATTTATGACACTCAAACTCACAGTTCCCAATATGGCTTGTTCTGCTTGTGCGAACAATATTACTAATGCAGTTAAGGCTGTTGATGCCAATGCTACCATTCAAGCTGATCCTGAAACCAAGTTGGTGAGCGTAGAAACTCAAGCATCAGAAGCTGCAATTAAGGATGCTTTGGCTGCTGCTGGCTATCCAGTGGCTTAAAAATATCAGCTGTTGCACATTTATAGCTGGGTATTAGGGACTCTACTCAGTTGCAAACTAAATGTGTTTCAGCTGATGAATGCAATTTCTGCTCTACACTGGTTTACTTAGTATGGATACTCTGACTCTGAAGCTGCGAGGTATGAGTTGCGCCTCCTGTGCGAATAATATTGATGAAGCAATTCGGCTGGTTCCTGGGGTGATTGACTGTAATGTTAATTTTGCTGCGGAACAGGCGACAATTAGTTATGACTCAAAACGCACTGATGTAGAGACAATCCAAACTGCTATTGATGGTGTGGGATATTCTTCTTCTCCGCTTCAAGAAAATGTATTGGCTGGAGAAGATGAGACGCAGAAAGAAATTAAGTTAGCCGAAGAAAGGGAAATGATCCGCAAGGTGATTGCTGCTTGTGCGATCGCTATAATTATGTTTGTGGGTTCTATCCCGATGATGACTGGGCTACACCTGCCGTTTATTCCCGCCTTTCTGCATAATAATTGGGTGCAGTTAGTGTTGACTACCCCTGTGCAGTTTTGGTGTGGTGGGAGTTTTTACGTGAATGGCTGGAAAGCCTTAAAACACCGGACAGCCACGATGGATACGCTGATATCAGTGGGGACAGGTGCAGCATTTCTCTATTCTGTGTTTGTGACTCTGTTTCCTGGATTTTTGATATCTCAGGGTTTAATTCCTCATGTCTATTATGAGGTGGCGGTGATTGTGATTGCTTTAATTTTGCTGGGGCGATTATTAGAACATCGCGCTAGGGGAAAAACTTCGGAAGCTATTCATAAACTGATTGGACTACAACCTAAAACTGCAAGGGTAATCCGTGATGATGGGGAAATTGATCTTCCCATTACCGATGTGAGAATCAATGATGTGATTTTGGTGCGCCCTGGGGAAAAGATTCCTGTAGATGGTGAGGTGATTAGTGGTGCTTCTACGGTAGATGAGGCGATGGTGACTGGTGAAAGTTTAGCTGTGCAGAAGCAAGCAGGTGATGAGGTAATTGGGGCGACGATTAACAAAACTGGGAGTTTTCAGTTTCGGGCGACACGGGTGGGAAAGGATACGTTTTTGGCGCAAATTGTCAAACTTGTACAGGAAGCACAGGGTTCCAAAGCGCCGATTCAAAGATTAGCAGATCAAGTTACGGGGTGGTTTGTCCCTGTTGTGATGGCGATCGCAATTGCTACTTTTGTGATTTGGTTTGACTTTATGGGTAACTTTACCCTCGCAATCATGACAACGGTGGGTGTGTTAATTATCGCCTGTCCTTGTGCTTTGGGTCTAGCGACTCCGACATCAATTATGGTGGGGACTGGCAAAGGTGCGGAAAATGGTATTTTAATTAAGGATGCCCAAAGCTTAGAGCTAGCACACAAAATTCAAACTATTGTTCTCGATAAAACCGGGACTTTAACTGAAGGAAATCCCACGGTTACAGACTTTGTATCTGCCAATGGTACAGCTAATCACAATGAACTCCAGCTTTTACAGTTGGTGGCGGCGGTGGAACGTAATTCTGAGCATCCCTTAGCCGAGGCGGTGGTAAAATATGCCCAATCCCAAGGGGCGAGTTTAACTGAGGCGAATGACTTTGCTGCTGTGGCTGGTTGTGGTGTTCAAGCTATGGTTGCAGAAAAGTTGGTACAAATTGGGACAGAACGCTGGATGGGGGAATTGGGAATTAATACTGATGATCTCCAGGAATATCAACTAGCCTGGGAATCGGCAGGGAAGACTGTAATTTTAATGGCTGTAGATGGGGAAATTCAAGGGGTGATGGCGATCGCAGATGCTCTCAAACCTTCTTCGGCAGCAGCAGTAAAAACACTGCAAAAGTTAGGTTTAGAAGTAGTAATGTTAACTGGAGATAATCGCCAAACTGCGGAGGCGATCGCCCAAGAAGTTGGTATTCAGCGAGTTTTCCCAGAGGTACGCCCAGAGCAAAAAGCCGCAATGATTCAATCTCTGCAAGGGGAAGGAGGAAAAGTTGTGGCGATGGTGGGAGATGGGATTAATGATGCACCTGCACTCGCACAAGCAGACGTAGGAATTGCCATTGGGACGGGAACTGATGTGGCGATCGCTGCTAGTGATATTACTCTGATTTCTGGAGATTTACAAGGCATCGTCACCGCCATTCAACTCAGCCGGGCTACCATTAACAACATTCGCCAAAACCTGTTCTTTGCCTTTATTTACAACATCATCGGCATTCCGATAGCTGCGGGAATCCTGTTTCCTTTCTTTGGTTGGTTACTCAATCCCATTATCGCCGGGGCTGCAATGGCCTTATCTTCTATCTCTGTGGTGACGAACGCTCTGAGATTACGCAAATTTAAACCAAAAGTCCTCTCTGTAACTGTACAATAATTCCACCAATGTTCAACAAAAATATACTTTGGGCTAGTTTGACAGCCTTCAGTCTATCTCTAGGAACTGCATCAGCAGCAATTCCACCCGGTGAAACTCAGCCATTTCAAGCCATCGAGCAACCTTTGGGATTGAAAATTGGTGTCACTGTTGGCGGTTTAGCCTTAATTGGTTTAGAGCTATGGTGGTTTCTGTTTAGTAAATCATCAGCAGCAACCAATGGCAAACAAGAGTAGTGAATTTTGGAGAGGGAAGCGATCGCAGTTCCGTATAGTAGGGTATAGCGATCGCTTGATTGATTGATCCCTAGCCACAGGGATCGATCATCAAAATTGTAATTCTCTTTTGGGCATAAATGATTGCAGTGGCCAGCCCCTCATCTGCCCTAAATCCCGGTTCAGCTTAGGCAAAACTCTTTCTCTGACTCGGTTTTACATCTCCCCTGCGATTTGGAAACTCTTGGCCTCTGTGCTTTCTGCTTCCCTAACTTATCAGTAAATTCTGGATTAAAATTGCTTAGAACAGATAAATTTGTGATGATTACTGAAATTTTTCCCTTCCGTTTTGAGGTCAACACCGTAGCGATCGCAGGTGCAACTTTATGGTCATTGGCGTTATACTTAGCCTTTTCCTCAGTGCGGGAAAAGATCATTGATCTGTTAAATCGTTGGTTTAATTTTGCCGAGCGATCGCTTTATACCAGCCAAACCGAATTTGAAAAGACACGGGAAGCCAGAGAATCCCAAAACGCTTTTTACGCCTCACTACTTAGTATTCTTCCCTTTCTTTTAACTGGCGCTTTATCCAACTGGCTGATCGATATTAGCTTAGGACGCAGTTGGGGCATCAGCATGGGTATAATGGCTTGTATTATTTGCGGTGTCTATGAACTAGGTAGACAAAATGCTAGTTTTCCCGATTAAACCCCCAAACGCGAACCCTACTACACAAACAAAAGTTCCCCTAAATTTCCTTCTTCCTTCTTCCTTCTTCCTTCTTCCTTCTCCCAAGGGGAGACGCTACGCGAACGTGTCCTTCGTGTCCTTCTCCCAAAGGGAGAGGCTAGCGCCAACGTGGTTCGTTCCTCCTAATATTTCAGCGCATCCTTAACACAGAATTAGTGTAAATATAACCACGACTTTTCATTAAACCCAGGTCGCTGGATTTCGTTTAGATGGTTCCGCAAATTCTAGTCACCAGGGCTAATTGATAAAACCTCAGTTACTAAACTGACTAACCTTTCGGCTGCACCACTTTCTCCCCTGACACTGCGTAATTTTGCCCTAATTGCTGCCAATTTTTCAGGATGATTCAAAAAGTCCAAAACCATTTCTCCTACCTCTGGCGGCTGGAGTTTACCCACTAATTCTGGTACTATCTCCTCCTGCGCCCAGATATTCGGCCATGCTAATAAACCTTTATTCCTTAATACCAGCCAGTTAATCACCTTAGCGAAACTAGAACCAACTCCCGGTAAATTAGCTAATAGTCCCGGTAAACCATCCCAAGAACGCATCGCATCAAGTTGTTGTGTCGGTATCATCACAATCATCGGTACAGCTAAAGCACCGAGTTCAGCTGTGTTCGCCCCGACAGTGGTTAAACAGATAGCACATTGGGATAGGATTTCATAGGCGGGATTTTCTCTGCACAACTCCACGCACAAACCCTTTTCAGTTTGCAAAACCGGCGGCTCAGACTCCACTAAACTAGCTGAAAATCCACCAAATATCTGCACCAAAGGATTTTTTTCAGAGTCCGCAAAACTAGCTAAAGTTTGTAAATCCAATGTTGGCGCAACGGGAATCACAAATTTGGTTTCGGGTCTTCGGGCGTGAATATATTCTGCGATCGCCAAAGATAATGGTACACCTTGAGCTAATTTTGCCGCCTTCGACCCAGGAAGTAAACCAATTATTTCAGTTTTGGGGTCAGAATCAGGAGTGGAAATCTGCTCAAGTTTCTGCGCCTCTAGCATTAAATCTCCCACAACCGTGAATTTATGAGCATATTTAGGGGAAACTTTTTCTGCAACTTTACCTTGCATTACTGCGAAACGGTCAATCAAATTATGCCAACGTGCATCCCATTCCGCGTAAACCACTGTGGAATAGCCGAGTTTTTTACCAATGACTACGGGAAAAATTTGATCACCACCCAAGAAAACCACCACACCGCGATCGCGCCAGTCCCAATTTTCCGCAGTCTTACCCCACAGCAAAAACTGCCAAAAATCCTCTGCTGCTTGGACTCTATCTACTTCTGGATAGGAAAGGGCGATCGCCCCTTCCTTACCCGTAGCATTTGGACAAGGAGACAAAACCACAGAAATCCTCACCACAGCAGGATCATCCCCTAATTCTTGCCGCAAAGCCTTAACAACAGGACGCACCCAAGTAGTCACCTCACCGGGTCCATTCGAGAGAATCACAATATCAACTGGTTTAGTCATTAGTCATGGGGTTTTGAAATCACGTAATATCATTTTCATACATGAAATCAGCAACGCCTACAAAAAGTTCATTAATGAAATTTAACGCACCTTAGCAAGAGGGGCGATCGCACTCCCAACTTATTCCTAAATGGCGATTAATTGTTGCTTTCCATTAACGATAATTTGCGTTTATTTTCCATACATTCACGCAGATAAAGATTAATTAAATTCAAATAAGAAATACCTGTTTCTTGAGCTATTTCTTCAAAGTATTGAATAATCTCCTTTTCTAAATCAATTGTAACTTGTTCTTTTAATTCTTTAGAATAGGGATTTTTAACAGATGTAGAAAAATCATAATTTTCTCTCATAGGAACTCCTGATATTGTTTTTGTTCTAGTTTATTTGCTTTTCTAGCTGAAATAATCCGAATTATTGTATCATTTTCTCGATAACAATGACAAACAACTAAAAGGCGATAATAAACACTGATTCCTAATAAAATAAATCTATCTTCACCTTGAGAATGATCGGGATCATAAATTAAACGAGCATTATCATCAACAAAGGCAGATTTTGCTTCTTCAAAAGAAATTCCATGTTTTTGAATATTACTCTCGGCTTTTTGTGAATCCCAAGTAAATTCCAACTTATTCATTATTATACTAAATTTAAAATTTCTATTCCTAAAATTTACATTATGATTATGCCACAAGTTATAGATTATTCAGGCGATCTCTCACAAGTACCACAATTTTCGGCGATCGCAATTCCAACTTATACTTAAATGGCGATCGCAGTGGATTAGTAAAATTACGGAATTTACGCTATAAAATACGGTTAACCGTATGGCTGATGTATTATTTTTTATCTAGAATAGGGATAGTAAATAACAAATCAAACTAAAGTAGGTGCAAATTATTATTGTGAAAGACTTTGACAAATATAAATTAATTGGCAAAAAATTAGATGATGCAATTCAGATTTTACAAAATGAGATATCAGAAGAATATGAGCTAAGAACTTCACTTTATGACGGTACTGATGATAGCAAGCGTCATACAAAGCCATTAAAAAAACCTATTATTCTTTTATTGCATAGAGACAATATAGTTAAGTGGGTAGAGATTTATTGTAATTAATGAACTTGCCAAAATAGAAATTACAGTTACAGGAGATTAAATAAAAGTTCACACCCTTAACTGTTGATGTACAACGGTTAAGGGTTTATTTTATCATTGATCATTTATCGCACTACCTCCATCTACCTCCATTTTAGGCGATCGCTCTCCCAACTTATTCCTAAATGGCGATCGCACTCAAACGACGAATAAAGCCAACAAGTGAAAATTTATACCACTTAAAATCTTTAAGGAAAGCAGTGGAGGCATTTATTGATGGCATATTCGGCTATTAAATCGCCTGTTTCAAGATCATAAACTGGCACAGAGAAACCATCACGTAATTTATGAATTTCAAGAACTCCAATGTTAACAAGACCTATAAAGTCTTCTAAATTAGAAAGTACGAGGTTATGAGATCCTAGAAATTTATCCGAACCCACAAGATGAAGTTCTTGGGTGTCCGGATTTAAGATGTAGTCGAATCCTATATCTTGAAATTCTCGGTATATCTTTGAATTTTTTAATTGTTTGCCGTAAAGTCGCTTCCTAAGATTATTCATTATCTTCTCTCTCTTTTCTCTTTATTACAAGGATGTGCAATGTTGAGCAACAAGTGTAGGTCTATCTAGTTATTATACAAAAATCTTTTGTATAAAACCACATGGTAAGCATTACGGGCGAGTCTTCTCAAGTTATGCAGAAATTTTCTTGCTTGATAATATCTCTATCAGCGCACTATACAGAAAAATTGAGCGGTAAGCGATCGCGCTATCTTAGCCTGACACGTAATTGCCCTATCCAGTTAGAACTAGATAGGACAAGATTAAGTGGAAAAACGCGATGAATTTACCTAACCTTTAAAGACTCGATAAATTCCATAGCCAGCAAGACCTGCTAATGCGCCAACTGCCGCCCCAACAGGACCTGCTGCCGCTCCAAAACCTGCACCGCCACCAACCATACCAGCCGCAGTCACACCAGTTACAGCAACTACACCATATCCTGCTGCCGCACCAGCACCTGCTGCACCCGCAGCTTTTGCCGCTTCATCCATAATTTCCCTCCTAACAGTAAATCAATTTTATTGGACAAAATTATAGTTCCCAAAACTGAGGACTAACTGCACAATTGAGGCAAGCGATCGCCCAACTTATTTCTCAATGGCGATACCTACGGCGATGGAAGCTATCGCTTTCTAGGAGAGCGATTTTTAACTCTCGGTTATCGGCTTCTGTCTTTGGGCGACTTGCATAAGCAGCCGAAGTGCTTCATTAACCGCGTCACTTGTTGGAAATGCTTGAGCAACATCAGGATCGAGCAACACTACATTCGTTCCTGTCCTGTAGCGTTCGACATATTTTCCTTTAACGCCACCCTTCATCTTACTAAAATCATACTCAGGACGTAACTCGTCCCCTAGCTCTTGATTACTCTCCATCTTCGTAAAATCTCCGCTCATTTCGGGTTGCCTCTCGTGCGCTGATAATCCGAACGCCATCTGCTCGATCTGTGTGAGATACAATTAAGATGCGAGCCTCACTAGATAATCCAATAATAACGTAACGCTCCTCACTGAAAGAATGATCTGGGTCAGAGAATGTCACAGATAAAGAATCGTTGAAAACGGTAGATGCTTCATTGAATGAAACACCATGCTTTTTCAAGTTTAAGTTTGCTTTATCTGGATTCCACTCAAATTGCATCTAAATAAAACTTGTTACGGTGCTTCTAAAATCTAAGTTTAATATCAAATTTAAATACTAAAATCTAATTAACCTTAAAAAGGTGCGTTACATTTCATTAACGTACCCTACAAGATAGGCGAACTGCTTGCAGCAGCGCTTCGCTATCGCTCTCCCAATATCCCCAATTTTAGGCGAAGTTAATAAAATTGCACTTATTTGTTATAATATTATTTGTGGTTAATAAGAGATAAATTATCTTGTGAAATCTACATTTAACTGGAATCCAGAACAGACTTTACTCGAAAAACTTATCAATCTGGCTAGTAAACGTGGTCAATCACCAGAATCAATTATTAGTGAAGCTGTCAGATCATACCTGGAAATCCAATCACTAGAAACAGTTAATGATGCTGTATCTGATCCATTAATTGGCTTATTTGCAGCCACACCTGATTTAGCTCTTAATTCCGAAGAGATTCTCCAAAATGATGTGACAGAAAAATCAGGTTGGACATGGAAAGAACCCCAGCAGTAGCTGATACTGGCTTTGTTGTAGCATTGTTGAATCGTTTGGATACAATGCACAATAGTGTAGCACCAGTATATGTACAACAAAAACAAATTTTATTGCCACAAACAGTATTAGCAGAAGTGGCTTATTTAGTAGGACGTAATGCAGGTTCAGCAACATTAGTCGCTTTCTTAAAAGGAATATCTGCAAGTAGATTTATTTTAGTAGCTTTGACCGATCAAGATTTAGTGCGTGTTGCGGAAATTTTGGATGAATATGCAGATAGTCGGATTGATTTTGTAGATGCAAGCGTTATGGCTATAGCTGAACGTTTTAATATTAAAAGAATATTGACTTTAGATCAGCGAGATTTTAGATTATTTCGACCTCAGCATTCTGATTGTTTTGAAATTTTGCCTTGAAGAAAAGAATAGTTAATTAATATATAAGCGCGATCGCACCCCAACATCCCTAAACAGCGATCGCACTGTTTTCTATTCCACCTTCACCAGCGTTAGATATTGTCAGTGTTAACTCCCATCACATTACTATTGCCAGTAATATTGCCACCCTCAAGTGTGCCAATTAGAATATTTTTGTCGGATCTGCTCTGTTGTCGCAAATACCCTGCTTCACGAATCGCTTTTCTTAGAGCTTCGTTGGGAGTTACATGATCCTGTTCTGCAAGTTGCTCAAGGATATCGATCTCCTCATCTGAAAGCTCAATAGTAAGTTGGAATAATGTCATTTTCCCTCTTTTTAGATGTTCAAAAGCGAATATATCAATGCGTTTAGGTCAAGCATTCAATCCGATTGAGATGAACTTCATGAGAACACGCCTCAAAGGAGCTTATTCTACCAAATCATCCCCAAATGTAAAACAAAACCCTTTAAAACATCTTCCCCCGAAACCATAGCAGGAGAATCCAAAACCTCAACCTCTTTTCCCGGTCTATAAATCTCCACTTGACGAGATTTCCGATTAATTAATATCCCCAAACGCACACCATTATCTATATATTCCTGCATCTTTTCCTGTGTAGTCTTCAAACTATCACTAGGAGAAAGTAACTCAATTACAAAATCAGGAGAAATGGGAGGAAACTTTTGTTTTTCTTCATCACTTAAAGCATTCCATCTTTCTAACTTGATCCAAGAGGCATCAGGAGAACGATCTGCACCATTTGGTAACTTAAAACAAGTAGAAGAATCAAAAACTATACCCTTCTGATTTTGATCATTCCAAATCCAAAGTTGAGCAGTAATACCCGCATTACGATTTCCCGTTTCTCCTCCCGTTGGTGGCATAATTATTAACTCTCCATTTGCATTTCTTTCAAATCTCAATTCCGGGTTATTTTGACATAGGTGAAAAAACTGCTCATCAGTCATTTCTATTAATGATTTCAAATTGACAGTTAAAGCATTCATGGTCATATCCTCATTGAATGTTCAGGGAGAAAATTTAACTATCTCATATCCTATTTTATATTATTAGTTACTAATTAATAGCTTTATTTTGTCATACTCTTGGAGTTCCTGGTGTCAAATAGAACTACAAAATGTCAAATTTGCTGAATAATTCCGTTATTTAATAACTAAGTAATTATTTAGCTATGTAAACAAAATTTAAAATCAGGTGAGAGAATCTGCATTCTTTGTTAAGATTTGCTAATAATTATGTTGTTTTCTATATCATTTTGTGTCAGATATAGGATAAAACCCCCACAGAATCAGAGTTTTCTGCTAAAAAACTCTTATTGCCGAAAATAATTGAAGTTACAAACGGCCATATCAGCCATGATGAACTTCACGAGAACACGCCTCAAAGGAGCCTATCTGAATGTTCACCCAGGTCAAGTCCACAATTAGACATATTGCACCTGACGATTTACGGGGACGTAAGTTAATCAAGGTCGTTTACATTGTCCTTGAGTCCCAATATCAAAGTTCTTTATCGCAAGCAGTGCGGGAAATTAACGCTAATCATCCCAGCGTAGCGATAGAAATTAGCGGTTACTTGATTGAAGAACTACGCAACTCAGACAATTATGAGGACTTCAAGCGCGATATAGCCACCGCTAATATATTCATTGCTTCTCTAATTTTTATTGAAGACCTAGCACAAAAAGTAGTTGCGGCGGTTGAACCCCATCGTGATAACCTAGACGTATCGGTTGTCTTTCCCTCAATGCCCGAAGTAATGCGCCTCAATAAAATGGGTAGCTTCTCTTTGGCGCAATTAGGACAATCGAAGAGTGTTATCGCCAACTTCATGAAGAAGCGCAAAGAAAAATCTGGCGCTGGTTTCCAAGATGGAATGCTGAAGTTGCTGCGAACCCTTCCCCAAGTGCTGAAATTCCTCCCCATTGATAAAGCACAAGACGCGCGTAACTTCATGCTGAGTTTTCAGTATTGGTTAGGTGGTTCAGCCGAAAACCTGGAAAACTTCCTATTAATGTTGGCTGATAAATACGTCCTCAAAGGGGAAGACAAAGAAAAATTAGCTGCTGCTGAATATGAAGCACCAGTTGTTTATCCTGACATGGGTATTTGGCATCCTCTAGCGCCAAATATGTTTGAAGATGTGCGAGAATACCTGAATTGGTATGATGTCCGCAGGGATATTTCCCGAAACCTCAAAGATCCCCTCGCACCATGCGTAGGTTTGGTTTTACAAAGAACTCACCTTGTTACCGGAGATGATGCACATTATGTAGCAATTGTCCAGGAATTAGAATCATTAGGTGCAAGAGTTCTCCCTGTCTTTGCTGGTGGTTTGGATTTCTCTAAACCAATAGAAGCTTATTTCTATGAACCTACAACTAAATTACAGTTAGTAGATGCGGTTGTTTCCTTAACTGGTTTCGCTTTGGTGGGTGGACCCGCTAGACAAGATCATCCTAAAGCTATAGAAGCATTAAAACGCCTCAACCGTCCCTACATGGTGGCTTTACCTTTGGTCTTCCAAACCACCGAAGAATGGCTAGAAAGCGATTTAGGTTTACATCCCATTCAAGTAGCTTTACAAATTGCTATTCCTGAACTTGACGGCGCAATTGAGCCAATCATATTATCAGGTAAAGATGGGGCAACAGGTAAGGCGATCGCACTCCAAGATAGAGTAGAAATCGTAGCTCAACGGGCATTAAAATGGGCTAACCTGCGACGCAAACCCAAATTAATCAAAAAAGTCGCCATCACCGTTTTCAGCTTCCCCCCCGATAAAGGTAACGTGGGAACTGCTGCATATTTAGACGTATTCGGTTCTATTCATGAAGTCATGAAAGGACTGAGAAACAACGGTTACGATGTCCAAGACATCCCCGAAACCGCGCAAGAGTTGATGGAACAAGTCATCCACGACGCACAAGCACAGTACGCAAGTCCTGAACTCAACATTGCTTACAAAATGTCAGTCCCCGAATATGAAGCACTGACACCATACTCCCAACGCTTAGAAGAAAACTGGGGACCACCTCCCGGAAACCTCAACAGCGATGGACAAAACCTCTTAGTTTATGGTAAGCAATTCGGTAACGTCTTCATTGGTGTGCAACCCACCTTTGGTTATGAAGGCGACCCCATGCGCTTATTATTCTCCCGTTCCGCTAGTCCGCACCACGGTTTTGCAGCGTACTACACCTACCTAGAAAGGATTTGGGGCGCTGATGCTGTGTTACACTTTGGTACACACGGCTCGTTGGAATTTATGCCTGGTAAGCAAATGGGGATGTCTGGTGATTGTTACCCAGACCAACTAATTGGCACAATTCCTAACCTGTATTATTACGCAGCTAATAACCCCAGTGAAGCGACAATTGCTAAACGTCGCAGTTATGCAGAAACCATTTCTTACCTCACACCACCTGCGGAAAATGCCGGTTTGTACAAAGGTTTGAAAGAACTGGGTGAGTTAATTGCTTCTTACCAAACTTTGAAAGATAGTGGACGCGGTGTTTCCATTATTAACGCTATCATAGACAAAGCCCGTATCGTCAATCTGGATCAAGATATTCACTTACCAGACACTGATGCTAAGGATATGAAACCCGAAGAACGGGATAATGTCGTTGGTAGCGTTTATCGCAAGTTGATGGAAATAGAATCCCGCTTGTTACCATGTGGACTACACGTAATTGGTAAACCACCGACAGCAGAAGAAGCGATCGCAACTTTGGTAAATATTGCTAGTCTAGATCGTGAAGAAGATGATATCATCGGTCTACCCAGCATTATTGCTCAGAGTCTGGGACGCAACATTGAAGATATCTACAGAAGTAACGATGCCGGCATTTTAGCTGATGTGCAGTTATTACAAGATATCACCCAAGCTACCCGCGCAGCAGTCACAGCCTTAGTCCAAGAACAAATTGATGCAGAAGGTAGAGTTTCCCTAGTTTCCAAGTTGAACTTCTTCAACATGGGTAAAAGAGAACCTTGGGTAGAATCTCTATATCAATCAGGTTTTAACAACGTTGACACCTCTGCGTTAAAACCCCTGTTTGAATATTTGGAATTTTGCTTAAAACAAGTTTGTGCAGATAACGAACTCGGTGGACTTCTCCAAGGTTTGGAAGGTGAATATATTTTACCAGGACCCGGTGGCGACCCCATCCGTAACCCTGACGTATTGCCCACAGGTAAAAATATACACGCCCTAGACCCCCAATCTATCCCCACATCTGCGGCTGTTCAATCAGCGAAAGTTGTTGTTGATAGGCTGTTAGAACGGAATAAAGCAGAAAACGAAGGTAACTGGCCAGAAACCATCGCCTGTGTCCTCTGGGGTACAGATAACATCAAAACCTACGGGGAATCACTGGCACAAATTATGTGGATGATTGGTGTGCGTCCAGTTCCCGATGCTTTGGGACGGGTGAATAAGTTGGAATTGATATCCTTGGAAGAATTGGGTCGTCCGAGAATTGACGTAGTAATTAACTGTTCTGGTGTCTTCCGTGACCTGTTCATTAACCAAATGAACCTCCTTGACCAAGGTGTGAAAATGGCCGCAGAAGCAGATGAACCTGTGGAAATGAACTTTGTCCGCAAGCACGCTGTGAAG
This sequence comes from Nodularia harveyana UHCC-0300, assembly GCF_034931085.1. Lineage (NCBI taxonomy): Bacteria > Bacillati > Cyanobacteriota > Cyanophyceae > Nostocales > Nodulariaceae > Nodularia > Nodularia harveyana. Next base: position 143,075 of record NZ_JAYGHG010000002.1, on the reverse strand, counting down.
CAAGCAGAGGAAATGGGAATAAATCTGCGTCAAGCAGCAACCCGTGTTTTCTCCAACGCTTCCGGTTCTTATTCTTCTAACATCAACTTAGCGGTGGAGAATAGCACTTGGGATAGTGAAGCGGAATTGCAAGAAATGTATTTGAAACGCAAATCTTTCTCTTTCAATTCTGATAATCCTGGTGTAATGGATGAGTCGAGGGAGATTTTTGAAACTTCCTTGCAAACTGCTGATGCAACTTTCCAAAATCTGGATTCTTCAGAAATCAGTTTAACAGATGTTTCTCACTATTTTGACTCTGACCCCACCAAGTTAGTTGCAAGTCTGCGTAAAGATGGGAAGAAACCAGCTTCTTACATTGCAGATACAACTACCGCGAATGCACAGGTGAGAAGTCTATCAGAAACTGTGCGTTTGGATGCGCGGACTAAGTTATTAAATCCCAAATGGTATGAGGGGATGTTGTCTCACGGTTACGAAGGTGTGCGCGAACTTTCTAAACGGTTGGTAAATACCACTGGTTGGAGTGCGACTGCTGGCGCTGTGGATAACTGGGTTTATGAGGACACGAACGAAACCTTCATCAAAGATGAGGAAATGCAGAAACGTCTGATGAATCTCAATCCTCATTCTTTCCGCAAGATTGTTTCTACTTTGTTGGAAGTCAATGGTCGCGGTTATTGGGAGACGAGCGAGGAGAATTTAGACAAGTTGAGAGAGTTGTATCAGGAGGTAGAAAATCGGATTGAAGGAATTGATTAAAAATTCTCAGTCTAGATAACGCGTAGCAAGTTTAGGGACATGGATATCTGTGTCCCTATTTTTTATGTATTTATGATGATAAATTAATCACCCAGAGTAACCAACTGTTTTGAGATTATTCTTTTAGTTGACCTATTGATATCACAATATGATATCATAATAGTGAGGTCGTAACCAATTACAAATTAAAGAAAGGTGTTAACAAAACAATGAAACATTCTGGAAAACTAGGTTCAACGCTTTTAAACTTGATATGTGATGTTAGTAGCTTTATTGAAAGGTTACAACTTTCTCTCGCTTGGCTGGCTTATGAACCAGTAGTAACATCACCGGGGAGTAATGAATCTAAATAGTAAACAAAGAAAAACTTTAGAATTAATTTTTACAAATCCTGTACCAGCAAACATTATTTGGCAAGATATAGAAAATTTATTTGCAGCTTTGGGTGCTGATATTAGTCAAGGTAGCGGTTCAAGAGTTAGAGTTAAATTAAATGATGTTAGAGGTTATTTTCATGAACCACATCCAGAAAAAGAAACCGATAAAGGAGCGGTTAAATCAGTGAGAGAATTTTTGACAAAAGCAGGAGTTGAACCATAATTAGTTGATTTATAATTAGTCCATATTGAAGATTTGGGGTAATTCCAAAAATTGCCCCTACCACAATAAAATCTAGTTGAGGTTATTAGAGTTATGTTGACTTATAAAGGATATACAGCATCAATTGAAGTAGATGTAGAAGCAGGAATACTTTTTGGTCGTGTTCTTGATATTAATGATGTAATTACTTTTAAAGCGAAAACTGTAGAAGAAGCACGTCAAGAATTTGAAACTTCTATTGATGGTTATTTAGCTTTTTGTGAAGAATTAGGAGAAGAACCGGATAAACCTTTTTCCGGTAAATTACCATTTCGTACAACTCCAGAACATCATCGGAAAATTTTTATTGCAGCTAAAAAAGCTGGAAAAAGTATCAATGCTTGGATGGATGAAATTTTGACTAATGCTGCTGAAAAATCAGTCAAAGCATAGATTATTATATGGATAATATAACGTTGTATCTACCTCCAATAATTCAAATAACTCATGATCAATTTTTTGAATTATGTCAAATTAATGAGTTAATCAAAATTGAACGCAATGCTGATGGTAGTCTGATATTAAAACCTTTATTGGGCGGTATATCTAGCAATATTAATGCAGAGAATTAATTATGATCATACTCGTCAGAAAAAAACAAGAATCCAATTCTTCTAGATCCTCTTCAAATCCCTCATTTACCAGTTCCTTTAACGACTTACAAAACATTTTTTCAACTTGATTTTCCCAAAGATATGATATCAGAGAATCAGTTAAAAATGCTTGTTTATGATGTAGAGCAAGAGGTAATTTTTAAATGGATACATTAACTAGATATCGCCAGCTTGTACAAGAAATATTACAGGAATATAGTAAGCAAAGACCAGCTTACGGCAATATAGAAGTTGAGACAATTTTTGATACAGTACGTGACCATTATCAAATAGTTAATGTTGGTTGGGAAGGTCAAAATTGGGTACATAGTTGTATCATTCATATTGATATTAAAGGTGATAAAATTTGGCTGCAATGGAATGGTACAGAAGATGATATTGCTGCTAATTTGGTAGCTGCGGGAGTTCCCAAGGATGATATTGTGTTAGGTTTTCAGTCTCCTTTTATGAGGCAGTTTACAGAATATGCTGTAAGTTAAAATATTTAAGGAGTATTGATTATGAATAATTTGCAAGATATTACTCAAGATAGATTAGTAAGACCAATACATCCAGGTGAAGTAATTGCAGATATTTTAGATGATTTAGATATTAATCCTAGCAATTTTGCAGAAATTTTAGGAGTATCGAATCAAACAATTCAGAAAATTATTAATGGTGAAAAATAAATTACTGTGTAAATTTTTTGTACCAAACCGAAGGCGATCGCCTGTGCTAGAATCAAGCAAATAAATTGTAGACTTCGGGGAAACGGGAGCGGTTCAATCAAAAAACCAGATTAAAGCATGAGTGTCTAGGACATATTTCATAATATATTATGACCAGTCTAGGCTATCCTCAGTATCCCCATGAAATTCAGTAATTTCAAAATCCGCTTCCTCTGACTGATGATTTCCAGAAAACATACCAAACTGTATTTTTTTGGTGATTTTTTGGTGATTTTTTGGTGATTTTAAAAAGGTGACAATAACAAGACTTTCTGAGATATCAGATGGTAATTCTTTAAGTTCTACTTTACCATCTTTGTAAATTCCTTCAATTGCTTGCAACATACTTTTACTATCAGAAAATTTGGCTGATGTTATTACCTTAACTCAACTGTACACCATATATAAGTCATCGCTCTTTTGAGATGTGAGAATGCGTTAGCGAAACTGACCGAAGGTATCGCTTTTTGGGGTGTGGGGATGTGCGATCGCGCCAGCGCTAAATTATTAATTCGCTGTTGATGTCTAATTTACCACATTAATTCTTTTTTAAATTATCCAAATAATAGTGTCATTAGTAGTAATATCACTTAGGAAAATCAATTTATTTACATACATAATTACCATGACGACTTCATTTTCATGTCTGCTTACAGCGAAAAAAAACATATCGGAAATTAAAGGGACATTATCTAATGCAACTATAGATAATCAAGGACCAAAAGGTAACACATCAGTACACATTACTGGTGCAGATGATTCCTTTGTTTCCTTTGGTACTGAGATTGGTCAATTTGGCAGCAACGATTTTACCGTAGCTTTTTGGGTGCAGACAAGTGAATCCCATCGGTACTTTGATATAGCAGGAAACCGTACAGCCGGGTCTCATGGCAACTTTTTCTGTATTCGGATGACCGGTAAACATGAATCACGACCAGCTGGTATAATTTCAGTAGAAGTAGATCAAGATCAGAATGGTACTAACTATATAGCTGTAGACAGTAAAACTGCTGGGTTCAATGATGGCAAATGGCATCATATAGTAGTAGTACGCCAAGGTACATCTCTGAAACTTTATATTGACGGAGTAGTTTCAGGCAATACTACAGGCAAAGGAGTAACCAATATTGCTAATGGTAACGCTTTTAAACTAGGCCGTTCTCTTGCAGGATTTGAGAATAAATTTGCAGCTAACGCTCGATATAGTGGTTTTAGTGTTTACGACACAGCCTTGAATGAGAGTGATATCTCCAGCTTATTTTCTGGTGATGAAACCACCGTACCTGCTCTGATAGGTATTGGTATGGGTAATCAATTATGGACAAGAAAGACCTTAACCAGCAACTGGGAACATATTCCTAACAGTGGTGCAGTCTTAGGAATTACAGCCATGCCAGACGGTACTATCGTTGGTATTGGCATGAATAATCAACTATGGACAAGAAAAACCTTAACCAGCAACTGGGAACATATTCCTAACAGTGGTGCAGTCTTAGGAATTACAGCCATGCCAGACGGTACTATCGTTGGTATCGGTATGGATAATCAACTATGGACAAGAAAGACCTTAACCAGCAACTGGGAACATATTCCTAACAGTGGTGCAGTCTTAGGAATTACAGCCATGCCAGACGGTACTATAGTTGGTATTGGCATGAATAATCAACTATGGACAAGAAAAACCTTAACCAGCAACTGGGAACATATTCCTAACAGTGGTTCTGTTTTGGGGATTACAGTCATGCCAGACGGTACTATCGTTGGTATCGGTATGGATAATCAACTATGGACAAGAAAAACCTTAACCAGCAACTGGGAACATATTCCTAACAGTGGTTCTGTTTTGGGGATTGTATCTTATTCAGGTGTAGCAGCATCTGCTTCCAGTGTTGCAAATTTAATATCAGGAACAAAGATTAAACTCAAGTCGTGGAAAGGAGATTATTTACATCGTCCTGACTCACAACAAGGTGTGACAACTTGGAATACTGGTATTGGTAATGAGTGGGTTGTCGAGTTAATTGGTGACAACAAAATTAAACTGAAGTCGTGGAAAGGGGATTATTTACATCGTCCTGACTCACAACAAGGTGTGACAACTTGGGGTACTGGTATTGGTAATGAGTGGGTTGTCGAGTTAATTGGTGACAACAAAATTAAACTGAAGTCGTGGAAAGGGGATTATTTGCATCGTCCTGACTCACAACAAGGTGTGACAACTTGGGGTACTGGTATTGGTAATGAATGGGGACTGGAAGTTATTTCTACAGATGCTGAATTTATTAAACCCGCACCAGAACCAACACCAGAAACACCAGTTACTGACTCAGACGAATTTACCACCACTGCAACTCAAGGTGTAACTATTTCCAAATTAGTTCATAAAGGTCAAGTCAAACGGACTCAATCGGATGAATATATAGAGATTAGCAACACTGATAAGACTCCATCTGATATTTCTGGTTGGAAAATCACCTCTGCTGGTAGTTCTAAACAAGTATTCACTTTCCCAGAAGGTACTATTTTAGAAGGTGGAAAAAGTTTCTGTGTTTACACAAATGAAGTACATCCTGAAACTGGTGGTTTCTCCTTTGGTAGTAAAAGCGCAATTTGGAATGATGCTGGAGACGAAGCTAAACTTTTTGATGCAGCAGGAAACAATGTTTCTACTTTAGCTTATGGTAGAAATACAGTAGCCGGAATCAAAAAAGAATTCAAAGTTCCGGAATTAAAGTTTGTTGCTACCTATAATGCAGTTAACAAACAAATGTCTTTAGGTGGAAAAGTCACATTTACCGAAGCTGTATCCTTAGCAATTCAGAGTTTTCTGGAAGATGACAATGAGATTGAAAGTCCTTTAGGATTAATTATGAATGATCCTGGTTCTTTTGACTTAACTGGTGATGTTACTAAAGCAATGGCTACTGAAAAAGTGCGTTCTTATCTGAACGAAGGTGGGGTATTGACTTTATATCCTACTGCTGAACTTAGCACCGCAGAAAATGGCGAAACTGTAGAAGAAAATTGGATTTTTGAGCTATCATTACCAGCAATGGGTGATACAATTTTTTGGGCAATTGTACCCCGTTCAGGTGAAGAAAAGGTCTATAACTACGGTTTTTCATAATCGGTTTCATAGTTAAAAGTTATCTGATTAAGGCGTTACTGAATTAAGAGTATGATTTTTATTCACGCAGAGTCGTAGAGAATAAGAGTCTAAGATCAGTGATTTCATGCTTCAATTCAGTAATGCCATTTTTTGAGTGTAATGCGATCGCACCAGCGCTGACTTTACTAATGAATGACAAAGTTAGCCGGGTCTTGGTCTCGTCGATGCTTAGTGGGAATGGGTTCTGGCTGACCATCACCTGCAAGGGCTGCGGTTTTTTCCAGGGATTCCCTCAATCGCTTGGCTGCATAGATAGACATATCTCGTGGTACATTAATGCGATCGCGCAGATATCTTAGAGCAACATCAGACCCCGATGGAGGTACACAGTCCTCACCAGTCATCATCTGTGTTAAAGCACAACGTAGCGCTTGATCAAACAACTGATCATCTAACGGGTTGACTCGGATAATATTCACACGGTGTTCGATAGTTCGTTTAAGAGCTTCCATCCGGGAGTTTTCCGGTTCTGGATAAGTAACATCTGGTAGCCCAAACCAGGGACCGTTATCCACCCGCGCTTTATTCACAAGCATCTGAGCTTCGCCGTTTTCCCAACAGCCCCCCATCTGGGGAGGTAAATCATGTGCATGGGTGTGAAAGTCGCTTTGAGTACCGCAGTAGGTCGGTCGGCTTTCCATAGCCGTAAACCATGCGCTCAGGCGAGGATTTTCCTCACGCAGAGAGTAGCCCTTGTAGTAGTAAAGGCTCGCATTCATCCGTTCGACATATGGCGTAAAAATCACATCGACGATGCCGAAACTGTCCAGAAAGTAAGGGCTTGGTGTGCGACCCAGAGCCTCCTCAACCCTAGCCACCACGCCGATAAATTGCTCTCGATTCCGTTTTTCTTGTTGAGAAGAACCTGCTCTAGAACACAGCCAAATACACCAGGCTCTAAATAAAATTCGTTCTAATTGACGTAGTGGAAGCACCTTGTCGTCTTCCATCCCTTGGTTCAATGGACCAAAAACCCTTTCCAAAGCGATCAAAATATCATCACTTTCCGTAATAATCCGTCCATCTAGTGCGATCGCAGGGAGCATTCCTGATGGGACCTTACGTTTGTACCAACTTTCCTTCTCCCCATAGCAAAACATTGTCACTTTTTCGATGCGGTAGGGGATCTGTTTTTCCTCTAGCCATAACCAAACTTTTTGACAGTAAGGACACCAAGCATGATTATCGCGGTACAGCGTTACCCGCACATCAGATTCAGTCCGACCAAACAAGCGTAACCGCGCTTTAGGATTCGTGGGACCATTAACAGTATCTATTTTATAGTCTGTGAGGGTTTCTAGTTCTTCCCAGCTTAAGGGTGTAGTAGTCATGGTGTGAGTTGAGTAGGGTAATACTTAGCACTATTCTTGACTCTACAATATTTTGAATTAGACCAAGGCTTAATTTAACTAATTTCCGCTACACCATAGATAATCCCACATAATAAATTTTGAGTAGGATGGTGAGGAAAACTAACTTTAACTGCCTATTTATTCAGCAAATAAAATAATTTTCCCCCAACCAAAATAGATTATTTCACTATATAAAAAGGTGAAGTGAAATATAAACTTCTAGGAAGTAATTTCAGATTCCTGATAAGTAGGAAAATCAATATAACCCTGTGGTACAAAAGAATACCAATCTTTCATTTCTGCGGGTGGATTCAGTGGCCAATTATGAGTAAAACGTTCCACCAAGTCAGGATTACTAATAAATGGACGACCAAAGGCTATTAAATCGGCAAGTTCACTTTTAATAGTCGCTTCTGCCTGTTCTTGGGTATAGCCACAATTACCCATAAGTGTCCCTTTAAAAACATTGCGGAACTCGGCTAATGTCATCGGTGTTCCTAACTCATGGAATCCAAAAGCTAACCCATCAAGTAAATGAAGATAGGCTAACCCATAACTATCTAATTGTTCAGCTATATAGAGAAAAGTTTCTCGGTAATCTGGAGAACCCATATCATTAAAAACACCATTCGGAGATAAGCGGACTCCAATCCGATTTGATGGCCATATAGTCAAAGTAGCCTCAACAATTTCTTTGAGGAAACGATAACGATTTTTCATATCTCCTCCCCACTGGTCAGTTCGCTGATTCGTTTTGGATTGTAGAAATTGATCAATTAAATAACCATTTGCGGCGTGAATTTCAATCCCATCAAACCCTGCTGCTTTTGCTCTTTGAGCCGCTTGACGATAATCCTCCACGATTAACGGTATTTCATCCGTTTCCAGCGCCCGTGGGGTCTCATAGGATTCTTTGCCATTGGGGGTGTGAACGGAATCTGCATTTATCTTAATTGCAGATGGTGCTACTGGCAGTTGACCATTTTCTTGAAAACTACTGTGTGAAGCTCGCCCACAATGCCATAATTGTAGAAAAATCGGCGTTCCTTGAGCGTGAACAGCAGATACAATCTCTTTCCAAGCTTCACCTTGTTCTTCTGAATAAATACCTGGAGAATTTACCCAGCCATTAGCCTGATGAGAAATCACAGTTGCTTCTGCGATAATCAACCCAGCCCCAGCACGTTGAACGTAATACTCTGCCATAAGGCTATTGGGCATACGTGTAACACCAGCCCTTGAGCGTGTCAGTGGAGCCATGACAACGCGATTTTTGAGTGTTAGATCTCCCATTTGAAATTGACTGAGTAAAGCTGGAGATACTGCTTGAGTAGTCATAGTTAATACTTCTAAGTTTGCACTCTTAGTTTTACCAAAAAACAGGGTCTAAAGCCTCACCATTTGAAGGTAACTTTTATGTGATAGAGTGTTCCAGGTGGAAATTTTATACATAAAATGACGATTTTAGAGTTCAAAACCAAAGAGAAAACAACTCAATACACTGTTATTTATGGAGCCATTACAACCGCTCAATTTATTTCCTTGGGTAATATTCCAATTGCACTTATACTAAAATTAGGCTATATTTAATAACATTTATATTATTTCACCGAACTAATGCAAAAAAGTATTTTCATCTAACCATGTTTTTGAGCGTTTAGATTTTGATGATTATAAGTATAATTGGATGTTATGCAGATAGTAAGATAAGAGAAAATTGAGTAGTTTACAAATTACCATATAATAGCAACCAAACCAGAATTAGTGATATTCTCATCGCAGGTCAATAACTCCACATCTTCACCTTTATTTCCTAGAACTAGTGCAGTTGCTACAACTTGCCTATTGTGCATTTCATCAATAGCAGATAATCTCATAGTCATTTCTACCACATCTTTATCAAACGGGTAAATTACCACACGGCTATCAGCTTCTACTATAGAAAATATATCTTTAGGATCAGGAATAGATGTTCTCCCTTTTTCCACAATCCAAACAGCCTCAGCTAATACCGTTGCCGGAATAATTAACTGAGAATTAGCTTGAGAAAGGATAAATTTAGCCTTTTCACTTAATAGAGAATTACCTTCGAGAAACCAAATTAAAGCATGAGTATCTATCACATATTTCATAACTAATTATCACCAATCTAAGCTATCCTCGATATCATCATAAAATTCTGCAATATGGAAATCTGCCGCCGTTGACTGGTGATTCCCGTGAAAAATCCCAAAGGACATCATTTGTTTTTTAGGTTGATTTTTTCTAGCATCTAAAAAAGTCACAATCACACGACTCATACCAATATCAGATGGTATTTCTCTAAGTTCCACCTTACCGTGTTTGTAAACACCTTCAATTGATTGCAACATCATTTTTACCAAAATAAAATAATCAGCATTACCGAATTTGAAGATGAAATGCTAAAACTAAATCTCTTTCACTCTTCCTCTCTGCGCCTCTGCGCCTCTGCGTGAAAAAAATTATCTTTCAACCTTAAAAATTGGGGACACCACCTACTAAAGTGAAGCATCCCCAAAAACCTATTGCCAAAGATAAATTAGGATAAACAAAATAATCCAAATCACATCGACAAAGTGCCAAAATAACGATGTCGCATTTACGCCAAAGTGACCAGAATCGTAGTTACCAGGAAGGAAAGAACGGACAAAAATAATTAACTGCAACAGAATACCGGTGAAAACGTGCAAACCGTGAAAACCAGTTAGCAAGTAAAACATCCCACCGTATACCCCGGAAGTAAAGCCAAATTCGAGGTTACTCCATTCAATGGCTTGACCTACTAAAAAGTAGCTACCCATTGCCATTGTAGCGGCGAGGTATATGCGAAATCCCTTTAAATTGTGGTTTTGCAGGGCGCGTTCTGCTAAGTAAATCACGAAGCTACTGGAAACCAGAATGACTGTGTTGATTGCAGGTTCTGTGATTTCTAGCCCGGAAACTCCGGCTGGTAGCCAGTTAGGAGTTGTGGTTTTGTAGACGATATATCCGGCGAAGAAACTCAGAAAGATGACGCTTTCCGAGAGGAGAAACACGATGAAGCCAAACATTTTGTTGCCTTCTTCGTCGTGTTCGTGTTCAACGCCTGTATGGTGGTGAGATATTTGCAATTCTTCTGGGTTGATGGAACTGTCCATTGAGGGAAATTCTCCTTTTTTTAAACGCAGAGGAACGCTAAGAAAAGCGCAAAGGTGCGCGGAGGTTTAGTCTGCGTTTTTTAATGCAGGGTTGTTGGCTGTTAAGGGTTCGGATTTACCGTAGCCGTAAGGGTCGGAGATGATGATGGGAATTTGTTCAAAGTTTTCCACTGGAGGAGGTGAGGAAACCATCCACTCTAGTCCTATGGCGTGCCAAGGATTATCCGGTGCTTTTTCTCCTTGCATCCAGGAAATTACCATGTTGAAAATGAAGGGTAGGGTAGACATTCCTAAGAGGAACCCGCCCAAGCTAGCGATAATGTTCCAAAATTCGTATTCTGGGGCGTAGGAGGAAACTCGGCGTAACATTCCTTGCAACCCTAATGGGTGCATGGGTAAAAAGTTGAGGTTAGTACCAATGAATGTTAACCAGAAGTGTAGTTTACCCCAGCCTTCGTGGTACATTCGTCCGGTCATTTTAGGGAACCAGTGATAGATGGCGGAATATAACCCCATCGTCACTGTGCCAAAGAGAACGTAGTGAAAGTGACCGACGACAAAGTAGGTGTTATTTACGTGTACGTCTACAGGTACGGAGGAAAGCATAATTCCTGTGATACCTGCAAAGACGAACATCACTAAAGCACCAAGGGAGAACAGCATGGCTGTATCTAACCGCAGTTTACCGCCCCAAATCGTGCCTAGCCAAGCGAATACTTTAATCCCTGTGGGTACGGATACAAACATGGTGGTCAGCATGAATATCAACCGCATCCAGCCTGGTGTACCACTGACGTACATATGGTGTACCCAAACAATACCACTGACTACGGCAATTAACATTGAGGAGATGGCGACGACTTTGTAGCCAAACAATGGTTTGCGGGCGTAGACAGGGAATATTTCGGAGAAAATGCCAAAGATGGGCAGAATAATCACGTAAACGGCAGGGTGGGAGTAAAACCAGAAGTAGTGTTGAAACATAACTGGATTACCCCCGTGGCTGGGGTTGAAAAAGGCTGTACCAGCTGTGAGGTCTAGTAGCAGCATGACCGCGCCTGCTGTAAGTGCAGGTAGTCCAAATAATTGGATAATTTGGGCGCTAAATACTGCCCAGACAAATAAAGGCATCCGGAAGAAGCCCATACCTGGGGCGCGCATTTTGACAATTGTGGTGACAAAGTTAACTGCCCCCATGATTGAGGATACGCCGGATATGGCTACTGCTAGTAACCACAAGACTTGACCATTAATTAGGTTACCTGTGGGGTTTTGCAAACTGACTGGGGGATAAGACCACCAACCGGATTGGGCTGGGCCACCAGGGACTAAGAAGCTACCCATGAGGAGTATCCCGACGACTGGTACCATCCAAAAGGCGACGGCGTTGAGTCGGGGAAATGCCATATCTCGCGCCCCAATCATTAGCGGGACTAGATAGTTAGCAAAACCTACTAGGGAAGGAAATGTCCACAAAAACAGCATAATAGTGCCGTGCATGGTGAACATTCCGTTGTATACGGTGCGGTCAACTAAGTCAGATTCGGGTGTAATTAGTTCTCCCCGAATCACCATTGCGAAGATACCGCCGATGAGAAAGAAGAAAAATGAGGTGACTAGGTATTGTATACCTATTACTTTGTGGTCGGTGCTAAAGCTGAAGTATTGCTTCCAGCCACCTGGGTTCTCACCATGGTGACTGATGCCTGGAAGAGGGATATTTGTCATTGGTGAGTTTCCTTTTAACCAGGATAATTGACTAGAGGAGATGCCGCAGGTGCTACGGTAGTCCAACCATTTTTGACTGACCGATTTGATGCTTGGGCATACTCTGAGGCGGCTTGATTATGGGCTGGGGTAAGTTTGTTTTTTGCAGCGCTGGTCAGCCATTCATGGTAATCTTCGGGAGATTCTACGATGACATTGGCTTGCATTGTGGCAAAGTATGTACCGCTATATTGAGAGTCGGTTAAGCTATACTTTCCTGGACGGATGGGTGTAAATTCAAAGTCAATGCTGTGGTTGGGAATAATATCCTGCTTGAGGCGGAATGCAGGAATATAGAATCCATGCAGCACATCTTCTGATGTTAGTGCTAAACGTACCCGGCGATCGCTTGGTAAATGCAATTCAGTACTAGTAATATTTTTTTCAGGGTAGTGAAACACCCACGCCCATTGTTTAGCCAGTACGTCAATGTTTTCCACAGGTTCAGCCAAGGCCATCGCTGGTTCATCTTCTGCGGCTGCATAGGCCGATTCCATGCCTATAGGATTATGCAAATGCACAATTTCCGTCGGCCCTTGAATACCCATTTGTTCATAGACTTGGTAGCTGTAATTAGCAATCCACAGCACCAACATAATGGGAATGGCTGTCCAGACAACTTCTAGGGCGATATTACCCTCAATGTGGGGGCCATCGGTGAAATCGCCAGTTTCCGCCCGATGAAACACAATAGAATACATCAAAGTACTGGTTACGCCCAAAAAGATGAACGCCCCCAAGGTAACTAAAAAGCTAATCAAATCATCAATTAGCTGTGATTCTGCTGCCGCTTGGGGGGGAAGCCAGGTATAAGCCTGTTTTCCTATCCAGAGACTGATGACAGTCACAATGGTTGCACCCACAAACACGGTGAAAATATTTGAAATCTTCCGCACTTCCATAATTTTTAGTCATTAGTTGTTAGTCATGAGTCATTCGTCGAAAATGACCAACATTGCTTACTTCAGCATGGTGTTGAGGTCTTCACCCAATCGCAATAAGCTATCGGCTGTGTTATGCACGCCAAATTCAGCGGCCATTTGCGCCCCTAGTGTGCCGTGGATGTACAGAATAAACATCACGGCTATACCTGTAGCCAGATAACTCCACTGCACTTGTTCGTCTGGGTCGTGACTCCAACTAAAACGCTGCCATCCTCTCCAAATGGTCATGCCAAAAATTAGCCCCAGCAAGAATACACCACCGATTCCATGCCACAGCATTGTTTCCATTGCCCGCATTCCCCAGGCACTTTCGACCTCACCAGGTGGTGTAGCCAACAGCATTTCATAAAAGCCGGCGGCGACAGTGAAAATGGTAATGATACTGGAACCTATCATGTTGTACCAGCCCACATCAAAGAAGTTAGCTGGTTGTACAGGAATTGCTAAAGATGTGAAGATCCACTTTTGTAAGGGGAAGACTTTACCTAAAATATCAAAGGTGATGCCAATGATAAATAGTCCCAAAGTCAGATGCACTAAGTTAGGATGAATGGGGATGGAGTAAGGTAATCCATTTGCTCCCATTGGGCTTAATTGATCAATGATTTCAGAGTTCATGGCAAGATACCTTCCTTGACTGCTTCAACAACTGGTACTGTGTGCAGTCCATATACCCAAACCAATTGATCTCCTAGATATACTTGCACGCCCACAATAGCTATTAAACACAACCCCGCCAACATATAAGGAAGTGGCACTTTTTCAGGGTTGCGGGTCCGAATTACATAGCGCCAAGCCGTAATTGATACGATAATTCCAGACAGCGACCAACCAATCAATGTATGTACATTTAATACTGATTTGGCTACGGCATAAGGTTGTGCTAAACCTGCTTCAAACTGACCAAAAATAATCGCCACAAAAATGGCAACTGTCGCCACCAACATATTCCACCAACTCACTTCAAAAAGATGAGTTTTGCCAGTAAGAGAACCTATAACATCACAGACAAATGCAAACAAAACCATCGCAATTACGAAGTGAACAACGATAGGGTGCATCGTATCTGGATACGGCAAATTGTGATCATTCAAAGATGTAAGATACTCAAGCATTGTGTTCTCCTGGACATATCTATTGCACCTCAGTCGTCAATATTGACAGCCCTCACACCACGAGAATTACTTGCACCTAACCGGAGTTTGTATGGCTAGGTTACACAGGCTATCAGATACCCATAGCAAAATCTGCTCAATGCCAAGATATAGTACTGCTACGTCTCTATTTTTAGCCCAAGGCGATGCAGTTACTATTTATCATCAATGATTGAGTTCAATTCATTTGTTCATGCCGATAATCTACAACAGCAATTTTTAATTTATCTCACGAAAGTGCTGTATTCTGTTTGATTTGTTTCATCTATTCTTTAGCTTAAAGATTTTTGAACTAATTGTCAAAATAATTAAGATAAACTTTAAAAGTTACTTACATAGTTCAAATAAGAATTTAAAGAATGTAAATTAAATTGCTATTTACTATATGTTGCACATATCAAAGGCTGAAAATGTACAATTTGGAACATTATGCAATTATTATTTTGTGATCTCAATTACTAACCTATATATTATTTAATTTTAAATTTCAAAGTAAAGATTAAATAATCCCGATCATATTTCTTATATTCAGCTTTATGCACATTAATTGAAAGGGGAATTTTAGTAATAGCTAAATGTTCAGTGAAGATGGGGATAAAGTCGGGAAAAACATTATATTTCCACTTCAAAAGTTTGACCTTCTACGGTTACTTTATCGCCTAATACTAATTTGCGTCCTCGTCGAGTTTCAACTATGCCATTGACTTTTACGCCACCATCAATAATTATCATTTTGGCTTGTCCTCCAGTTGAGGTTACACCCATAAACTTTAAAAACTGGTCGAGTTTAATCATTTAATTTGAGGAATTTATGCTGGATAATAATTTTATTTTAGGTCGAATAGTTCACCCTGTGGCCATCTTGTCCAGTGATTAGCTATGCTGGCAATATATTGGGTTGAGGGTGCAGAATGATCAGATATTGGCGACTGTTAAGGATATTTTGGAGTACTGCGATCGCAGCAGAGATGGAGTATCGCCTCAATTTTCTCATAGCTACTCTCACCAGTGTCGGTAATCTCGCAGGCAGTTTATTCGGATTGTCCTTATTTTACAGTAATGGCTACACCTTTAATGGTTGGTCATGGTCAGCCGCTTTACTGGTTTTGGGAATTTTTACGTTGTTACAAGGTTTTGCAGCGACCTTTCTCTCTCCCAACTTGAATCGCATTGTTCGCCATGTCCAGGAAGGGACATTAGATTTTGTTCTCCTCAAGCCTATCCCCAGTCAGTTTTGGCTTTCTACTCACACCTTTTCACCTTGGGGACTACCAGATTTACTGTTTGGCAGTATGATCATTGGCTATGCAGGTAAAAGCCTCGGTTTGGGAATCAATAATTACCTCATGAGTGCAGTACCTTTGATATTTGGCTTGGTAATTCTTTATAGCTTGTGGTTTATCCTGAGTGCAACTAGCATTTGGTTTGTGAAAATATACAATGCTACTGAAGTTTTACGGAGTTTCTTAGAAGCAGGTAGATATCCTATGGTAGCTTATCCCACTGCTTACCGCTTTTTCTTCACCTTTGTAGTGCCTGTGGCATTTTTAACAACTATCCCCGCCGAAGTCATGCTGGGTCGGGGTCAAATTAATTGGTCTATAGGTGCTGCTGTTTTAGCGGTGGTGTTGTTGTGGGTTTCCAGTAGTTTTTGGCGTTTAGCTCTGCGTTCTTATACTAGTGCATCGAGTTAGGGCGATCGCATAGCTAACGGCTAAAGCCGCATCGGACCTCCACAAATTTTTAGCTAAGTTTTGTGAAAATATTGCCTAATTTCCCAGAAACTTCTTCATCAAATATGATGTCATACAAGTATACTCAGGAAATATACTTGACTATTCACTGCTGAAAAATCCAAAAATATACAATATGAGTTCTCAATCTAATGTCACACTCACGATCACTCTTGCCAATCCCGACTTAGATGCAGAGGAACAAGAGCGGGAAACGCGAAATCTCTTGCGAGAGATCAAAGAGTTAGATGTAGAAAGTGCCGAACTCGTAGCAGTTACAGAAATACCCGAAGCCAGCAAGTCGGTTGGCGGTTTTCTGCTGGGGGTTTTACGAGCTGAAGTCAGTATTGACAATACGAAAAAATTTCTGGGATTTTTAGGCGATCGCCTCGGTAACAAAACCATTGAATTGGAAGTCGAAGCTAACGGTAAAAAACTGAAAGTTAAAGCTAGTAGTAGTCAAGAGTTAATCACTGCTATTGAACAAGCTCAAAAGTTTATTACAGGTAGCTGAGATACTGCAAGAGGAAAAA
This sequence comes from Nodularia harveyana UHCC-0300, assembly GCF_034931085.1. Taxonomy (NCBI): domain Bacteria; kingdom Bacillati; phylum Cyanobacteriota; class Cyanophyceae; order Nostocales; family Nodulariaceae; genus Nodularia; species Nodularia harveyana. Next base: position 126,543 of record NZ_JAYGHG010000002.1, on the reverse strand, counting down.
TAGTAAGATGGCGAAAGTTGCACTGCTAATCGGAGTTAGTCAATATCAAGTTGGTCTTAACCCATTACCAGCAGCAGTCAGAGATGTAGAGGCAATGGAGCGAGTTTTAAAAGACCCAAAAATTGGTAACTTTGATGCAGTAAAAAAGCTGATAAATCCAGAAAGACAAGTAATGGCAGAAGCCATAGAACATTTATTTGATGGTCGTCAAAAAGATGACCTGATATTGCTATTTTTTTCTGGACATGGCATCAAAGACGAGAGCGGAAAGCTGTATTTTGCCACTCGCAACACCCGCAAAACTGACAAAGGCTTACTAGTTAAAGCCACAACAGTACCAGCTAGCTTTGTCCATGATGTCATGAGTAATAGCCGCTCCAAACGGGAGGTAGTGATTCTTGATTGCTGCTTTAGTGGCGCGTTTGCTGAGGGGATGTCAGCAAAAGAGAATGGTTTTGTGGATGTCAAGAATCAATTAGGAGGAGAAGGAAGGGCAGTTCTCACATCTTCCACTTCCACCCAATATTCCTTTGAAGATACAGGGACAGATACCTCAACTTACACGCGCTATATAGTAGAAGGATTAGAAACTGGAGCCGCAGATAAAGATGAAGATGGTTGGATAACTGTTGATGAATTACATGAATATGCTACTACAAAAGTGCAAGAAGCAGCCCCAGCAATGAAACCGGAAATATATGCGATTAAAGAAGGTTTTAAAATCAATCTTGCCAAAGCACCAAATGATGACCCTTATTTAAGATATCGTCGAGAGGTTCACTATTGGGTAGAAGCTGGTAAAGGTGAAATTTCTTTTATAGGTCGTGCTGCACTAGAAGAGCAAAGAAATCAGCTAAAACTAACAACGGCTGAAGCTGATGAAATTGAAAGGCAAGTTTTAGAACCTCGGAAAATTTACGAGCAAAAATTGGATAAATATAAGGAGATTTTCAAGAAACAAATCGAAATTGGATTTCCTCTGAGTGATCAATCTCTCAACGAATTGAAACGGCTTCAAGAAATATTAGGACTAACAGATGAAGCGATCGCCCTAATTACATCCCCTATACTTGCCGAAAAACTAGGTAATAAATATCCAAGATATACATCTATTTTTAGTTACATAAATGGGAAGATTTGGAATTATCTAGCGGGGGTAATTTGTGGAATAATTATAGGTATTACGTTAAGTGCTATGCGCCCTGAACCTATATCTAAATCTTGTCCCGTGCCTGAAGAGGATACAGGCGATAGAATTAGTATCGGTGAACAAATTTTATTGACACAAAATAAAAATTCAGATAAACAAGCCGGAGTTCAAGCATTTACTCAAGGTGATTGTACGACTGCTATTGAGAAATTCGAGTCTTATCGGAAAATAGAACCTGCTGATCCAGAAGCACTGATTTACTTGAACAATGCTAGAGCTATTCACAGCAAGAAATACCTCAAAATTGCTGTAAGTGTACCCATTGGCACAGAATTCGGTATAGCGAAGGAGATGCTGCGTGGTGTAGCTCAAGCTCAAAATGAGGTGAATGACATTGGTGGTATTAATGGCAAACTTTTAAAAGTGGCGATCGCTAATGATAATAATGACCCAGGTAAAGCCGTGGACATTGCTGAAAAGTTTGTTGAAGATACCGACATTTTGGCCGTCGTGGGACACAATTCTAGTAATGTTTCTAAAGCCGCAGCTTCAGTGTATCAACAAAAAGGGTTAGTAATGATGTCTCCCACTAGCTATGCCCAAAGTATTGCTGATAATGCCAACTATATCTTTCGGACAGCGCCCAGTGTTAAATCAATAACAGATATTGTGGCTCGTTATGCTATCAAGAATCTGAATAAAAGAAACTTTCTCATCTGTGTCGATAGAAATATAGATAATGGGTCAGTTAAGGAGAATTTTATCCAAGCACTCAAAGCAGCCGGTGGTACTATTAATCCTACAGATTGCGATATTGATTCCTCTAAATTTGACGCTAAGACAGTCATTTCTGAAGCTCAGGATAGTGGCGCTGATGGCTTAGTATTAGCTCACTATGTAGACAAAAGCCGCGACAAAAAAAGAACAGCTTTAGCTTTGCTAAAAGCTAATCAAGGGCAATTAAGTTTATTTAGTACTCCTGCAATCTTCACGAAAGAAAGCTTAGAGGAAGGAAAATACATTAAGGACATAATAATCTCTGTACCTTGGCATTCTACACCGTTTCCTAATGATGCTTTTGCGTCAAATGCTCAGATATTATGGAAAGCTCCGGTGAGTTGGCGAACGGCTACGTCTTATGATGCAACTAAAGCGATTATTGCAGGTTTGCAAAAAAGTAATACCCGTGAGGGACTAAAAGAGGCACTGCGAGATTCAGATTTTTCCGTTGATGGTGCAACGGGAACGATTCAGTTTGATAGATCAGGCGATCGCGTGAAAAGTCCCATGTTCTTAGTCCAAGTTCAACAAAAACCTGGCACTAATACCTATGAGTTTGTGCCGATTAAGGATTAGTTTACTTGTAATTGAAATGTGAAATCAAAAATTATTATAAATTACTGTTGAGCCAAGTTCTAAAATTACGCATAGCTTGACTTCTCCCAATAGTTAAACATTGCTGAACATATTCATTAACTAATTCCACAATGGGGATATTAGGAAAATTAGGACTAGATGGCACTTTGATATACTTTCCTTCCTGTAGCAAAGAAATTTCTAAACCTTCCTTTGTATATCGCCACAGTTCAGGAACTCCCAAAATCTCATAGTTATCAAATCTAGTTCGGGAAGTAATATCAATTTCAATGGCTAAATCTGGTGGTGGATCTACAGTTAAATCAAGACGATTTTTACCAATTACAGCAGCTTGATTTTGAATATAAAAACAAGTATCTGGTTCCACTGCTTGGCACATTTGTTCATTTTTTAGTGTAGTAGAACCAAAAGGTTCAAAATCAATTTGGAGTGTTTCTAGCAAGATTTTAACTAAATCTCCAATATATTCTTTATCTTTTTCGTGTTCAGGTAAAGGAACCATAATTTCTAACCAACCATCACTATAAGAAATACGTGCAGCCCGTTTTTCTCCCATTTCTACCAAAATATTCTCTAATTGCTGCCAACTAATATCTTGTAGCAACATTTCTTGTCCAGGCTTGACGATAATCTGTTGTAGTTCTAAGAGCATACCGCCTCACAGAGTGGGTGTAGATATTATTCTAAATCCTGCTGGGAAATTTACGCGACGATGCTCCGCTCTGCCAAAGGCGATCGCTCAACCATAATCGCATTTGCTCAAACACTCTCTAAAATTCGGTAAAATCAAAACTCATGGGATTATAGACAGGGAGATACAAGGGTGCCTACACTGGGAGTTAACATTGACCACATCGCCACCATTCGCCAAGCCCGGCGGACAGTGGAACCAGACCCCGTAGCGGCGGCGGTACTAGCAGAATTAGCAGGTGCAGATGGAATTACAGTACATTTGCGGGAAGATCGGCGACATATTCAAGACAGAGATGTGCTACTCTTGCGGCAGACAGTGCGATCGCACCTCAACTTAGAAATGGCCGCCACCGATGAAATGGTAGCGATCGCCCTAGACATTAAACCCGATTACGTCACCTTAGTCCCCGAAAAGCGCGAAGAAGTAACCACAGAAGGCGGATTAGATATCGTCGGACAAATTGCTAGAATAGGTGAGATAGTTGATAAATTGCAGAGCGCTGGTATTCCTGTTAGTTTATTTATTGACGCACAACCTGCACAAATTGAAGCATCTGTCAAGGTACAAGCACAATTTATTGAACTGCACACAGGACAGTACGCCGAAGCCAAAGACGAAAAACATCGCCAGCAAGAATTAGCCATATTAGCTCAAGGCTGCGAAAAAGCCATAAAAGCCGGCTTGCGCGTCAATGCTGGACATGGACTCACCTACTGGAACGTTTATCCTGTAGCCACACTACCAGGAATGGAAGAACTGAACATTGGTCATACCATTATCAGTCGAGCCGCATTAGTAGGAATAGAGAGAGCAGTCCGCGAAATGAAACAAGCAATTACAGTGAACAGTAAACAGTTATCACAATTTTCTTTCTAGCCTGATAACTGATAACTGACACCTGATAACTGAAAAAGAGGGGTTGTAACTGCGAAATCCGGAAATTTGGAGTTAAATCTTTCAGCAGAACTTCTATGACCTCAACAGATTCCAACAGCCTTCCCCTTTGGGTACAGCACAGAGATAAAGTACTAGAACAAAGCACTGATATCGAATGGCGCTATGGCAAATTTCCCGACTATACCCGTTCCAACGAAAATATCGCCAAAGAAAGCACACGCAATCATCCCGAAGGTTCACTAGAAGCCATAGTGCAGAACTTGGTGAGAACCTTCGATGTCGAAGCTAACTTTAAAACCAACCCCCAACAGTGGATATCGGTTGTCAACGACAAGTTCCGCATGAGTACCAATGGAGGTCCAGGCTACACAGTATCAGATTTAGTCGAGTCAGGAACTTACAAACTCCTAATTGGTAACACCCAACATTACAAAGCTGCTGAAGAAGACTTTGAAACATCCACAAACCTCTTCCATACAGCATTTCCTGAAGGATTTACCTGGGAAGTCCTAGAAGTGTTCTCAGCCCCACCCACAGTAGCCTTTAAATGGCGGCATTGGGGACATTTTAAAGGTGCATACAAAGACCACGCCCCCACAGGAGAAACTATAGAAGTAATCGGTATGAGTATTGCTCGTGTCACTGATGACTTGAAAATCCTGTCCTTGGAACACTATTATGACAATACCAAGTTCTTAGAAAAGCTGACAGCAAGCGGCAAACAAGCAATTGGTGAGCCAAAGCAGAAACCAGCAAATTTTTGGAGTTTTTTCCAACAATTGTGGAATTGGCAAGGAAAACCGAAAAGTGACCAAGGAAAAAGCAGTGCTTGTCCTTTTAGTGCTTTCATGAGGTAATTACGGTTTAATTATTTTTTAGGGGTACAGTGCTACATCCTGTACCCTGAAATTATTGAATAGTAAGCAAAGGTTGAAAAATGCAAACATACTATTACGTATTGGCCAGTCAACAGTTCCTGATACACGAAGAACCCACCTCAGAAGTGCTGAAAGAACGCACTCGTCACTACCATGAACAAGAAAAAGAAATTGATTTTTGGTTAGTCAAGCAGCCAGCCTTCTTGGAATCACCAGAAATGGCAGAGGTAAAAGCAAAGTGTCCTAAACCAACAGCCGCCATTATTTCCACAAATTCCCAATTTATTACCTGGCTAAAACTGCGATTAGAGTATGTGATTACAGGAGAATTTCAAGCTCCTTCTGGGACCATATCAGATCCTTTGGCATCACTGACATCTGTATCCTAATATCCAAGTTCGTAGTAAGAACTTTAGTTCTAATTTTCTCATACCTTTTTTGTCAGGAATCTTACCCAATTTCTGGATTTGATTCTGCTGATGGAGACACTTCGCAAACCTGATTCATAAAAGTTTAGCAACATCGCCACCGCAGCTATCCGACAAAATTGGTATTAGCACTAAAGTGCTTACTACAAACTCTCATAGAAACGAAGAAAATTTGAGGCGGCTTACAACCTCTCCTGAGTAGCCGTACAAAAAACTTATTTTTGAAATCTTTGCCCAAAATCCAGTTTATGATTCCCAAATTCTTAAAAAAATTTGATCCTTTATCTACCACCTTAGCACTTGCAGCCGCAGGGTTTATCGGTAGCATGACTCCTGTCACTGCTCAACAAAATATTCCTATTTGTCAACCTCCCCGCCCTGGGGAATATCTTTTGTTGGTAGTTAGTCCCACTGTCAATAGTCAGCAACAGCTACGTAGTGCCTTACCAAATCAAATTCAAGGGACAACCTGCCAATATCTCAATGATACCGTGACGCGGATAGGTGGGTTTAACAGCATTGACAATGCCAATCGTTGGGCAAAATATGTCAATAATATTGTCGGCTTATCTGCCATCATCACGACACAACCCACAGCAGCTAATGTCACACAAGTACCAACTCCACCTCAGACAGTCAGCTTTAACCCCCAAGTCCTCGGAGATGGTTATGCTGTATTAGTGGAGTATTTTAACAAACCAGAACTGGCAAATAGCATACAACAAGTACTGGGAGGTAACATTGGATTTGCTTCCTACGGACAACGCCCATACTTACTGGCAGTTTATACTGGAAACCAACAAGAAGCATACACAACCCTGCAACAACTCACCGAACGGGGGTTTTTTGCAGTTCTAGTAGATGGCAGTAAAGTTATGTTACTGCGCTCATCTGTCCGTTTATAAGTTAGTAAGCAGACCTAGCTAACCAATAAATGGTGATACCCAAGGCTGAACCAGCTATCACTTGCACTGGTGTATGCCCTAGTAGTTCTTTGAGTCGGTCTTGACTAAAGTCTGGTTTTTCATGGAATAATTCATCAATCATTTGATTGAGAATTCGTGCTTGCTTACCAGCAGCTTGGCGAACTCCGGCGGCATCATACATGACGATGATGGCAAAAACCATAGCTACAGCAAATTCCGGCGATGCCCAACCCAGACTTTGCCCGACACCAGCTGCAAGAGCTGTTACCAAAGCTGAATGGGCGCTAGGCATACCTCCAGTGGTGACTAAAACACGCACATTCAGCTTACGATGTCTGATTAACTCAACTACAAGTTTCAATACTTGAGCAATTAAACAAGCTACCAGAGCAACCAGCAGCACCCGGTTATCTAAAATATTGCCTATGTCCTGCATGGTTTTTTGGTGAGATTAGTATAAATTTAGCAGCAATTATTTCCTGAAGAAACATTTTTATGTAACCCATAATCCTAGATCAAATCTGGATCTAGTTATTGCGACTAGTGATAAAGTGAGCCAGCGCCTGGAGTGGCTGTGCTAATTTACCAAATGTTGCCAATTCCTCACAGGCTGCTTGCACTAGCTGTTGAGCTTTGGCGCGTGATTCTTCTATTCCCCACAGGCTGGGATAGGTAACTTTTTTAGCTATGAGGTCTTTACCAGCAGTTTTACCTAATTGCTCCTGAGTCCCAGTGATATCGAGAATATCATCTATGATCTGAAATGCCAGACCGATGTTTTGAGAATAGCGAGAAAGTCTTTCTATGTCTTCAGAGGAAGCGCCGCCGACAATACCGCCACAAACAACACTGGCTTCTAAAAGGGCTGCCGTTTTATGGTTGTGAATAAAATTCAGGGTTTCTAGAGAAATATCTAACTTACCTTCTGAGTCTAAATCAACTACTTGACCGCCCACTAAGCCAGCCGCACCCAAGGCTTTACCGAGACGAGCAACTACTTTTAAAACTCGCTCTCTAGAAACGGTTTCAGGGGTTTGAGTGACAACGAATTCAAAAGCGTAAGCTAACAAGCCATCACCAGCTAAAATGGCGATATTTTCACCATAAACTTTGTGATTTGTCAACCTGCCACGACGATAATCATCATTATCCATTGCTGGCAGGTCGTCGTGAATTAATGACATTGTATGAATCATTTCCATCGCGCAGGCGGTGGGCATGGCCATTTCAATTGTCCCGCCGATCATTTCACAGGCTGCAAGGCAAAGAATTGGACGTACACGCTTACCTCCAGCTAATACCGAGTAGCGCATGGATTCATAAATCTTTTCGGGATAAATTACGGGAAGAGCCTGATCCAGGGCAGTTTCACAAAGCTGTTGCCGTTCTTTGAGATAGGGTTTGAGGTTAAAGGTGGCTGTCTCTGTCATTTTCTGGAGGTTCTCAGCTGCGACCATTCTTAATTCCTTCAATTTTAGGCGGTTGGCTGTTTGTCTTATCCGTCACAATTTTACGCTCTGGGGTGGAAAAAGTGGTGAGTTAGGTGTGAGGAGTTAAAAATTTAGAATTAATAACTCATTTTGCCTTTTTCAAATAACTGGCAACTGTATTTTTCAGTAACATGGCTACAGTCATGGGTCCAACACCACCAGGAACTGGAGTGATATATTCTGCCACACCAGCAGTTGATTCCCAGTCAACATCGCCGACTAAACGACTTTTGCCACTGGCATCTGTGATGCGATTCATCCCCACATCTACCACAACGGAGCCTGGTTTGACCATTTCGCCGGTAATTAATCCTGGGCGACCTACCGCAGCAATGATCAGATCAGCATTTTTTGTGATGTTACTAAGGTGGAGGGAGCGCGAGTGGGCAATAGTCACAGTCGCATCAGCTTCTAGTAGCATTAAGGCCATGGGTTTGCCTACTAAAATACTGCGTCCCACCACTACAACTTGTTTGCCCTGTAAAGGAATTTCATATTCTTGCAATAGTCGCATCACACCAGCTGGGGTACAACTGCGTAAACCAGTTTCTCCCCGTACTAGCCGCCCTAAGTTGACTGGATGCAGTCCATCAGCATCTTTATCTGGGTCGATTGTATTCAGCAAGGCGACAGAATCTAAGTGGCTGGGTAGAGGTAACTGCACGAGAATACCATCTACACGTTCATCTTGGTTGAGTGCAGCAATTACTGCTTCTAGTTCCCTTTGGGTTGTTTGTGTGGGAAAATGCTTGCCGAAAGAAGCAATACCGACTTTGGCGCAAGCCCGTTCTTTGTTGCGTACATAAGCAGCTGATGCGGGGTTATCTCCCACCATTAATACAGCTAAACCAGGCGATCGCCCAATTTTTGCTTGTGTTTCTGTTGTCATAGCTGAAAGTTCTTGATGAATTTTTTCAGCTAAGGCTTTACCATCGAGAAGTTTGGCAGTTTTTGTTTCCATTAAAATCCCCACAAGACTCGCCTTTAGTCTATATTTCAGGCGTTACTGCTTAATGTCGTAGCGTCTTTATATTCACAAGACTATACTCATATTGTTTATTTTCTCAGATTAACTGCCTCATCGGAACAGCGAAGATTTGAAGAATCATCCCCAAAATGTACGCACCGGAACTGAGTTCATGCAAATAACCCAAAATTTTCCCAGATTCAGGCTTTTTCCCGCCTCACAGAGATATGGAGTTAGTATGATTCCTTACCGCCAGGGGATTACTTTATTAATTGTTGTGGGTCTTTGTGGTTGTAGTTCTTTTACAACACCAAGTTTCAAAGCTGGTCACTTCAGTATTGGTAGCAATGTCACCTTGATTGAGGAAATTAAACCAGAAACAGACCAGGAGACTACAGTTTACATCCAAGGTAAGATCGAAAAGCAAGTACCGTTACTTGAGCAATGGGCATATCAAATTAACGACTCCACAGGCAAAATTTGGGTAGTTACCGATCAACCCAATCTTAAAGAAGGCGAGCAAGTAGTAATTAAAGGTAGAGTTCGCTACAAGAGTATTCCCTTGGCTGAACAAGAGTTTGGGGAAGTCTATATAGAGGAAATTTAAAATTATCAGGAGAAATTAGCGGTGAAAATGGATGAATAATCAACCAATTCATGTAGCGATCGCAATTCTTTACCAAGAAGATAAATTTCTCATGCAATTGCGAGATAATATCCCTGGTATTTTCTATCCTGGTTACTGGGGTCTATTCGGTGGACATCTGGAAATTGGTGAGACACCCGATATCGCAGTAAAACGAGAAGTTATGGAAGAAATCGGCTATACCCTCCCAAAATTCTTTGAATTCGCTTGTTATGCAGATGATGCAGTTGTTCGTCATGTCTTCCATGCGCCCCTCCTAGTCGAATTAAATCAACTCAACTTAAACGAAGGTTGGGATATGGGATTATTAACACCTGAAGATATTCACCAAGGTGAGTGTTATTCCCCCATAGCCGATGAAATCAGACCTTTAGGCGCTATACATCAAAAAATTATGCTGGATTTTATTAGTCATTAGTCATTGGTCATTGGTAAAAAACTTCCCCCCTGCTCCCTGCTCCCTGCCCCCCTGCCTCTTCTCCCCCACACTCCCCCAGTCAAGTGTTGAAATTCCGGTAAAAAACCGTACTTAAACCGAAACTTCTTCCCTAGATGAATTCCCTAGACTAAAATAGTAATAGAGGCAAAAATATTAAGCTGCTGAGTTTAAATGCTCAGTTGAATATAAGCAAAATGGGATTCTTTGACTCTGATATCGTTCAGCAAGAAGCAAAACAGCTATTTGAAGATTATCAAGCCCTGATCAATCTTGGCAACAACTACGGCAAGTTTGATCGTGAGGGTAAAAAGCTGTTTATTGAGCAAATGGAAGCTATGATGGATCGCTATCGCGTCTTTATGAAGCGATTCGAGCTATCAGAGGATTTTATGGCGCAGATGACTGTGCAGCAACTCAAAACTCAACTTGGTCAATTTGGAGTAACTCCCCAACAGATGTTTGAGCAAATGAATATGACCCTAGAGCGCATGAAAAGCGAACTAGAAAAACAGCAGTAGTGGATTGTGAACTACCCATCCACAATCCCTGCTTACTTATGATCTGGGGCGTTTAAAGTTAGAAGGTGACTTAAAGTTCTCCGCAGGTACACCTTTGAGGGCTTGCTGCATAAAATCTTTCCAGATGGGAGCCACCATACCACCACCAGTTGCACCTCTAGATAATGGTCTGTTATCATCTCTACCTACCCAAACCGCAGTTGTTAACTGTGGCACAGTGCCGACATACCAAATATCCCTTTCCGATGAAGTAGTTCCTGTTTTACCAGCGCTGGGGCGACCTATATCGGCAGCTTTGCCAGTTCCTGACGTAACTACTGAACGCATGATATCGATAGTGGTTGCTGATGCCCATTGATCCAGGACCAACTGGGGTTTAGGTGTATTATCTAGTAAAATATTGCCACTACTATCAGTGACACGCGCCATAATTGTCGGTGGTGATTGCCAGCCATAATTAGCCAGGGTAGCGTAAGCACTAGTTAATTCCAAAGGTGTAATACCTATAGCTCCCAGGGGCAAAGAAGTTACAGGAGCCATCGGACTTTTGATTCCCAGGGTACGTGAAACCTCTACAACTTTATTCATACCCACAGCCATACCCAGTCTGATAACTGGAATGTTGCGAGACTGAGCTAAGGCCGAGCGGATTGAGATTGCTCCTTGAAAACTATTATCGTAGTTCTTGGGACTGTACCAACCGCTACCATCTCGATAACTCACTGCTGTATCTTGAACAATGCTGTTTGGTGTATATTTACCAGTAGAAAAGGCAGTATAATATACCAATGGCTTAAAGGCAGAGCCTGGTTGACGCTGGGCTTGGGTGGCACGATTAAACTCGCTACCTCTAGAGTCTATCCCCCCTACCAGTGCTTTCACAAAATGGGTTCGGGGATCTATCGCTACTAGGGCAATTTGATTATTTCGCAGCCCTTGACGGTTTAATCTTGTACTCCATTTACTGACAGTATTTTCTGCCATTATTTGAAAATTAGTATCAACAGTGGTTTGTACGCGCATTCCACCCTTAATTAGCGCTTCCCGCCCAAATTTCTGGACTAATTCTTGAGATACAGTATTAGTTACGTAGGGTAAAGCGCTACCTTGAAATGACCTAATTTTTCCAAATTTCAGTTCTTGCTTTAAAGCATCATCATATTCTTGCTGGCTGATCCACTGCAATTCCAGCATCCGACCCAAAACTTCCCTTTGTTTGCGTTTTGCTAGTGTCATGCTTGCAAAGGGGCTGAATTCTTCTGGCGCTTGGATTAAACCCGCCATCATTGCTGACTCACCCAAGGTTAAGATTTCTGCTGACTTTTCAAAGTAACTGCGTGCTGCTGTTTGGACACCATAGTTATTATGACCCCAATAAACTTGATTGAGGTACATTTCCAAAATTTGGTCTTTGCTCAGAATTTGTTCTAGCCTAATGGCCAGTACTCCTTCGGCTAATTTACGAGTATAGGCACGTTTTTGAGATAAAAATAAATTTTTCACCAGCTGCATGGTGATGGTAGAACCGCCTTCTCGTACACCACCTGCGGCCAGGTTAGTGATTAAAGCCCGTCCGATACCACTGGGGTTGATGCCATGATGATCGTAAAAATGACCATCTTCACTGGCTAGAACTGCGCGTTTTAGATGAGGGGAAATTCTATCTAAGGCCATGACTTCTCGGTTGGCTTCACCGTGAAGACTGGTTAAGAGTTTGCCATTAATGTCATAAATATAAGTTGTTTCTGATGGTAAAAAGTTACGCAATTGTCTCACGTCTGGCAAATTACGGAAACTAATAGCCAGACCGACTAGGCCTCCGGCTACAATAGAGCTTGCCAGCATGGTGATTGAGAGGATAGTACCGCCAGTTATTTGGCCAACCCCTTTCAAAAACTCAAAACCTGATGAAGTCTGACGTTGCGGTTGTTTATTTGTAATAGTCCTAGAAGACGACACGGCGTTCTCACTTCCTCACTTGTAAATATAACTGTAATTCATTCAATGAAGCTTGGCGGTTAATTGTTGGCAATTATCTAAATTTGGTTGAAGTACGGACAAATTGCCAGCGAACATAACCAACCTAACTTATAAAGTAAAAAGGGTAGTTAATCACGAATCTCTGAGTATGACGCAAAATTTTTCTTGGCTACATCGTGGAATAGTAGAAATTTTCCCCCAACCAACTGATGCAGATTCTGAAAGTGAAAGTTTAGAGAAGCGCTTGCTAACTACGAATCGACCTTTGAGGATCAAATTGGGAATTGATCCCACTGGATCTGATATTCATCTTGGTCATAGCATACCAGTACGGAAACTGCGGGGTTTTCAGGATGCTGGTCATACAGCTGTTCTGATTATTGGGGATTTTACGGCTCGGATTGGCGATCCTACAGGTAAGTCTGAGGTGCGTCGTCAGCTAACAGAGGCGGATGTGGCACAAAATGCTCAAACTTATCTGGATCAAGTGCGCCCTATTTTGGATTTTGACACACCGGGTAGGTTGGAGGTGCGTTATAACTCAGAATGGCTTGCTGGGCTGGATTTAACTAAGGTTCTGGAGTTACTCTCTACTATGACGGTGAGTCAGATGTTGGCTAAGGAGGGATTTGCTGAACGTTATAAAAAAGAGAATCCTATTTTTATCCATGAGTTCCTATATCCATTGATGCAGGGCTATGATTCTGTGGCTGTTGAGGCTGATGTGGAATTAGGGGGAACTGATCAAAAGTTTAACATTGCTGTAGGGCGAGATTTACAACGGCATTTTGGACAAAAGCCCCAATTTGGTTTGCTGTTACCGATTTTAATTGGTACGGATGGTGTGCAGAAAATGTCTAAGTCTCTGGGTAACTATGTTGGGTTGTCAGAACATCCGGCGCAAAAATATCAGAAGTTACAAGGTGTTCCTGATAGTTTGTTATCTCAGTATTTTGAATTGCTGACGGATTTAAGTTTGGAAAATTTGCCAGAAAATCCCCGCGATCGCCAAATGCTTTTAGCTTATGAAGTTGTGCAACAATACAACGGTGAAATTGCGGCTAATGAGGCGAAGGATGCGGCAAAAAGTGGCGGTAAGGAAGGGGCGCTTCCGGAGTTCTCTCTGGCTGGGGTGTCAGATTTTCCGGTGAAGTTGGCATATCTTCTGAATGTGACTGGTTTGTGCAAAAGTACCGGGGAAGGTAAACGAAAAATTCAAGAGGGTGGGGTACGCTTAGATGGCGATCGCATGACTGATGTTGATACCATTTTTGATCAGCCTAGTGAATTACACGGACGAGTGCTGCAAGTTGGTAAAAATAAGTTTGTGCGACTTCTCAATAACTAATGACTAGACCAATGAGTAATAACCAAATAATTGTGCCGTTGGATGTAGCGGATCTAGAAAGTGCGATCGCCCTTGTAGATCAATTACCCCAAGTCAATTTCTGGAAGGTGGGTTTAGAGTTATTTACTAGTTCTGGCCCCAAAATTCTGGAAGTTTTAAAATCTCGGCAAAAACGGATTTTCTTAGATTTGAAATTTCACGATATCCCTAATACTGTAGCGGGGGCTTGTCGTGGTGCTGCTAGTTACGGGGTGGATTTACTGACAATTCACGCCACTGCTGGTAAAGATGCTTTAAAAGCTGCTACCGAAGCAGCACAGGAAGGAGCCGCACAAGCAGGTGTGAAACCACCCCAATTAATCGCTATTACCCTACTGACCAGTATTTCTTCCCGTCAATTGGCGTTTGATTTAAAAGTGCCTTTAGAACTGCCAGAATATGCTTTAGAAATGGCACTAATGGCGCAGGAATCGGGGTTAAATGGGGCTGTGTGTTCCCCCCAGGAAGTCGCGCAGTTACGCCAAACTTGTGAAAATGACTTTTTGCTGGTTTGTCCAGGTGTCCGCCCCTCTTGGGCAGATAAAGGAGATCAAAAGCGATCGCTCACCCCCGCCCAAGCCATACAAGCCGGTGCAGATTACCTCGTCATTGGTCGTCCCATCACAGCTGCGGCTCAACCTGAGTTAGCCTGGAACCAGATTGTGGAAGAGTTAGCAACAGTGGGATGAAACCAAAAGTCAAAAGCAAAAATTATCGTTTGTGGCTAATCGCTTGCGGCTTCTGGTTGTTAGCAGCCAACACACTGTTTTCCCTCACTCACAAAGCCACCGCTACCACTAGCCTGAGTTCCGTTTGTTCTGCACAAAGTTTAGAAAACTTAACACCTCAGCTATTGCACGATTTACCAAGTTATGCAAACCGCGTCACTCAACGCGCCCGCCGTCGTAGTCGCAGCAGTGACATTTATAGCTATATGCTGGTAGCCGGAAAACCTGAATTTGCACCTCTACCCCTGAACACAGACCCGCGCAAAAGTACAACAACCGGAATAGAACAGGTTTTTTTCACTACTTTAGAAAGGCAGTATATCGCTGGAAAGCCGGTAGAATCCCAGCAATTTCACTGGGTTTTATTGACAAAAGGTAATACTGGGTGGCGTTTGGTCATGATGTTTACTCAAATTGGTGCTGATTCACAGGAACAACTAATATCGCCTCCCAGAGATAGTAGTAACGGTGTTGTAGCTCAAGCTGTTAAAACTTGGTTGCGAGATTGTCGGGCGGGTAGTGTGAGGATAAATCCCGGAATTTAACCAGGACCACCGCCATCAGGACCACCGCCATCAGGACCACCGCCATCGGGACCACCGCCATCGGGACCACCACCATTTCTTCGATTAGAATTAGAGGACTTTTTGCTACCAAATGAAGCAGAAGTAATTGCAATGAAGAATATCAGCAACATAACAACCACTGACAATATAATTAACCACGACATAATCCTTCTCCTTTGCTAACGGATTTACTCCATCAACTATATTTCCTTTAGTCGCCTTTGATAATTTCATCCAATTTAGCGGGGACTGCTTGCATATCTTGCCACATTAACCATTTACCTTTTTAGCAATTTCACTGACTATTATTAAGAAATAGTAGCGGACAGTGTGCGGATACATACCGTAATTTATTATTCACCATCACAACCACCACCATCAGAGTCACCACTATCGCAACCACTGCTGCTGTCATATCCACTACTATCAAAAAAACTGCTACTACCTGAGTCATAGCTGCTGGAATCGGATGTATTTGAGGTACTGTAATCACTTTTGCGGTAGGGAGAATTTCTTTGATAACGATTACTAGAATTTTGGTTACGAGGTGAAGCATCAATTAATTTTTGGATTATGTACAGTAATATCCCACCTAAGACAATCACCAGCAATATAGTTGAGTTCCACATAATTTTTCTCCTGTGCTTACCAATTCACCTGATCAACTACAGTTCTTTCAGCAGCTTTTCCTGATTTTATCATTTAGCTAAATTGAACACGGGGTTTAAAAAATTATGATAGCTATTCCTCAACCACCCTCAAAAATGACCGTCCAGGAATATCTGACATGGGAACCCCAACAAGATATTCGCTATGAATATGTCAACGGCAAAATTTTTGCCATGACAGGTGGGACAATTCCTCACAATGATATTGCTCTTAATCTTTATACTGCTTTACGCCCTCATCTCCACTCTAAAGGCTGTCGAGTGAATGTGTCAGATGTGAAGGTGCAAGTTACTCCACAAAGTCCTTACTACTATCCTGATCTTATTGTCAGTTGTGATCCTCAAGACCTCAAAGCTCACAAATTTATTCAATATCCTCGGATAATTGTTGAGGTTCTTTCCCCAGGAACTAGCGCCAGAGATAGAGGTGAAAAATTATCTGATTATTTAACAATGCCAACTTTACAAGAGTATCTCTTGATTGACTCTGAAAAAATTTCTGTTGAGCGTTACTCACGAGGGGAGGGTAGAATGTGGCTTTATTATCCCTATATACCCGGTGACATTATTACTTTATCAAGTATTGAATTTGAGTGTCCTATTGAACTCCTCTATGAAAATGTTATATTTCCAACTGAACAATAACTAAAACAACAAGGCCAAATTAATACTTGATCATATTCAGCATCATCTCCTGTATTCTGAAGCTGTAATCACTCTTCCATACAAGCTTGAATAAATTACTTATCGGCATTGGAATGTTTGTTGGTTCTACTATTGGTAGCTACGTTCCACTTTTATGGGGTGGAAGTTTGTTATCAGTTGTTTCAATCTTGTTCAGTGTGATTGGAGGTATATTGGGAATATTGATTGCCTACCGTCTCTCGAAATATTTAGGGTTTAGTTGAATTAATGAAGGACGACATACTTTTTCTCCTGTGTTGATAGATACACTGGCTCAACTACATTTCCTTTAACCGTTATTCCGGATTTCATCTAATTTAGCGCGGACTGCTTGCATATCTTGCCACATTAACCATTTAGGCTTACCGACTTCTTTAGAAGGATTACGTAGCAAATAAGAAGGGTGAAAAATCGGCATACACAAACGCCCTGACCACTCTATCCACTGACCGCGAATTTTCGTAATTCCCCGCTTATCGCCAGTGATACCTTTAACCGCAGTTGCACCTGTGAGTAAAATTATTTTCGGGTCGATGAGGCGAATTTGTTCTAGTAAGTAGGGTATACAAGCCGCCATTTCGTCAGGGTTAGGGGTGCGGTTTTCTGGTGGACGACATTTATTAATATTGGCAATATATACATCTTGTTCGGTACTCAGATTCACAGATGCTAATATTTTCTCTAACAATTGTCCTGATCTACCGACAAATGGTAAGCCGGTTTCGTCTTCGTTTTGACCTGGTGCTTCCCCTATAACCATGATGGGTGCTTGGAGATGACCACGCCCAACCACAGCATGAGTCCGATTTTCTGCCAAACCACAACGCTGACACTGATTACAATCTTGTGTCAACTCGGCGATATTGTTGTATGTTCCGGGAGGAATGGGAATTTTGGCGTTGGTGGGAATTAAATTTCCTGGTGGTGAGGGGAAGTCATTGAAGAGGTTGAGTTGAATGTCGCTCATGAAAACCGGGATTGGGGATTTAGTACCAGATGGAACTATTGCTGACTGAGTGTTAATTTTACCATTGTATAGATGTCAGTGGCGATCGCCACGCCCCTCTCATCCCACATCTGGCAAACTCAAAATATTTATTGATCAACCTTCGGCGTTTTCTTGCGATAATTGCCAAAGGGTAGGGTTTGTCCTGTGACTTTTTCAAGGGGAATAGATGACGATTAAGCGGTTACTTTTATTTTTTGTCCTGACACCGATAGCAGTTCTGTTGTCTCTGTCGTCTTTATTTGGTAGTTTGCAGGAACCTCAGTTCCAAAGTCGTTTAGAACTATACCAAACTAACATCGCTCTCCAAGCACAAGCCTGGCAGCCAGAAGACAATAGTAACGAAAATTTATCAGCAATTAAAGCAGCGATCTTGGGAGAGAAGCCGCTAGAAATTGCTACCACCCAATATCAACAGGTGCGTGAGTCAGTTACCAAAAATTTTGAGAAAGCTGAAAGTAAACTCAGCGAATCTAAATCTATTCCCCTACCAGCTAAACCTCTAGGAAAAGAACCTCCTGAAACTCAGGTTTCTGCTGAAGAAAAGCAGGAAAAGTTGCAGCAGTCCCTTGAGAAACTGCAAAAATTACAGGCTGATTTAGATTTACATTTAGGCATTTTACAAGCACAGCAAGGAAATACAGATACAGCCATCAAGACTTGGGAAGAATTACAGCAAACCTCAGAAGTTAATCCGGAATTGGGAGACACTGCTGCTGTCTTGAGTGGAATATGGAGTGATCCTCCTCGACTGCTACCGAACTCCTCAGAGTTGATTAACGAAAATTTAGACGGTTGGTTTCGCTCTAGTTCTTTAAGTAGACTTTACGAAATCCAGCAACGACAAGCAGCTTTATCAACAGTTCTAGCCGAAGAACAGGAAGCCGCGATCGCATCTGTGGTGAAATTAGCGCTAATTGCCACAATTCCCACAGTCACAGCATTAACTGGTCTGATATTACTGGTTGTTTTGATTGGTCAGCTGTTGATTAAGGGGAAAGAGTCCATATTGGCGCAAAATGCTGATTTACCTTGGTCAACGCCTTGGGATACGGAAACGATTTTACAGGTTTTTGTGGTGGGATTTTTCTTTATGGGGCAACTCCTAGTACCAGTGTTGCTCTCCCTATTGCCGATTCCTCGACCCATTGAGAATGTTCGCCTCCAGGCTTTGTCTGTTTTAGTCAGTTATGTGATGGTAGCATTAGGGGCGCTGTTGGTGCTTTATGTATCTTTGAAGCCCTTTTTTCCCCTACCAGAAAATTGGTTTCGCTTCCGGTTGCAGGATCGCTGGATTTTCTGGGGATTGGGGGGTTACTGCACAGCGTTACCGATAGTGGTGGTGGTGTCGTTGATTAATCAGCAATTATGGCAGGGTCAGGGTGGTAGTAATCCTCTGTTACAATTAGCACTGGAAAGTCAAGATACTCTAGCTCTGGGAATATTTTTCGCTACAGCTGCGATCGCTGCGCCGATTTTTGAAGAAGTGTTATTTAGGGGTTTTTTACTACCTTCTCTGACTCGTTATGTCCCTGTTTGGGGAGCAATTATTTTGAGTAGTTTGTTGTTTGCGATCGCTCACCTGAGTTTTTCGGAAATTCTGCCTTTAACAGCATTAGGAATGGTTTTAGGAGTAGTTTACACGCGATCGCGCAATCTCTTAGCTCCTATGCTCCTTCATAGTCTTTGGAACAGTGGAACTTTGCTGAGTCTATTTATTTTGGGTAGTGGTAATTAATCAAACTTAATAACACGGTTGCCGTTCTCAAAACTATTTGCTTACATTGCATATATAAGCATTTTAAACTTGGAATTGATGGAGTGTAATTCGGCTTCTGAATTACTGCAATACTTGTATCAAATTTGTTTCCTATCTGATGAGGAAATGCATCTACAAATCATACAAGTAATTTCAAATTAAAAGTATGCTAATGAACAGCAAACAGTGTGCAGTTAGGGATAATTACACCTCAGTACAAACCATCAGTTACTTGCAAATCTGTACAAAGACTAGCCAAAATTTCCTGGTAACAGTGCATAAAATTGGGCAAATAGCACAATATTACCAACATATTGGAACTTAGGTTTTTAAGTTGTAAAATTCAGCGCATAAATTCTGTCTAATCCCATCATAGGGAAGCTTTGAAACCTGTATTTATTACCTATCTGAGCTAAAATCAGGGCTGAGTTTGGCTAATTTTGTATATTCCATGAGTGTAGAAATAGGGTGTAGTAAATGAAGAAATAATTTATTACAGATAAATCTATACTTCATCTACCTAAAAAATTCCCAAATTATCACCATTTTTGTATATTTACCTAAAAAACATCTCTGTATAATATTTTTAGTTTGGTATTTAAACTATACAAAGACTATTTTAATATTGAAAATCAGGCGCATTTTTACTAATAAAAGCTTCAAGATATGTTTACTAAATGAACATATTTTAAAGCTTTAATTTGACTAAAATGAATTTTTTATAATCACTTGACTAGGATAAAAATAATATGGCAAATTTCAATCCCTCTCAACCTACTAAACAACTGATTGCTGGTTACTGCGGTATTATTTTCGGAGGATTGGGAGCGCATAAATTTGTTCTAGGATATGCTCCAGAAGGCTGCATTATGCTGGTAATAGCTCTAATTGGCGGTTTTTTCACCTACGGTATTAGCTTGTTAGTTATGCAGCTAATCGGCTTAATTGAAGGGATGATCTACTTAAACAAAACTCCCGAAGAATTTGTTAATAGCTACTTTATCAACAAACAAGGCTGGTTCTAAAAACTTTCAGAATATCTGTGTTGATCTGTGGTCAATTATTCCTATACCTAGCCCAGCCTGAAAATGTTATATGCTGACAATTAAACGTAAATATCTCAGTTGGATGATGTTTCTACTGGTGGGTATGTGCTACTTCAGCATCATGTCCAGTTTAGACATCAACTATTTTTGGAAGAGTCTAATAGCGATCATGCCCATACAGGTGGTATCTATAATTTATATAACTTATCTGAAATGGACTCGCAGCTAAACAGAATTTACGCAAAAACTCTTTTAAACCCTCTTAACTTAGTGTCCTTTGTGGTTTGTTTTTTCATAATTTTGCGTAAGTCCTGCTAAATTAATAAAATTAATATGATTGACCTTCTGTCATATTGCCGAATTTCGCCTACGCTCAAGAGAGAGACGCTTTTATTGAGGCGTTGAAGTTTTGTAGCGAACCCAACACTTGTCATGCAACTTGTCCCGAAAACAACGCTTACTCAAGAACCAGCCCCGACTGTAGAGAAAATTATCCTAGATGTTGGGGGGATGAAATGTGCGGGATGTGTAAGCGCTGTAGAGCGACAGCTCACCCAATATTCAGGAGTCAAAAGCGCCTGTGTGAATTTGGCTACAGAAGTAGCAGTGATCGAAACAGAACCAGGCAAAGTAGACCCAGATGCACTAGCACAGCAATTAACATCAGCCGGATTTCCTTCTCAATCTCGTCAAGCTAGGGAAAAAGCAACAGGGGATTTAGAAGATCCAGAAGCACGAAAGCGCCGAGAAATGCGTGGGTCATTTCAGCAGTTAATTATTGCGGGAATACTGCTGGTGTTGTCAGGAATTGGACACTTTGCCGATATGGGTGGACAAGTCCTGCCAATATTGAATAACATCTGGTTTCACTGTGGATTGGCGACAGTAGCAATACTGATTCCTGGTCGCCCCATTTTAATAGATGGTTGGCGGGGATGGCGGCGAAATGCTCCTAATATGAATACCCTGGTGGGATTGGGAACGCTGACAGCCTACACTGCTAGTTTAGTTGCACTACTGTTTCCCCAAATGGGTTGGGAATGCTTTTTTGATGAACCTGTGATGATGCTGGGTTTTATCCTCCTGGGTAGGACTTTAGAGCAACAAGCTAGAGGACGCGCCGCAGCCGCTTTTAAAGAATTGCTGTCACTCCAACCACAAACTGCACGATTGATTGTCAACCCAGATCAGGAAAAGGTCGGTTTGGGAACAAATATTGTGGAGATTCCAGCCGAAAAGGTGCGGGTTGGGGAATGGTTGCAGGTACTACCAGGAGATAAAATTCCTGTTGATGGTGAGGTGCGGTTTGGGCAAACGACGGTGAATGAGTCCATGCTGACTGGGGAAGCCGTACCGGTAATTAAGCAGTCTGGGGATTTGGTAGCCGCAGGAACTCTTAACGAGTCAGGTGCGATCGCCATTTTCGCCACTCGGACTGGTAGCGATACCACTTTGGCGCACATTGTCTCACTGGTAGAAGCCGCTCAAACTCGTAAGGCTCCAGTGCAGAAATTAGCTGATACGGTAGCCGGTTACTTTACCTATGGTGTGTTGACTGCTTCTGTGTTGACATTTATTTTTTGGTACTTTTTTGGGACTCACATCTGGGCTGATGTGACTATCTCTGGTGGTATGGAAATGATGAATCACTCGTCACTAGAGGCGATGAATCCGGTTTCTACCCACTCTTCCTTGCTGACTAGTTTAAAACTAGCGATCGCCGTGATGGTTGTGGCTTGTCCCTGTGCGTTGGGATTGGCGACACCTACAGCAATTTTGGTGGGAACCGCCATAGGCGCTGAACGAGGTCTATTAATTAAAGGTGGGGATGTTTTGGAAAGAGTACACCAGTTAGATACAGTGATTTTTGATAAAACTGGTACTTTGACTACAGGTAATCCCACTGTTACCGATTGTTTAACCTTTGGGGAATGGGAAAATCATCAACCTTACTCTCTCCTACAATTAGCAACAGCTGTAGAGAATGGCACTTATCACCCCTTGGCTAAAGCGATTCAGCAAGCCGCCCAGGAGCAAAATTTATCGATTCCTGATGCTGTAGATTTCTACACAGAACCTGGTTTGGGTGTATCTGCTATTGTCGAGGGTAGTTCTGTACTTTTGGGTAATTGGGATTGGTTGAGTCAGCACGACATTTCTCTGAGTGACTCTGCACAACAAATGGCTAATCATCTGGCTGAAAATGGTAAAACCGTGGTTGGTGTGGCCGTTGCGGGTCATTTGGCCGGACTAATTGCCGTTCAAGATGCTCTCAGACCGGATGCTGAGGCTACAGTTAACAAGTTACGTGATCTGGGTTTACGGGTGATGCTGCTCAGTGGCGATCGCTTAGAAGCGGCTCAGGCTATAGCTCAACAATTAGGAATAGATAAAGCTGATGCGATCGCCGGGGTGATCCCCAGTCAGAAAGCGGCTGTCATTGAAGAATTACAAAGGAAATCTGCATCTAAAGTCGCCATGATTGGTGATGGTATTAATGATGCTCCGGCTCTATCACAGGCAGATGTAGGAATTGCTTTATACTCTGGCACAGATGTGGCCATGGAAACGGCAGAAATAATCTTAATGCGCGATCGCTTAAATGACGTAGTGGCATCAATACAACTCAGTCGTGCCACCTTCAACAAAATCCGCCAAAATTTATTCTGGGCATTTGCATACAATACCATCGGCATTCCTTTAGCAGCCGGGATATTGTTACCCAAATTCGGATTTGTCCTCAGCCCTTCTGGGGCGGCGGCATTAATGGCTTTTAGTTCTGTGAGTGTTGTAACTAACTCAATTTTATTGCGGAGAGTCGTTCATCGACTGTAGTTATCAATCTTTTAATGAAATGCTGTTTTTCTGCCATCTCAGGTTACACTTAAGTATCGATACTTAAGTATCCTCATGATCTGTGACTGCTGCTTATGTAGTAACACTAGCATTGACTAAAACTGCAAAGTTTTATTGTTCCTAAGAATAGGAAGTTTTGATCATATTCACCAATATATCACCATAGTTCCTGAAATATGGCAGAAAAAAATGTCGCATTTCCTCATCTGCTGGACTAGAAACCTATCTGTGTAACCCGTAGTAAATGGTTTTTCTGTGGTCTTTCCTAGATAGTAATCGCAGCCATACCCGTCAGGTATTGACGGGTAATTTTTCTAGCACAATAAGCCCGCTTCTCTATAATCAAAGCCTTGATTATTAGACTAATCCCGCCTGAGTTGAAACCAAACATAGTGTACTAGTTCACACCATTTGTAGTTAATCAATTCTATGGCTAGGCCACTCCACCTATGGGTTTAACTGACAAACAGAGAAAAACGCTATCTTCATAATTTTTATGACTTCGAGTACAACCAGTTTTAAGACTAATGTGTCAATGGAAAGTAAAACTGATGAAAGCCACCGACTGATTATTGAGGATAATCAAGGTCGTAAGGAATTTATTTTGCAACAAACCATTTACTCTGTTGGCAGAGGTAAGGATTGTAATATTCGTTTAGCGTCTCAATTTGTCTCTCGTCGTCACGCCACATTAGTGAGAATGCAAGGAAACAATCAGAACAGTTATTATTATCGGATTGTAGATGGTGATGCGACAGGCAAGCCCAGTGCCAACGGTCTAATTATTAATGACAATAAAATTTCAGTTCATAATCTCAAAAATGAAGATGAGATAGTTTTTGGCCCACGGGTACGTGCTATTTATTATCTCTTAAGAAATAGTGATATCTCGGAAAGAACAGATGGTGACGAGTCTGAGATTACAGTCATAAATCATCGCAGGGATGAAGATGAAGATGAAGATACATATACATAGGAGGGAATAGGTTGGAAAGTAGCTAATTAGTCTGTTTTTGTCACCACTTTTTTGGCGGTTGAGAAGGTTAAAATAGGGATTTAAGGTGCATTTGCATGATGAAAGTAGCCATTACTGGAGCAACGGGATTTGTCGGGAGTCGTTTGGTAGAACGACTGCACAAGGAAGGTCATAGAATACTGGTGTTAACTCGTAATACTTCCTCTGCTCAAAAAAGTTTTCCCCCACAGGCTTTTCCTCATGTAGAAATTGTTGCCTATACGCCAACAGTCTCTGGCTCTTGGCAAGATAGTCTTGCCGGTTGTGATGCTGTGGTTAATTTGGCTGGGGAACCCATTGCAGATGAACGCTGGACACCAGAACAAAAGCAGAAAATCCTCAATAGTCGCCAGCTAGGGACACAAAAAATAGTGGAAGCGATCGCCAAAGCTAATCCTCAACCCTCTGTGTTAGTCAATGCTTCGGCTATTGGTTACTACGGTACTAGTGAAACAGCTACCTTTGAGGAAACTAGTTCATCTGGTGATGATTTTCTGGCTCAAGTCTGTCAAACCTGGGAAGCGGAAGCAGAAAAAGTTAAAGATGCTGGTGTGCGCTTGGTGATTCTCCGTTTAGGTATTGTCCTGGGGAATGGCGGCGCTTTGGGCAAAATGATTACACCTTTCAAACTTTTTGCAGGTGGTCCCCTCGGTAGTGGTCGCCAGTGGTTTTCCTGGATTCACTTAGATGACTTAGTTAACCTGATTTTGGTAGCTTTAACTCAACCAGCAATGGAGGGCGTATATAATGCTACTGCTCCCCATCCTGTGCGGATGGCAGAGTTAAGCCAAACTTTAGGAGCCGTTATGCAGCGTCCCTCTTGGTTACCTGTTCCGGGGTTTGCTCTAGAAGCTCTGTTAGGAGATGGGGCGATGGTAGTTTTAGAGGGTCAACAAGTTATACCTCAACGTACCTTAGTGGCTGGCTTTGAGTATGAATACTCTGATTTAAAACCAGCATTATCACAAATAATTCAATCAGCCTGAAATTTGCGAGAAACCCAACTGATTAAACCACTTAGAAGAGCGCCACCCATGAGGATACCAATTGCGGGGTTAAATAAAGGTTGCCAAAGTTGATGCCATAAATCTAAACCTAAGTGTACTCCCGCAGCATCACCAATGGCGGCGATCGCTAACCAACCAAAGCCAAATAAAACTAAGAATACATCAGCAACTAAAACGAGGTTTAGCCAGTTTAATAATTTTTCTTTCATAAGGGGAATGGAGATTGGGGATTGGGCAGTGTGGGGAGTGTGGGGAGTGTGGGGAGTGTGGGGAGTGTGGGAACACTTCGACTTACTTCGACTACGCTCAGTACAAGTTGCTCAGTGCAAGTTGGGGATTGGGTATTAGGAAAACATTTCCCCCCTGCACCCCTTCGACTGCGCTCAGGGCAAGCCTGCCCCCTGCCCCCCTGCACCTCTGCTGCATCTGGAATCTAGACTTAATTATTCAGATAGCCAGGTTTTGACTTTTTGTAAACTTTGCCAATCTGGTTTTCGACTTAAACCATCGGCGATGCTATCGTTAATTTCTTTCTCCCATTCTTCATTGACAAAAATTAACTGTTTGGCCATGTCGATGTGTGGTCGTAGTCCTTTTTCACCTATTTCCAGCATTGACATAGCCAAGTTAATTCTGGCCTGTGGGTCCTGTGGATTTAACTTTACCGCCCTTCGTGCCGCTTTCGCCGCCAATCTCGGTTGATTGTCTAGCAAATACAACCAAGATAAACAAATCCAGGCTGAACTTGTTTCCGGGGCGCGATCGCATACTTCTTTAAATACTGGGATTAAAGATGCTGCTTCTTCACCAGCTTTATAGCGTTCCAAACCTGTATCAAACAGGAATTCAACTGTTTGAGCCATAGCAAATCAGTTAATAGTTATAGAGTCAACAGTAAGTAGTCAGTAATCAACAGTGATTACAAATGACAACCGACCACTGACAATCTTACACTCCAAATGACTTACCGCAACCACAGGTTTGAGATGCATTGGGGTTAGTGAATTGAAAACCACCACCAATCATGGCATCGCTGTAATCGAGCATTAAACCATAAAGGTATAGTAAGCTTTTGCCATCACAAACAATTTTGAAGCCATCGTAATCGAAAACTTCATCTTGAGGGGTGATCTTGCTGGTGTCCTCAAAATCCATCATATAAGACATCCCCGAACAACCACCTTGACGGACTCCTACTCGTAAGCAGAGTTCTTGACCTTGCTTTTCTTGCAAGGATTTTACCTGAGCTAAGGCGGTTGCGCTTAGTTGAATTCCACGCTGTTGAGACTGAGTTGCTTGTGTCATGTTACGGTTTCAACTCCTGAAGTACTGTGATGACTAACCTTTGAGTTTTTATCCTTATTCTAGCGATGTTGAGATATTTAGTAACTAAATTGTCAACAATAGTTCCAAAGCAGCCACAACTTTTTATTCTAGAATTGAGAGATTGGGTCTGTTTAGGTATTCGGTATTTTTAAAGTTCGGTCCTTGTGGCAAACACCAATTCCCCCGATTCTTCATTTGTAATCAGGAATATTTCACCCAAGGCTAGTTATCCCCCACAGTCTACTGCTAAATAGCTTATTTTTGCTAAATCTACTTTATGACAAGTTTTAATCGCTCTACCAGTCGTCGGTTGAAAACACTAACTCAAATTCCTTCTGTATGGGAGGGCGATCGCCGTCCAATGTCATCATCACCAACTTCCGATACTGACTTGGAGGCCAATGGTGAATGCATTCTTTGGGTAGATGGTTCACAGGGTGTTGTCCGAGGAATGGATGTGGTATCTCCTGAAACAGGCCCAGAAGCCATTGTTCGGACTTTAATGCGTGCAATGGAGCATCCCCACAGCCCTGCTAAACCCGCCAGACCCCAAAAAATTGTCGTCAAAGACCGGGAAATTCAGTTTTACCTGCGCGGTGTGCTGCAAGATTTAGATATTGCTATTGATTACGTCCCGGAATTACCCTTAATTGACGAACTATTTCGTGGGTTTACGGAAATCCTCGATAACCAAGTTCCCGATTTACCTCCCCAGTATGCACAAGCTTTGTATAATCAAGCCCTAGCTCTTTGGCAGACGGCTCCTTGGGAATTTTTAGAAGAACAACAAATCTTATCAATAGAGATTAATAATTGGGATGTTGCCACACTCTATACCTCAGTGATGGGGATGCTAGGAATGGAGTATGGAATTTTATTTTATCGTTCAGAAAACTCTCTCAAGCAGTTTCGTGCCGCAGTTTTAGAAGCTGATGAAGCACAAGAACATTTAGAAGAAGCTTTCCTGAAACAGGATTGTCTATTTCTGACTTTTGAAACTGAAAATGATCTCGACGACGATGAAGATGAAGATTTAGCCGATTTGCCTACATCAGAAATTGAGCCAAGTTTCGGCAATATCCATCCACTAGAAGGATTGCGTTCTGTTTTATATGAAGAAGAGGCAGTTGTAGCTTTTGTGGCTCTGGAGAGCTTGAGACGCTTTATCCGCGATTACCATTATCAGCTGAATCATGAGACTTTTCCTAGCCTCAGCCGTCGCTATCGCATTTCTCCGCCCAAATCCAACTCAGAATCAATTAAATCTTTGTATGTGACTGTCTCCACTATGCCGAAGTTAGCAGCAGAATTAGAAGAAATGGCAGGTTTTGGGATGGAGGATGAAGACTTTGCTGATTCTCCTAGCTGGAGAGATGAGTAATAAACTAAGTCTAAGCTCGTCTTTGTCTGTTGAGGATGCGAATTTCCTTAGTCGGCGATCAATCAGTTTAATTTAAACCTCTGATGGTAAATATCGCCGCCGCTAGAGGAGTTAAAGCTATTTGCTGCAATCAGCGAGCCATGATTGGGATTGCTTGGAAACTGAAAATGGTGATTTTTTAGATGATGCTCCAACTTATAGAGAAGCACCTCAAAAATGGCATCAGCAAAATGAAAATATCAATGACTACTGCGGTTTGATGATTACCCAACTAGTTATAACAAGAGCTTCCTGTGGTCGTCCTCTCTAGCAATATCTGATGATTTTCTTTCAGGGGCGATCGCATTCACCTAAAATTTTAGGTCCTGGCACTCTTTCAATCATGCCTCAACTTTAAACCCACTAATTTCCACAGATCAAGATCCACTGTGATTTATCTGTGGTTTTTCGCCTCCACTAGAGTAGATATCCGGAGCTATTTTTGAGGTTTTATGCCAATAGTCAGGGCTTGCAGGATGCTCTGCAACTTTTGAGGGGATATCATTTACCACTTGCTGATAATTTGATTAATTCCGTATATTGTTTTTTCAGGGAACTTATTCAGCAGCAACTTGCGTCGTGTTTCATGGGAAATTCAATTATATATTTCCAATTCTCCAACTGCTTATAGACACAAATTTTTAGGCAATTGGTGAATTTAAACTCAAAACCTAGAGGAACAAAAATATGAGAGAACATTCAATGTTATCAAAATTATAAACAGAGAAAATTATGAGTTTTAACCAGCTCATATCCCTAAATCAAAAATTCTCAGGAAATTCTCTAAAATTGCAGGTTCATAGTAAACGCCACTGGAAAAATAAGCAATAAATTATCCTTTAATTAGTCAATAATCACCGTATGCAATTCTTTGGTTATTGGCTGGCTATGGATACAGTTTTATGACACTAGACAGATGAAAAAATCACTTTCATCTTGAATAATATCACTTGTTAGTAATTACTTTCAGGTGATGATTAACCATAAAACAGATGCATATACATCATAGCAGGTCTAACTAATAGAATCCTGTGGACTTGTAGCACATATTTTTTCAGAGTCTTTACTTACCTGCATTGCGAGAAAATTTGAGATTCTGTTGATCAAGAATAATTGAGCCGACTTGATTTCGTCAAGAGTAAGTATCTCAAGTGTATTTAGCGAATTGAATTGTCAGGCTTTGATGAACAACTTCCAGGTCTAAATATCTTGACCAGAGAGTGTGGGATATCTCGGCTGTTACAATATTAATTCTAGTCTCATATTTTATTGAGCAAGAATCAATACATTTGACCAAGATAACTTTTTTAGTGTTAATGACATTGCTTGTTTATTGACACAAACTCTGATAATCTAATCGTCTTAATCTTCAGTTAATCGTTCTTTTGCATGGTGTCAACATACAGCAGATAACATGATAATGACTAATAAAAAGTGGGCCGTAAAACGTATAACTGTTAACTTGGCAACACAAGAAGCAGAAAAATTAGAAAGATATTGTCAACAAACAGGTAGACCTGCAACAGATGTAATTCGTGAACTAATTAGAGGGCTGACTGTATCAAGTGATAGCAATGAAGCTAATAATTAGGGACGATGAATGTGGGGTAATTTCTACCAGGAAGAGACACAACTTATTCGGTGGGTAGCTTTTATTTGGCAATAGACGAAATCACGTCACTCAATCTACCCATCGGTGTTTCAACTAGTTGATAGTTGTTACTGTCAAATTCATTATAAATCTAGGTTTTGGTGAAGCAGAAAAATTTTTCTTGCCAGATTGCCAATACTCGCCACTGGTATTTTATATGAGTTGAACAGGATCAACAAGTCTAATAAATAGTTGGAGGTTGAAAAACTGAATTGAGACTAAACAATCAACAGCCCACACTATTCTTCAGACATTGCTGTCTCTGCGGTCTAAACACGCGAGGATTCTAACTTAACACATAGTGAAGTTGAATAAGTAGCCAATTCCGACACTAACCCAGTTACAATCTGTAAAGAAACTGAAAGGGTAAGATGGAATAATGCGTGTTGCAATTGTGGGTGCGGGACTGGCTGGGCTAGCAACCGCAGTAGATTTGGCTGATGCTGGTTATGAAGTCCAGATTTTTGAGTCCCGCCCATTTGTTGGTGGTAAAGTCAGTAGTTGGGTAGATGATGATGGCAACCATATTGAAATGGGCTTGCACGTGTTCTTTGGTTGTTACTACCAGCTATTTGAGTTAATGGAAAAAGTGGGGGCGTTGTCAAATTTACGCCTGAAAGAACATACCCACACTTTTATTAATAAAGGGGGGCGCACTGGTACTTTAGATTTTCGCTTTTTTACTGGTGCGCCTTTCAATGGATTAAAGGCATTTTTTACGACTTCTCAACTATCATTACAGGATAAACTCCAAAATGCGATCGCCTTGGGTACTAGCCCCATAGTTCGGGGGTTGGTAGACTTTAACGGGGCGATGAAAACTATCCGCACCCTAGATAAGGTTAGTTTTGCTGAATGGTTCCGCAGTCATGGTGGTAGTGAAGGTAGCATTAAACGGATGTGGAATCCCATTGCTTATGCTTTGGGATTTATTGATTGTGATCATATTTCTGCCCGTTGTATGTTGACAATCTTCCAGTTTTTTGCATCTAAAACTGAAGCCTCAATTATGCGGATGCTGGAAGGTTCTCCGAATGAGTATCTGCACCAGCCTATAGTCAAATATTTAGAAGCTAAAGGGACTCAAATTCATACCCGTCGCCAAGTCCGGGAAATTCAATTTACTGAATCTGAGGGAGAAACTCGCGTCACTGGTATAGCTGTTGCAGAAGGTGATAATACAGAAATCATTACTGCTGATGCTTATGTTTTTGCTTGCGATGTCCCAGGCATTCAGCGAATTTTACCCCAAGAGTGGCGTAAATGGTCAGAATTTGATAATATTTATCAATTAGATGCAGTTCCTGTAGCAACAGTGCAGTTGCGATTTGATGGCTGGGTAACAGAACTCCAAGATGAAGAACAACGCAAACAGTTAGATCATGCTGCGGGGATAGATAATTTACTCTATACTGCCGATGCTGACTTCTCTTGTTTTGCTGATTTGGCTTTAGCTAGCCCCAGTGATTACTATCGTCCCGGAGAAGGGTCGTTGTTACAGCTGGTACTTACACCGGGAGATCCTTTTATTAAACAAAGTAATGAGGCGATCGCGCAACACGTCCTCAAGCAAGTTCATGAACTGTTCCCCTCATCACGAGAACTAAATATGACTTGGTATAGCGTTGTTAAACTGGCGAAATCTCTCTACAGAGAAGCACCAGGAATGGACCCTTACCGTCCTAACCAAAAAACACCAGTGAATAATTTCTTTTTAGCCGGTAGTTATACTCAGCAAGATTACATCGACAGCATGGAAGGAGCAACTATTTCCGGACGGCAGGCGGCAAAAGTAATTTTAGAGAACATCAAGAAATAACCAACCGCACCAGGCACACAGGAAGCAAAGGAAGCAAAGAAAATGGCAGATTGGTTAGAGCATAGTGTGCAAGTTGAAGTAGAGGCTCCTATAGAATTAGTCTGGGGTCTGTGGTCAGATTTAGAGCAAATGCCCCGTTGGATGAAGTGGATTGATTCAGTAAATATTTCCCCAGAAGATCCAGATATATCTCTATGGAAACTCAACACTAATGGTCTGGAATTTAAATGGAAATCCCGGATGCTAAAAGTGATCAAACAGCAAATTATTCAATGGGAATCTGTGGATGGTTTGCCGAATCAAGGAGCAATTCGCTTTTACGATCGCCACGGTAGTAGTATCGTCAAAATGACAGTTTCCTATGCTATCCCTGGGATTATCGGCAAAATTATGGATAATTTATTTTTGGGTGGGGTAGTTGAGTCTACTATTCAAGCTGACTTGGAAAGATTTAAAGAATATGCTTTGAATGTCCAGTCTAATAGTTAAAACAGTTCTCTCACTACCCCCGGCAATTTGAAACTATGGGGCGTTACACACTGTAGGTTTCGGTAGTGCATCGCCCGTGTTTGAAACAATCACCAAGTGGGGTCACTATACAAATTAATTGTCATTTCTGTGCGCCCTGGGAGAACTGATGAAAGACAAGCGCGAATGACATCGCCGTTGTCCAGTTCTACTGTGCAAGCATGACAAGATCCCATGAGACAACCGGTGGGAATAAACACCCCAGCCCGTTCTGCTACATCTAACAGAGGTTCTCCCACTTCGGCATTAACAGTAATATCATCTGGCAAAAAGCGCACGGAAATAGTCATGGAATAATCTTTGATTTAGGGTAAAAAGGGCGTTAAGTTCAAATGGGTTTCAATTTGCGTGGCGATGGAGTCTAAAATCTGTTCTCGCTGTTCTCGATAGTTAGCTACACCGGTGGGTAAGGATTTTAAACCTCTTTGTTGACGGAGGCGATTTAACCAAGCACGTCGCCAAGGGCCATTATCAAATAGTCCGTGGAGATATGTACCCCAAATAGATTGACAGCTATCTACTAATCCTAAATTAGGATCATCGAATAAAGGGTGGTAGGTGGGTTTATCTTCTGGTTGTTCTATGCGCGATCGCCCTTGGTGGATTTCAAAGCCATTCACTGGTAAACCCATTTGAGGATAGTTGGAACTAACTTGGCGCTGACGGGCAATTTTCTGGCCAGTAATCACTGTTCTAATGGGTAAAAGATTTAACCCCTGAAATCTTCCGGCTTGTCCTTCTACTCCTTCTGGATCGGCGATAATTTGCCCTAACATTTGATAGCCACCACAAATCCCCAAGACTGTCCCACCAGAGGCTGCATAGTTTTGAATTGCTGCTGCCATCCCAGTTTTTTGCATCAGGATCAAGTCGGTGATTGTGGTCTTGGAACCTGGGATAATTACTGCATCAGGATGTCCTAATTCTTGCTTCAAACCGAGGAATTTAAGGGACACAGTTGCTTCTGATTCCAAGGGGTCAAAATCGGTGAAGTTGGAGATTCTCGGTAAGCGAATGACGGTGATATTCAGGTCAGTATTGGTTTTATATGATCGACGTTCTAACAGATCCAGGGAGTCTTCGGCGGGAAATACTTCTTGAAAATATGGGATGACACCGACCACAGGTATGCCAATTCGTTCTTCTAACCATTTGATTCCTGGTTCTAGGAGCGATCGCTGTCCCCGGAATTTGTTAATTACTATACCTTTAATTAATTGACGTTCTTCTGGTTCTAATAACTCTAAAGTTCCGACTACGTGAGCAAAAGCACCACCACGGTCAATATCAACTACTAATATAGTTGGTGCATTTAAATATTTGGCGATCCGCATATTAGTTAAGTCGCGGTGCTTGAGGTTAATCTCCGCCGGACTTCCTGCGCCTTCACAGACGAGCAAATCAAATTCTGTAGATAGGTATCTAATGGATTCTTCTATTGCTTGCCAACCAATATCAAAGTATTGTTCGTAATAGTCTGCGGCTTTGACTCTGCCTACAGGTCTACCTTTGATAATGACTTGGGATGTCATATCTCCCTGGGGTTTGAGTAAAATCGGGTTCATTTCTACCGAAGGAACAATACCAGCCGCCCAAGCTTGTACGGCTTGAGCATAACCAATTTCTCCCCCATTAGCGGTGACATAGGCATTCAAGGCCATATTTTGACCTTTAAAGGGAGCCACTCGTAAACCGCGCCGGGACAAAATGCGACAAATAGCTGTAGTTATCAGTGATTTCCCTGCGTGGGATGTTGTTCCCACTACCATAATTGCTTTCATAATTAGTAATTAGTAATTAGTAATTCGTAGTGCCTCTTTTAGAGGAGCTTCGCTAACGTAATTCGTAATTAAAAAGGTAGTCTAAACCAGTAGATTAGGGCATTGTATAGGCGATCGCTCCAGGAAGGATTAGACCAATTTTCACCCTGGAATTGTTCCACTAACTGATGACCTAAAGGAGTGAGGCGATAACCATCGGTAATTCCTTGACCATCGACTTCTCGCCGCAAAACACCGACTTGAATCAGCCAGCCCAAATCATTATCACAGGCTAATTCTGACAAAGGGCGTTGAGTGTAACCATGCTTAACACCATTTTCCATTGCGATCGCACCTAATGTTACACTTTGCTGTCGCATGGCTTCAAATAGCACAATATTAAAGGGAGAACAAACAAGCGATCGCCGCGCCCTTTCTACTGTGTTACTGGTATAAAAAAAGTTTTTCCGTTTTTGAGAATTAATATTAGTCATTAGTCATTAGCCCTTCGGCTACGCTCAGGGTAAATCATTGGTCATTTGAAAATTACTACTCCCCACACTCCCCATACCTCCCACACTTCCCACACTTCCCACACTCCCCATACCTCCCACACCTCCCACACTCCCCACACTCCCCACACCTCCCACACTCCCTACTCCCTCACTCCCTAGTAGTACTTTCTCTGATAAGTCACTTAAACATTGTAAATTATTGTAAAATTTCAAAGTCATCAATTTAAAACAGGAAAGGTTCATTATGCCTCTAGCAGTTGGTACAGATGCACCTGCATTTACCGTCAAAGATACTAACGGCAATACCGTTTCATTATCTAGTTTTGCTGGCAAAACAGTTGTATTGTATTTCTATCCCAAAGATGACACTCCAGGCTGCACCAAACAAGCTTGTAGCTTTCGGGATGCTCAATCTCAATATTCCGGTAAAGATGTAGTAGTGCTGGGAGTCAGTGCTGATGATGAAGCCGCTCATCAGGCCTTCACTCAAAAATATAATTTAAACTTTCCTCTGTTGGCTGACACCAACCAAAGTTTAATCAAAGCTTATGATGTCGATGGCGGTGGTTACGCCAAGCGTGTTACTTACGTAATTGACCCTAACGGCAAAATTATTCATGTTGACGCTAGTGTAAATACCACTACTCACGCCAGTGATGTTTTAGCTGCACTGGGTCTGTAGTTTTAAGATTTTGAATTTAACCTCAACTCCACCAATTTAGGTTTCGGGGTTGAGGTCTTGATCTGAATTTTAAGGTACTTGAGTTTCTTCAGTGGCACTGGATGGTGATTCTATCTGGGACTGTTGCTGTTCTTGAAAGGCTTTTTGTTGCCTAGCTCTAAAATCTGATGCGGCTGAGTCTAGTTTTTCTCCTTGCTCGTTAGCATTCCAGTTGATAGTCCCCATCTGTGCGCGATGAATGATATCAAATACATCGAGTTCACCTGTGTTAGGAGCAGCAAAGGGATCACTATTCTGGTTTGTACCACGATCCACTGAGTTGAATTGAGCCAAACTTGGTTCAGCGACCAACAGGGAAGTGAAGCAAATTCCAGCGACAGTTAGCAGTGAAATTTGAGTAACTGATAAAAATGGTTTTTTCATAGAGTTTTAACCCTTAAATTGCTGTAACGAATCTAGTTGTGATCTTACGCCAGACTCCGCCGCAGTCGGGGTTGAATGCTCAATAAAGCTACAACGGCAAAGCCAAACAACACCAGCAGCGCTCCACCAAAGGTAACATTACCCCAAGGAGCTTGCATGACTACACTATCTAGTCCCCAATTGCTGTGAAGATAAAGATAGCGAATGGGTTCAATGGCAAAGCTGAGAGGATTGAGGGTAGCGACAACTTGCAACCACTGAGGCATGAAGGATAAAGGAGCCAAGGCGGTACTTGCAAACAGCAGAGGCAGGTTAGTGACAAAAATTACAGCAATTAATTCAATGTGACCGGGTAAGGCAAAGGCTAAACCCAGGGAAATGGCTGTGACACCTAATGCTAGTAAAAAGACAATTAAGGCGATCGCACCTAAACCCAATAAATCTGGTAGACCCGCCCCTAGAAAAGCTGCTGCTGCCACAATTACGGCTGCTTGTAACAAACTTTGGCTAATGATAAAAATCGCCGAAGCGAAGACAATGGAAAACCGTGAGGCTAAAGGTGCTACCAGTAAACGATTTAAAAAACCGAATTCCCGGTCAAACATCACAGGTAAACCGGCATTCAAAGCCCCCGCAAAAGCTGTAAAAACAATTACGCCAGCAGCGAGGAATTGACCGTAGTTTCCAGTAGTACCAAACAAACCCTTGGGGGCATTTTGGAACAAAGCACCAAATAGCACTAACCACATGACCGGCTGAATAATTCCGGCCACTAAGGTTGAGGGACGGCGTTGTAATTGAATAAACAAGCGACGAGTTAAAGCTAAAGTCTCTTGGATTAGTTCACCCAAAAAATTGGGGGCGACATTCACATCCGCTTGTGGTGATGCTAATTGCTGCCAATTCATCTCAGATTTAGTAAGACTCATAATCAGTTATCAGTTGACAGTTATCAGTTATCAGGTTTAAAAGCCTTTACCTCATGTTTTGCTTTTTCTCAGCTTTAGGGTCGCGGGTACTAACTGCGGCCAGTTCTGCATCTAATAATGTGCGTCCGGTGGCGGCGAGGTAAACGTCATCCAGGCTGGGGCGAGATTGAGCAATGCCAAAAGTAGGTAAGCCGGCAGTGTTTAAGGATTTCTGGATGGTAATCAGAGCATCACTTTGGGGTGTGACTACCAAGTTGAGGGAATTACCTTGAGCGCTGTTAATAATTACTTCTTGCACAAAGGGTAAATCTTGCAAGAGGTGTTTGGCTTTTTCCGCTTCTTCTATGGGAGAAAATTCACGGATTCTCAAGGTGATGCGATCGCCCCCAACTTTATCCTTTAATTGAGAAGGCGTACCAGATGCAATCACTACCCCACGGTCAATAATTGCTACCCGATCCGCTAAAGCATCAATTTCCTCTAAATAATGGCTGGTAATTAATATCGTTGTGCCAGAAGCCCGTAACTGGCGCAGGAAATCCCATACCACGAAGCGGCTATCTATGTCAAGCCCCACGGTTGGCTCATCTAACACCAAAACATCTGGGGCGTGGAGTAAACCAGCCGCCAAGTCTAGGCGCTTGCGTAAACCGCCGGAGTAGGTTCCGGTTTTTTTATTGGCGTATTCCTGTAAACCCAGCAAATCCAAAACCATCTCAATACGCTGTTTGGCGATCGCGCGGGGGATATGGTACAGAGCAGCTTGCAGTTGCAGGAGTTCTTTACCAGTCAGCACTTTATCTAATGCGACTTCTTGCGCCACATAGCCCAGCTTTTGTCTGGCGATTCTGGGGTTATCTATGACGGAGGTTCCGGATACTTCAATTTTGCCAGCATCCGGTGTAATCAGAGTACATAATGCGCGTAGAGTGGTGGTTTTACCAGCCCCGTTGGGACCGAGTAACCCAAAGATTTCTCCTGGTTCCACCTGAAAGGATACATCTTTGACAGCAACTACTGCGCCGTAGCTCTTTTGCAGATTTTCAATTAAAACGGCGGGAGCCATGAGAGCATAACCCCTAAATATACAAATCTCAACAATTCTATTTCTATTGTAGTTGAGTAGTGAAGGGTCAGGCGATCGCTGCGTTACCAGGTTGAAGATTTGTTAAGCCCATCTGTGGAAATCACAGCCAAAAAAGCAGGGCTAAATCAAGATAGGGCGGGTGCTGGGGAGATTGTAACGGATTGTAACAGCCTCTCTATTTTTGTCGCTGGAAGCTAGAGAAAGCTTCAAGGGGTATTGGTTGGTAAATAAAAGTAAATTTGGATTTTTACCCTTGAATTTTTGGCTTTTTCCCTTTATTATCTTATTTAAGCTAAGTTTTAAACGATTAACTCGCTGGCAACTAGTACGGAAAATAAAAGTTACATTTGAATACGTCGCAATGACATATATTGAAATTTTCCCGGTGACTTACTTAATAGGACCGACGCATTTTCGAGAAACATCGGGGTTTGAGATTGCTTCCTTACGTCGCAATGACATATATTGAAATTTTCCCGGCGACTTACTTAATAGGACCGACGCATTTTCAAGAAACATCGGGGTTTGAGATTGCTTCCTTACGTCGCAATGACATATATTGAAATTTGACTTACTTATCTAAGTAATTGGGAAATCAAACATTTCTGGTTAAAGATATGCCAAACTTCTTGAAATTACTGCTAACTTTTTGTTTTGAGATGGAATTTTATCTCAAAATTGCTATTAGTTGTACAATTTTGCAGCAAGTCAATTATTTACTATTAAATAATTTACAACTTAATTTCATTAGCCAAGTTGTATTATACTGGTTGATTGGTTCTATCTCATTCTATAGTATTGGGATTTTGATAGAAAAAATCATCAAAAATCACAATATTTGGACTGAAAAACTAACTGTAAGAGTCAAGAAAGTAAAAAAGCAATCATTTCCTAATTTTACTTTAACAGGGATAATTACAGGAGAAATAAAAGCCTTCATTGCCGCATTAATCATACTATATTTAGCCCCACAAGTTGATCGAGGTAATAGTTTAGTTGTAAATCTGGGATGGTTTTTCATGAGGATAGTTGTAGCTGATTTTTGTTTCTATGTTTGCCATAGACTATTACATACAAAATCCCTTGTAAAAATCCATCTTAAACATCATGAATTTAAAGACTCATCAAGTTTCGTAGCTGGACATAAGAGTTTTCTAGAATATATTATTGTAACTATCGCAGATATTTTACCTATTTTTATATTTGGATATGATATTACTCAACTATGTGCATGGACTGTAATCGGTAACATTTATAACTTAGAAGGACATAGTTCTTTATCAATATTTTTCATACCTTCAGATTTTCATGATCTTCATCATACAAACTTTCAGGGTAACTATGGTATTCATAGCTTCTGGGATAGAGTCTTTAAAACTCTGCAATCTATTAATAAAAAACAAGGAATCATGTTTCCTACAAATTTAACTGAATCTAAAATGAATAGTATCTTTGATAATTCCCAAGGTCCAGCAGCAGTTAATAAGTGATATGGGGGAGGGAAACAAATCAGATACCGGACTCCTCAAAGAAATCCGGTATCTTTGGGTTAATTACTCCCCATATTGTTCACCAGTCACCTTACCGCGAAACACAATGTACTGGTAAAGGTTGTAAAACAACATCACTGGAATCAAAAAGCCGATAAAAATAATCATGATCACCAAAGAACTGGGGTCAGCAGATGCTTGATAAATCGTGATTTTATTCGGAATAATATAGGGAAAAACAATTAAACCTAAACCCAAAAAAGTCAGCACAAACAAAAGAATTGTCCAAACAAAAGGCGCTTTTTCATCTCCACTGTTCAGACTTTTCAGAAGTTGCCAAATTAGCAAAACCCCCAAAATAGGAATTACCGCAAAGATATAAACCAGGGGTTGTTGAAATAACCGTGACCTAGCACCCTCATAAATAATTGGTGTAGTAATAGTGATGAAAATCGCCCCGATTAAAGTTGTCCAAGCGGCGATTTTAGCAGTTTTAAAATGAGTAGCCTGTAATTCTCCCGTAGTTTTCCAAATCAGATAAGTGGAACCAATCAACACATATCCTTGAATCAAAGTTAAAGCCACCAACACAGAGGGAATACTCAACCAGTCCCAAGTTGTACCAATAAAATGTCCCGCCTCATCAACATTAATTCCCTTGAGTACAGCACCCAAAGCGAAACCTTGACCGAGTGCGGCGGTAAAACTTCCCGCTCCAAAAGCGAAATTCCAGAAAAATTTGCGGTTAGATAACTCCCGAAATTCAAAAGCCACAGCCCGAAAAATAAACCCAAAAACCATTGTGAGCAGGGGAATATATAACGCCGTAAAAATGGTGCTATAAGCTAAAGGAAACGCGCCAAAAAGTGCGCCCCCCAACAGAACAAGCCATGTTTCATTCGCATCCCAAATATTACTCAAACTAGTCATCAAAATTCCCCGGCGTTCCTCATCAGAAGAAGTGAGAGACAATATCCCCACCCCCAAATCAAATCCATCTAGCATCACGTATAGTAAGAGGAACAAAGCCAAAATTACAAACCATACTTGGGGAAGAAAATATTCAAGTGTCTCCATACAATTCCCTATTGAGATGTTTGTCAAAAATCCAGAGTAGGGTGGGTTAGACGGCGACAAAACTTTGCACAATACTCAAAATATATTTCCGTCGTAACCCACCTTTACAGCTTGGGAGTGAGGGCGGATTTATTTATATCCTGGTTGATAGGAAAGCATATTTGTCAACCCTGTATTTCCGTCGTAAACCCCCGAAACATCCCCCCCCAAAGCCTATTGTTCTGCTTCCACCGGACGTTCATCCGGTCTAAACTCTCCAGGTGCAGTGTCCACTGCGGGTTTATTAACTTCTACTCCGGGGATTGGTAAATCCAGATTTGGTCCTTGACGAATAATCCGACTACCGAAATATATAGCTGCAATAAATAGCAAACTGTAGACTATAACAAAGCTACTGAGTGAAACTAAAACATTGCTAGACGGTACATTAGACACAGCATCAACGGTGCGGATTTGTCCATAAAGTGTCCAAGGTTGTCTACCCACACAGCGCACAATCCAGCCGGATTCTATGGCGATATATCCCAGAGGTGCGGCTAATATCCAAGCCCGCATCAACCAACGTTGTTGAATAATATTTTCTGGTGAAAGTTTACCGCGTAGCCATTGCAAAGTGCTTAACAGCATTAACCCAGCCAAGAAAAAGCCAATGGCGATCATGGTGCGGAAGGCGTAATAAATTAAACCCACCATGTGGGGACGATCTTCTGGTTTCCACTCCTTTAAACCCCGTACTGGTTCTGAAAGGTTTTGCTTAAATTCCAGAATGTAGCCCAGCGCATTGGGAACGGTGATTTCCCAGTCATTTTTCTGGGCTTTTTCGTTGGGTATAGCGAGTAAACTCCAATCAGCAGGTTGTCCAGCTGGGGAGGATTCCCATTGGGCTTCCATTGCTGCGAGTTTGGTGGGTTGATAGTGATAAACTTGTTCGCCGCTTAAGTGTCCAATATATATCTGTAATGGTGCGACTGCGATCGCAGCTGCTAAAGCAATCTTTAAAGACCGAGTAAAAAAACCTTGGTGGCGTTGCTTTAAAATATACCAAGCGCTAATACCACCAATCACAAACAAAGAAGTTTCTAGTGTGGCGAAAAACATATGCAGCACACTATTAACCATGAAGGGATTTAAAACTGCTTGAAAGTAATCACTGACGACAAATTTACCATCAACCATTGCTCCACCCGCAGGAGTTTGCATCCAGGAATTAGCTGTCAAAATCCACAGAGTTGATAAATTCGCACCTACAGCTACCAAGATGGTCGCCAGATAGTGAATTATGGGACTGACCCGTTCCCAGCCGAATAACATAATCCCTAAAAATGCCGCTTCTAGCATAAACGCCGAAGAAGCCTCAAAACCGATAACACTACCAAAAAAGTTTCCGACAGCTTCAGAA
Source organism: Nodularia harveyana UHCC-0300 (assembly GCF_034931085.1). Classification (NCBI taxonomy): domain Bacteria; kingdom Bacillati; phylum Cyanobacteriota; class Cyanophyceae; order Nostocales; family Nodulariaceae; genus Nodularia; species Nodularia harveyana. Next base: position 85,325 of record NZ_JAYGHG010000002.1, on the reverse strand, counting down.
AAGGGTCCCCAATTTGTCCCGAACTGAAATTCCATCGGGATACCGGTTGCGACACCAATCCCAAAGTTAAGGACGTAAAACTTCGACCAAAAACGAGCATGAAGATAGTAATCAGGGTTACGAGTTTTTAGCCACACTCCCTCCACGATAACTAGGTAAATCCCCATCCCTGTAGTGAGGACAGGCCATATCATATGAAATAGTGCAGTGAATGCAAACTGCATCCGTGATAACACCAGTGAATCAGATAAAAATTCCACTAATTTCCTACCTTAGTTAGCCACACTATTTAGGATAAAGGATAAACTGCTAATGCCGCTACGCGCAAAATTTATACTTGGGATAAACCCACTGGCTGAAAAGGCAGAAATTCATCTTACTCATATCTCAAAGTCTTGAATTATAAAAATCCAATTGCAAATTTAATTTATCGAAGTTGAAAATGGACGAAAATATTAAACTGATAATTAAAGAAAATCTCAAAAAATCCATTAGAAAATTTTTTAATAATAAAAAAGTAAGTTAATTAATTGTTCCTTGGATGTGAACAAAGATATCTGGGTTGAAAATGAGTTTTGGGATTTTTGCTCTGGAACAGAAAACACATTTGAGCAACTTAAATTACTTTTTATTGAATTAGGTCAAGAAAATTTCGCCGCCGAATTTTATGATATTTTTTATCAAAATGAATCTTCAGAAAGTTAGATTTCCAGTCACGCCAGTAGGGTGTGTTAGCGACAGCGTAACGCACCAAGACCTGGAAGACGGTGCGTTAGGCTAAAGCCATAACACACCCTACATATATTTAGCATAGAGATTTCATTGTTGTTAGCGGATGCTACTAACTAGCTATCAAGATAAAATTATTTTTCATTACAATGAATTATACCTTAAAATCATCTAAATTCTGGTTAATTAACTAGAAAAAGTTGAGCCTGCAAAAGCAGGCCTTGTTTATGTTGTTTCAGGCTCTAGCCTGAAGGAATCACGAAATTATTAATTTACTAAATCTGGGAAAACCTCTTGTACGGCCGGATGTACTAAGCGATGGTTCTGGACATTTAAGCCTTTAGCTAATGCTGGGTTAATATCTAATGCTTTGATGCCGAGATTTGCTAACTGCACAACATAGGGTAATGTACTGTTATTTAGTGCTTGTGTTGCTGTCCAAGGTACTGCACCGGGCATATTAGGAACGCCATAATGTACGACACCTTCTTCAATGTATACAGGATTGGTGTGGGATGTGACGTGTAGTGTTTCCACGCAACCACCCTGGTCAACTGCAACATCTACAATTACAGAGCCTGGGTGCATTTGTTTCACCAATTCGCGGGATAATAATATGGGCGCTCTGCGTCCTGGAATTAATACAGCACCAATGACTAAATCAGCTTGTTTAATAGCGGCTTCGATGTGAGCAGAGTTGCTGTAAAGTAATTCTACTCTGGAACCAAATAGGGTTTCTAGATAAGATAAACGCTCGACATTCACATCTAAGATTTGTACAGCAGCACCCATACCTACGGCAATTTTAGCGGCTTCTGTACCGACAACGCCGCCGCCTAAGATGACGACTTTTCCGGCTTTGACTCCGGGGACACCACCTAAAAGCACTCCTCTTCCACCTTGCTGGCGTTCGAGAAATCTGGCTCCAAATTGTACTGCTAGGCGACCAGCAATAATGCTCATGGGGCTAAGGAGTGGTAGTTTGTTGGCTCCGGGTTGTTCTACGGTTTCGTAGGCGATCGCACAAGTGCCACAATTAATTAAATGCTCGGTTAATTTGCGATCGGCTGCTAAATGCAGATAAGTAAATAATATCTGGTTTTTATGTAAAAAGTTATACTCTTGAGGTAAAGGTTCTTTAACTTTGACCACTAATTCCCGATTCCAAGCTGCTTCCGGTGTAGAGACAATCTCAGCCCCTGCGTCCTCATAGTCTGTGTCTGTAAATCCCGCACCACTACCTGCTTGAGACTGAACAAAAATGCTATGACCATTTTCTCGCAGTACCCGGACACTAGAAGGACTCAACCCGACTCGAAACTCCTGATCTTTAAACTCTTTAGGAACGCCGATTTCCATGTTCCGCCTCTAATGATTTTTTGTTTCACTTTAGCTTGCCAGTATCAGACTTGCAGTTCAGTATTCGGGATCACTAACTACAAAGTTAGATTTTTTAATTCCTGATCTTGACTAATGCCCCAGTGTTTATACAATATATAAAAAATAATTACAAATTGTTACAATACTGTTGGTAGGGCTTTCTTTTTGCCAGTAACGCTGATAGCAAGAACTGCGATCGCCCCCATCTGTTGACTGTTTTAACACCCATTTGCTAAAAAGAGGTTTCGAGAAAATGACACAATCACAACCAACAATTACCCCCAAGTTAGAAGATCCGAAATTTGGCTTTAATGAATATGCGGAACGCTTAAACGGCCGAGCCGCAATGATTGGCTTTTTATTAATGATCGTCATTGAATACTTCTCTAATCAGGGTGTGCTAGCATGGCTAGGCCTGAAATAGTCATAGTAACTAGCATCAAACTAGAAGTTGTCAGCTAGTAATTAGAAGTCTGGGAACCAGCTGGAAAAACTGGCTGGTTCTGAAAATGTCGGTAATCACGAAACTTCTCAACAGAACTTAGCGTCTACACAGCCAAAGTACAGAAAAATTGTTGGTATTATTTTAAAGTTTTTGCCTAAACTCACTAATTAGTTATGCAAAAACCACGCCAGGATAGTAAAAAAAGATTTAAATGTTTATATTTAGCGGAATCTATCACTGTCGAAATGGCGGTTATTCCCTTGTAAGTGATTTAAAGCCAGTCATAATAAATATATGAAGCTACAGCGTGTTCGCCTAGCACTCTGCTACAGATGACTGAGGGATAACTGCTCCCATGCTCCCGATGAAGTCAGAAATCAACTCTAGTTTTGTCTAGTTTTGAGATAGCAGGTATTCTTGATCAAGTAACACATAAGGTAATCTGGATAAACCAAGTTGTGATGAATGCTGTCTTACCTCGTTTTTTAACGTCAGCGTACAGAAGAGATCCGATAATCAGCGTATTAATGACAGTAGGTGTGGTGGATGCGCTGATTGGAGGACTAGATGATAGTTGGTCATTATTTGCTGTTGGTCTGGGAACAGCCGGGATCAGCCTAGCTTTTAAGTTATGGCGGATGCAGCAAAGACTCCCTCTAGCCGATGAACCGGTAGTACAACATTACTTACCTCAGCAATCATCTAGCTCTACTCTACCAACTCTGACTATTTCTAAGAAAAAACCACACCGCTAAAGACATAAATCGGTAATTTTCATTGGCGTAAGTATCTTAAAAGTGAGGAAAAATAGTGAGGAGTGAGGGAAAAAATGGTGATGGTTCCGGACTGCACCCCTACATGATTATGGCATTGATGGCAGCGATCGCCTTTCCAGTGACTTTGTGGACAGGGTTTGAAGTTGCTAATGCTAATGATGGTGTGGAATTAATACCACAGACTCAATTCAGAACTGCAATTACCAATCCCCAACTGCTTTACAGTTTCGCTGGACATAAAGGAAAGGTGCAATCTCTAGCCTTTAGTCCCAATAGCGAAATTCTAGCTAGTGGCGGTGGTGAAAATGATGGGATTATCGAATTGTGGAATAGCGCCACTGGTGAAAGAAAGGCGCGGATTAACAAAGCGCATAAGTCTGGGGTGCAGTCTTTAGCTATTTCGCCCGATGGTCAAACTTTGATTAGCTGTAGCAGTGATAATAGAATTAATCTTTGGAATCTGAGAAATAATCGCTTTAGTCGCTCTTTTGTAGGACACAGCACTAATGTGATGTCTTTAGCTGTGTCTCCTGATAGTCGAGTTCTTGTCAGTGGTGCTTTAGACGGGATTCGGATGTGGGATCTTTTACAGCAGCGTCCCCTGGCGACCTTAGCACGCTTTGATAATTCTATATATACACTAGGAATTAGTCCTGATGGTCAGACTTTAGCTAGTGGTGATAATAAAGGTGTGATTAAGCTGTGGAACTTGAATACTGGGGAATTAATCCGTGAATTTCAGGCACATTCCCAGATAGTAACCACCTTAGCTTTTACCCCAGATGGTGCTAATTTTGTCACGGCTAGCGGCGATCGCACCATTAAAATTTGGAATCTCAATTCTAGCCAGCCAGTGCGTACCCTCACAGGACATAATAACTGGGTGAATGCGATCGCCATCAACCCTGACGGACAAACTTTAGCCAGTGCTGGCAGAGATGGTATAAAGTTGTGGAATTTAACTACAGGAGAGTTAGTAAATACACTGATTGGTCACTCAGATTGGGTGAGTGCGATCGCCTATAGTCCTGATGGTAAAATCCTCGCCAGTGGTAGTTTTGATGGCAGAGTTAATATTTGGGGATCTGCACCAACTAGTAATTAGCTCTGATTGTTTGTGTCATAAAATTAACTCTTTACTTCGGTGGGTTAGCAACAGCTGAACCCACCCATTAATCACAAAAGATTATTCTGCATCAGCTGCTGTCACTGTTCCTGGAAAGCCTAATATCTGCTTAATCAATTTCTGTAAGATGAGAGAGAAATGTCTTTTCTAGGAAATATACAACATCAATAAAATTATAAAAAAAGCCCCCATCTGGAGGCTTATTTATTTGGTTAGAGTGAATAACTAATCATCAAGACTTAAAGTAAGTAGATTAATCCAAACAAAATAATCCAAATTACGTCAACAAAGTGCCAATAGATTTCAGCAGCTTCAATACCAAAGTGCTGTTCATTACTATAGTGACCGGGAACGCGCGATCGCCACAACACAGCCACAATAGCCAAAACCCCGATAGTAACGTGCAGACCGTGGAAGCCAGTTAAAACATAAAATGCACTAGCAAACAAATTGGTAGTCAGACCAAATTCCAGATGGGCATATTCATATACCTGACCCACCAAGAAAGTCGCACCCATCAAAGCTGTAATTGTCAACCAAATTTGCATACCCTTGTTATCATTCTTTTTGATAGCAGTATCAGCATTGTGCATCACAAAACTGCTCGCAATCAGATTGATAGTATTAATTCCGGGTAGTAATAGTTCTAATTCTGGCGTACCTTCTGGAGGCCATACAGGTAGAGTAGAACGAAAAGCTAAATAAGCTCCGAACATCCCCACAAAAATCATTCCTTCAGCGATCAGAAACATCACTAACCCAAACAGACGATGATCTGGATGTGCTTCATGATGACCATCTACAGTTGCGGAATGATGATTCAGTTCAGTTTTCCCTGGGTCAATTATTTGACTTTGCATGAATCTTTAAAAATGTATTGTAACTTGACTGGGGACTAGGTACTGGGAAGTTTCTTCCCCCCTGCACCCTGCACCCTGCCCCCCTGCCCCCATGCTTCTTCTTAAACGCCAGGTTCGATGTTTAACACCGGTTGCATATCTGCTTCCTTTGTACTTACGCCATAGTCGTAAGGACCAGTAGCTAACACAGGGAGTTCCTCAAAATTCTCAATGGCTGGTGGTGAAGTAGTCATCCATTCCAGGGTGAGTCCCCGCCAAGGATTATCACCAGCTTTTGGTCCATACCACCAACTCCAAATAGCATTGATGATAAAAGGTAAGGTGGAAATCGCCAGAATATAAGATCCGTAGGTACAGATTTCATTCAAAGAGGTAAATTTGGGGTCATATTGAGCAATGCGGCGGTTCATTCCCATCAGCCCTAGCTTGTGCATGGGCAAGAAAGTCATATTTAGACCGACAATCGTTAATACCGCGTGAACTTTGCCCCAAAATTCGTTCATCATCCGCCCAGTCATTTTGGGGAACCAGTGGTAAATGGCGGCAAAAATCCCTAAAACGCTACCACCAAACAGAACATAGTGCAGGTGTGCTACGACGAAATATGTATCATGAACGTGAATATCAAAGGGGACTGCGGCTAACATCACACCACTGATCCCGCCGATCACGAAGGTACTTAAGAAGCCCATCGCAAAAATCATCGGACTATTCAAGCTGATTTTGCCACCCCAGATAGTTGCTAACCAACCAAAAATTTTAATTCCGGTGGGTACTGCAATGATCATGGTAGTGATCATAAAAAACATTCGTAACCAACCGGGGACACCACTGGTAAACATATGGTGCGCCCAGACGATTAGCCCTAAGAAACTGATAGCTAGGGATGAATAGGCGATCGCCTTATAGCCAAAAATTGGCTTCCGGGCATGAATTGGCAAAATTTCGGAAATCGCCCCAAAGAAAGGCAAAATCATGATGTACACCGCCGGGTGGGAATAGAACCAGAACATATGCTGGTAAACCACCGGATCACCCCCACCAGTGGGGTTAAAAAATGTTGTCCCTGCTAATAAGTCAAAGCCCAGGAGAATCAGCGCCCCTGCTAGCACTGGTGTAGATATCAGTACCAGAGCCGAAGTTGCCAACATCGACCAGCAAAACAACGGCATTTTATGCACTCCCATACTGGGAACACGCATCTTGAGAATAGTAACTAGAAAGTTAATCGCTCCCAAAATCGACGACGTACCCAATAGCAGGACACTCATAATCCAAATCCCCTCACCGACTTTACCTGTTACCAAGCTCAAAGGAGGGTAGGAAGTCCAACCCGCATCAGGTGCATCACCCAGAGCTAAACTAGCTATGAGCAAAATCCCGGCTGGGGGAATCATCCAAAAGGCTACAGCATTCAAGCGAGGAAATGCCATATCTCTCGCCCCAATCATCAAGGGAATCAGATAGTTAGCAAATCCAGCACCTGCTGGCACAATCCACAAAAAAATCATGATTGTGGCGTGCAGTGTGAATAGACTGTTATAAATTTCTGGGCTGACAAAATCTACTTCTGGGGTACGTAGTTCTGTCCGTACCAAGTCAGCCATTACGCCGCCAATGCAGTAAAAAACAAAGGAAGTAACCAAATATTGAATCCCAATCACCTTATGGTCGGTGCTGAAACCAAAAAAGTCTCGCCAATGTCTTTCTGCCGGTTCTTCTATATGAGGCGGAGTATTGGCAGTTTTTTCTAACTGAGTTTGTGTCATAGGAATTAGTTATCAGTTATCAGTTAACAGTTATCAACTGATGATGACCAGTGTGGACTTGATGGACTTGATTGATTATTTCTGTATGTATTCCCATGTCCTTAGTGTAAGGAGTGAGAAATTCATCTGGGGATAAATCTCTGGAATTAACAGCAACAGCTTGATTTAAAGTGTCATTGCTAGCAACTAATTGTTCTTGCATCCAAGCATCATAAGCTTCTTGGCTTTCTACTACTACTTGGCTTTTCATCACACCGTGGTAAGGGCCACAAAGTTCGGCACAAATCAGGTCATAACTACCAATTAATCTGGGTGTGAACCGAATCTCGCTTTGTCTACCGGGGATAGCATCTTGTTTCAAGCGGAACTCTGGAACCCAGAAAGCATGGATGACATCATTAGCTGTCATATTGATTTGGACTTCCCGACCGACTGGAACGTGTAACTCACCTGTGGTTATGCCTGTATCAGGATAAGTAAAAATCCACGCATATTGTAGACCAGTGATATTAACTCGGAGTTCTGGCGGTAGATCCTCTCTTTCAGGAGTAGCCCCAATTCCGGGAGGAGTATCGCTTAAAGTGGCCGCGATCGCACTCCCTGGCATTGTCATAGCTTCCTGAGTTATCGGAGCTTCATGGACTGAATGAGGATCAAAGCCACCGATATCGTTGTAGACCTCAAAACTATAAACAGATATACCGAGAACGATAATGGCTGGGATTGCCGTCCAGAGGATTTCTAAAGGTACGTTGCCCTCAATTGCTGGCCCGTCTTCATGATCACCTGCCCGGCGACGATATTTAATTGCTGAGTAAATCAAAATACCTTCGACAAGTAAGAATATACCTGTGGAAACGATCATCATCGTGTTAAACAAACCATCCACTAACAAAGCTTCGTCTGTGGCGGCTGTTGGTAACAGACCGTGATTTTGACCGTACCAAAGGCTTACTAGCGTTAGTACGACACCAATTATTAATGTCCAGATGGAACTTGGAATCTTCACGGTTTACTTAAATGAATTTACTACGTTATCTCTATGCTACTCACTTACTAAGGTAGTACAGGCAATAATATTTGGATTCTCATGGTTTTAAGATTTTATTAATTTTTCTAGTTAATTTGCTGATTCTGGGTACAAGAGATTTATTAGATACTGCCAAAATTAGATGTAACTCAGTAAAAATCCGTGGGAAAATTTCACAAAGAATTTAGATCAATTATTAACAGGTTAAAAAATACCTAAAGCTCCGGCTAAAAGTAGCGAAAGTGATCCAAAGTATAAGTGCAAGATAAGTGCAAGCTAATCTTTTCAACTCTGGCTCATACGTTAGGGTGTAGATGGGTCAGTACTAAAAAATTGAAAATTTTAAGAGAGCTACCACTAAGAGCGGGCGGAAGGTATTCTTGATGAATGAATTTGTCCTAGAACAACAAAATGAAGCGGCAGCCGAGCAGCGAAAGCCCAAGGAAGTGATTCGTCGCTTGGTGTGGAAAATGTGCATAGCCACCCTAATTTTGATGGCCATAGGCAGTGCTACCCGTGTGATGAATGCTGGACTGGCTTGCCCCGACTGGCCATTATGCTATGGGGAACTAGTTCCAACAAAACAAATGAATCTTCAAGTTTTCTTGGAGTGGTTTCACCGATTGGATGCCGGATTAATTGGTTTAAGCGCGATCGCCCTAGCTGGTTTATCCTGGTGGCATCGCCGTTTTTTACCAACTTGGCTGCCCTGGGCATCGACATTTGCCCTGTTTTTAATAGTCTTCCAAGGTATTTTAGGAGGACTCACCGTCACTCAACTGTTGCGGTTTGATATTGTTACCGCCCATTTGGGAACGGCGCTATTGTTTTTCACTACCTTACTCACTGTCGGTCTCGCCCTCACCCCCTATCAAGGAACTGGAACTGTCGGTAAGTTACCTTGGTTGGGTTTAAGTGCCGTTATTTTTGTTTACTTGCAAAGTATACTAGGCGCTTTGGTGGGATCTCGCTGGGCATTACACCAATGCTTTGGCGACTCTCAGCTGTGTAATGTGATGTATAGCCATATTTTTGGCTTGCTACCGCCAACAGTGGCTACTTTGTCCGTAGTATTTATCTCCTGGCGAACACCGGCACTCCATCCAGCTTTGCGACGACTGGCAAATCTGGCTGGTGGGTTGTTGATGTTACAAATACTTTTGGGAGTTGCCACTTTCCGATTACATCTCCAAGTCGAGCTACTGACGGTTTCTCACCAAACTATTGGGGCTGTTTTGCTGGGTAGTTTAGTAGCTTTTACAGTTCTAGCAGTGCGCGACTGGAGTACAAGCCGTGAAATCAACGCTTACCCTGTTGGTTCGACCCGGACAACAGCAGATGGATCGAATGCATAAATTAATTCCAGTTCGTTTGCTGATTCCTGTGATGATTGATGACTAATAGCTCATTAATCATTTAGTGATCAAAAGGATTTGAGATCACATCTAGAACCCGTAAAACCATAAAAACTAAAACTGCTTGCACTCCCACAAACATTTTCAATTTTCTGAGACAGTCTGAGCGTAGGGAAAATGGGGGAGCCGGGAAAATCATTCCCCATCCTCCTTATCTTCTTCATATTCCCTCAGCCTCAGTCAATATTTTTAATGTCAACTCCGTAGGAGTAGGAGCTGCATCAAAGTTGTTGAAAAATAAGGAACAAGAGCCAACATGATTGAGACTAATGTCTCTCGCCACCACCAAACATTTCTGCAAGTTATCCAAAGCTACTACCAACTAACAAAGCCCCGGATTATTCCGTTGCTGTTGATTACTACGGCTGGAAGTATGTGGATTGCTGCTGCGGGACAAGTAGATCCATTGTTGCTGCTAGTAACTCTTACTGGTGGTACTTTGGCTGCTGCTAGCGCTCAGACAATTAATTGTATCTATGACCGGGACATTGATTATGATATGGAACGGACGCGCCATCGTCCTCTTCCTTCTGGTAAGGTGCAGCCTCGTGATGCGCTAATCTTTGCGATCGCCCTGGCGGTGATGTCTTTCACGCTACTAGCAGTATTCGCAAATTTACTGGCTGCTGGTCTAGCTTTTTCTGGCATTGTCTTTTATGTCTTAATCTACACCCACTGGCTCAAACGCCACAGCACTCAAAATATCGTGATTGGCGGGGCGGCTGGTGCAATTCCTGCCTTGGTGGGTTGGGCTGCGGTCACGGGTACTTTAAGCTGGTCTGCATGGTTAATTTTTGCCATAGTTTTCCTCTGGACACCTCCCCACTTCTGGGCGCTAGCGCTGATGATTCGGGATGATTACGCTAAAGTTGGTATCCCCATGTTGCCTGTGATTGAGGGGAATATGGTAACTGTTAAACAGATTTGGTACTACACAATCACCACAGTGGTAGCCACTCTGTTACTAGTTTATCCCTTGCACGCCAGTGGATTTGTCTATGGGGCGATCGCAGTGACTCTGGGAGGATTATTTATCCACAAATCTTGGCGTTTATTACAAAATCCCGACGAGCGGACTGTAGCTAGAGAGTTGTTTCTTTATTCCATCTCTTACATGATGCTGTTGTGTTTGGGTATGGTGATCGATAGCCTCCCTATTACCCATAGTCTCATCAGTACGGTAATGAGCCAGCTACATTTCATTAGTTAATTAGTGGGGTGCGATCAGCCCTTTCCCATAACCCAAAATTTTCGGGTGGGTTGGCGACATCGTAACCCACCTTCGTCTATTCTGCTGGAATATGGTTTTAATATGCCGATAATAACCAGAGAATTAACCCAGTACCCAACACACAAATAATTCCCGTCGCCCCAGCTAGGGGTTTTTTGTTTTTACCAGTCCACCATTCCCCAGCTTTACCAGTATAGGTAATTAGTTCGGCAGTATCTACAGTGGCGATCGCCCAAACTAATGCTGCGTGTAATCCCCAAGCCATACCCAAACTACCGCCATCAACAATCCTCGCCAACACCAACATCATTCCCATCAGCCATAATCCAGGAATTTGCGGTTGAGTTTCCCTTTGCTCCCAGACTAAATGCAAAAGGGCAAAAATTAAACTAGAAATTGCACCAGCTACCCATACTGAGTAATCACGCTCTAACTCAGTTAACAAAAAACCACGAAAAACTAACTCTTCTATCCCCCCAACTAACAACGCTATCAATAAAATAGATGGCAAAATAGATGGTATCAACTTAATATTTGATTTTTCCAAATAGCACCAGCCTAGCCAGAATTGACAAGTAAACATGATTGCGAGGCTGATGACTCCCAACCCAAAACCTAGCGCCAGGGAACTGAGTAGAGAAACATTCGCCACTAACCCGTAATCTGAAAAGGATTTATGCAATAGCCAAATAACACCCCAGAGAACCAGGGGAGCTAAAAGGTAAAGTGGCACTAATAAAGGTAATTTTTGTTCTGGCTGTAAAGGTTTATTCGGTTCCCATTTAAGTGTAATTGCTACTATTGCTGCTATTGGGAACCAGCATCCTATCCAGCTGATAAAAAATGTCATCACTACAACCAGCACTGATGCATCTTCTATAAATGCTCGGAGATTATTGGCTATGTTTATGAAAATAGACACAAAAAAACACGATAGACTGCTTGCTTATTTATCAAGACTCTACTAAAGTCTGTGATTTCTGCAAGGGGTCTAATCGTATTTTCACAATCTTATAAAATTTCAGCCAATATAATTAGCAGTTAGCTGTAGTCATAGGAATCAGTTATCCAGCCTTCACCTTCAACTTATTCATAGCATCAGCAAACTTACTCTTACTCATCCGAATCTTCATCTGACTCTGAAGAGTCTATATCTTCTGAGGTGGCTTTTTTATCAGTTTCACCAAGTTGAATCAAGTGAATATGCTTATATCCCAGTCTAATTTCAAACTCATCTCCCGGCTTTAAGTTCATTGCCTTAGTGTAAGTAGCACCAATCACAATTTGACCGTTTTGATGAACGCTAACACGATATGTCGGTTCACGACCACGGCCATCTTTGGGTGCTTCAGGACTAAGAGGAATTCCTCTAGCCGATAGCAAAGCGTCATAAAAATCTGTGAGATTGACGCGAACTTGATTATTCTTAGTAACGGTGTAATAGCCGCACTGCTTGGCTCTTTCTCGGCGGGGTAAAGTAGATAGTTCTTTTACCTTAGCAAGCAATGCTTTTCCAGTTAATGGTGCGGTTGCAGTTTCAGTCATTACGCTCAAATTTTCCTTACTCTCTCCAAACTGATAAACGAAATTGTTTCATGCCAGTATTTGACTACTCATGACTGTAGGGTGAGGAATTTATTCCTCTTTATAGGTTGAGCTATCAGTGCCTATATTAGGGTTACCCACAACAGTTTAGAGGTCATGGTGTCCACAAATATTAATTTTGGTGATCTTACAGCACTTTTCACAATAATTCGCCATCGGAAACCAATTGATTTTCTCTTTTGGCGCTACTGTAGTGGTGTAATTTTCAGCCCCCTTCACAAGTCGTTTGAATGCTACTACAAATAAGTCGTAGACCCAATAAATTGCAGGCTTTCAACTTTCAGTGCTGGCCTTTATTGCCCTTGAGTTGTTAGGTTTTCCCTACTCTGACTCTCCAGCCCAGGACAGCATAGTATTTGAATAGGCTCTTACGGACATACACCTTTGTCCTACCTGTAGAGACATAAATATTTTGGTCTCTACATTACGAATTAACAAATCAGGATTAGACGTGCTGATGCAGCTATTGGTACTGGATTTGTTGCTTCATAATTTTATATTAAATACTAGCATGAACTAATAATAGCAAAATAATTGTTTAGTTTTAAAATTAAATTACTAGGAGACTTTAATCTCAAAATCTAACCTTGGGGTGGCAAAAAGGGCTGAGGATTTTTCTTCCGCTTTATTACCCTAGTGAGTATTGCAGCATGGCTTTTATAAAAATTAATCTAAATTTAGACGAACAGTTTTGACAAGTGAGTTAAATGCCAGACTTCCTTGATTTGGTAAAAACAAAACGAAGAGAGGATATTCTCTTGGTTTATTCTCACCAAAAACAAAGCAGACAGAAATTATATACGTCTGTCTTGGGGAAGAATAAATTTCCCCATATTTTTCAAATGATTGATTGTCAGCAGATGTTTATCCACAATTTTAGTAGTTCCATACCCACAAAAACTGCCCTTTTCAACTAGAATAGGGACTTTTACAACCAATGCCTCCCATTAGTCCTAGCATCAAGATATATTGAGAAACATCATGGCATTTAGTTGGGATATCTTGACTATGCAGAAAATCAACTTATGTTTTCGCCTGCACAACCTATTTGCCCTTGTGCCGCCAAACAAGTAAGTTAAATGCTTCCCTCACTACCCTATTTCCCTGTGATTTTAGAGCTTGAGAAGAATCTCACTTGTCAAACTTCTGCAAATTAAATTTTAATGGTTATCCTTAAACTAGAATCAGTTACGCTTTAATGAGCAGCTTATTAACAGTTGGCTGGCAATAGGGGAACAGAGTGTAGCTCAATTTGTCCAACCACCAGCCTTGACTCATGATTTCTGCGGCTAGTAATCTAATTTTAAGATTTTGGTTAGTGATAATGGAAGTTCTATTTAAAATCATTCGGCAGCCACAAAATTCTTCTCCTGTGGTACAAAGTTACCTTTTAGAGGTAGATTCTGGCAATACAATCTTAGATTGCCTCAATAAAATTAAGTGGGAACAAGATGGAACACTAGCTTTTCGCAAAAATTGCCGCAATACCATTTGTGGTAGCTGTGCTATGCGAATTAATGGCCGATCCGCTCTCGCTTGCAAGGAAAATGTTGGGAGTGAATTGGCTCGATTCCCAGAAATATCTGGTGAGGAGAATAACGCCAACAAGATTCGGGAAATTACGGTAGCTCCTTTAGGTAATATGCCCGTGATTAAAGATTTGGTGGTGGAAATGAGTAGTTTCTGGAATCATTTAGATGCAGTAGCTCCTTATGTTAGTACAGCAGCAAGAAAAGTTCCAGAAAGGGAATTTTTACAAACACCTCTGGAGCGATCGCGTTTGGATCAGACTGGCAATTGTATCATGTGTGGTGCTTGTTACTCTGAATGTAATGCGCGGGAAGTGAATCCAGATTTTGTTGGTCCTCATGCTTTGGCTAAAGCCTATCGTATGGTCGCCGACTCTCGTGATAGTGACACTGAAAATCGCCTCGAAAGTTATAACGAAGGAACTCAAGGAGTTTGGGGTTGTACTCGTTGTTTTTACTGTGATTCAGTTTGTCCAATGGAAGTATCGCCATTAGAGCAAATCACTAAAATTAAACAGGAAATTCTGCAACGGAAAGAAGCTCAAGACAGTCGTTCTATTCGTCACCGTAAAGTATTAGTAGATTTGGTGAAAGCAGGTGGTTGGATAGATGAACGTCAATTTGGGATTCAAGTTGTTGGTAACTACTTTCAAGACTTAAAAGGATTACTTAGCCTTGCACCTCTGGGTTTGCGGATGATAGTTCGGGGTAAATTTCCACTTCACTTTGAACCTTCCCAAGGTACTCAAGAAGTGCGATCGCTCATCGAATCTGTGCAAGAAGTAGAGAGTGGGAAGTAGGAGGAAGAATCAGAACCTTTAACGAGGATCTTGAAATATATTTAACCTTTGTCCCGATTGTTCATAAACTAAAACATCCCATTGCCCATTGTTACTATACTCAAACGCAATCCTACGACCATCAGCACTAATAGTAGGGTTGCGGACTTCTGCTTGCAAATTATTCGTTAAATTTCTGGATTGTCGCGTTTCTCGGTCATAAAGAAAAATGCTAGATCGCCCCTGACGACTCGCAGCAAAAACAATGTAGCGACCATTTTCAGCCACACTAGGAGCAGAGGCGATGGTATCTAAGGAATTTAAACCCGGTAAATTGACCAAAGATCGGGTGATTGTATCAAACATATATACATCTTGACTCCCCCGGCGATCGCTCGTAAACACAAGATATCTCCCCGCAAATTGGGGATTTAGTTCCGAGGCTGGGCTATTAAGACCTCGACCACCAGGATCAAAAGGATAATTCATCAGGCGAGGATAGCCAACACAGCCACCCAATAACCCCAAGCTCCCAACAAATATAGGTATAAAAATAGTTTTATGATTCATTAGCCATGAGTCAATGGTCAAAACTCATACCATTTATTCAATTAGTTTACACTCGCACCACTAGGAATATCTAACTCAATATTCGGTCCCCGGTCTAAAACTTCAACATCCCACTGACCACGCCTAGCACTTTCAAACACAATATAACGTCCATCTAGACTAATACCAGGATTTCTCACCCAACCGCGATAAGTAGGAGTAACAATTTGTGACTTTTGCGTAGCTCGATCATACATTGCCACCACAGGTCTACCTTGATCACTGGTCAGATAAGCAATATAACGTCCGGTATAACTCAAACTCGGACTTTCAGTAATTGTCTGTGGTCTATTTAAACCTGGTGTATTAACCAACCGTTGTTCTTGCAAATCATAAACCAAGAGTTGGTGACTACCATTCCGATTAGATATAAACGCCAAAAAGCGCCCATTTCCACTTAAAGCTGGTTGCTCCTCAGTGTAACGACTATTGAGAGAAGTAGAGCCTATAGGTATATTGTTAGCACTGCAAGATAACAATAAACTACTAAAGCTAAAAACCAGGCTCCAATAAATTGGTTTTTGGAGCCAAAATCTAGGCGTAAGTCTTTTCACCTCAATTGTTTTCCATCGCCTCCAGACCTAATATTTGCCCAAAATAGCTAAATAATATCATCATCAAAGTCAGTTGAATTATCTGGCTCCTCATTGGGTTTTTCCATCGGGTTATATGGTACATATTCAGTTGGTATAGCATCATCATCCTCACGGGGTCTCCGCGAACTCGACTCAGCCGGTGGGCGACGCTTTCTAGTTCTGGGCGGAATATCCTGGTCAGAAGTTTCTGGACGCGGTGGTCTATTACTACCACGACGAGAAGATTTTCTCACCTCCCCTCCTGGACTTTCCCAATCATCAACTGGCTTAGTAGAATTACTCCAATCTTCTTGCTCAAAACTGTCAGAACTGCGACTTACACGACGGGCAGAACTAGGACGACGCTTTCTCTCTCCAGTTTCTGGTTTTTCCCTAATGCTCCGGCGTTCTGTACGGCGTGGTGGTTGCTCCTCATAGTAGTCATCACGAGGAGAACGAGTATCCCTGCTACCCCGAATCCGAGGACGTACAGGGGGTTCTTCTTCTTCATAAGGCAGTGGTTCAAATTCATCCTCCACCTCAGCATCATATCCTCTGCGATTGTAAGAATAGTTTCTGCTAACTTCTCGCTCATCATCCACAATAGGAGTGTTACGTTTAGCTTGTTGAGTAGCTATACCCCGCAAACGAATACTTTCAACCGCAAAAAACACAGTTGAACCCACTAACAGCAACTGTCCAAATTGCAAAATTGGG
Organism: Nodularia harveyana UHCC-0300; assembly: GCF_034931085.1. Lineage (NCBI taxonomy): Bacteria > Bacillati > Cyanobacteriota > Cyanophyceae > Nostocales > Nodulariaceae > Nodularia > Nodularia harveyana. Next base: position 68,750 of record NZ_JAYGHG010000002.1, on the reverse strand, counting down.
TCTAAACGCCATCCTTGGAAAATCAGAATAAAGCCGCACACCAAGCCCACAGCTGCAAAAAAGATATCTTGATCTCTTGACAATTCTGGACGCACAGTGCGGAGAAAATACAGTGCTGCCCCAGACACAGCCAGGAAAATTCCTAGAATACTGGCTGAGTTCGTCCCAAAATTGACTTGAGCCAGAACGGTGGCTGAGTTCAGCCCAAAATAGATCATTGTTGTTTTCCAAATGTCAAGTCTATATTAGCGAGTCACAATTAAAATCACTACTCTAATCAGGCACAATATACACAATATATCTAAGCTTCAAAGCCTCTGGCAAACAGAGCGCTTGAAGTTGTTCACCGCCAGATCAAAAAGCCGATGTCTGTCAGCTAAGTATACCTTGTCCTCAGTGAGAGGACTGGATGCTTTTAGTGCAATTCGGTAAGGGGATATAACTGACAGACAATCGGTGGAAAATGAGAGTCAAAGCGACTCTCCCCAGCATTATGAGCGCTGGATTTTATCTTTTTGGCTAATGAAAATCAGCCCAACTGTAGTGGGGACTACTACAATCAAACCACCCCAAAGCAGACTCCAAAGAAAATTTGCTAATGAAGGCGTCATAGTTTTAAACCTTTTTTTTACACACTTCATCATAATTCTAATATGCTGTCTCACCAAAAAAAATGCTGAGTGCTGAGACATGAGCTATTGCTGCTGTACAAAAAACTGTCCTTGGTTAAAATTAAAGAAAGAATACTTAACAAAGCTGCCAATTTGCTGGCTGTAGCCTAAATTCTTTCTAAGTTCACAAATAGTAGCTCAAACCGATGACTGGTGTTAACCTGAGTATTTGGATTCTCAGCCCTGTGTTGGGACTGATGATATTTTTGTTTATTTTCCGCATCATTCTCACTTGGTATCCACAAGTAGACCTCAATCGTTTGCCCTTTAACCTAATAGCTTGGCCTACTGAACCCTTTTTAGTGCCATTGCGAAAGCTAGTACAACCCATAGGTGGGGTAGATATTACCCCGATTCTTTGGGTAGGAATTTTCAGCCTGATTCGGGAAATTCTCCTCGGTCAGCAAGGATTACTCACTATGATGACTCGTTTTTAGGGAGGAAGAGGCAGGGGGGAAGAGGTGGCTTTATCTCCCACATTTCCCAGTCCCCAGTCCCTAAAGTTTCATCTCCTGGACAAAATTAGTGTAGACATTACCTTGCAAGAATTGTGGATGTTCCATAATCTTTTGATGAAATCCAATAGTAGTCGGAAGTCCGGTAATGGCACACTCTCGCAAGGCGCGTTTCATACGGTTAATTGCAGTGGCGCGGTCTGGTCCCCAAACAATTAATTTACCAATGAGGGAATCATAATAAGGGGGGATTTGGTAATCGGTGTAAACATGGGAATCAATGCGGACACCGGGACCACCAGGGGGAAGATAACCACTAATCCGCCCTGGTGCGGGACGAAAATCATGGTCTGGGTCTTCGGCGTTAATTCGGCATTCGATCGCATGACCCCTTAAGATTACTTGGTCTTGGGTAATCTTCAATCTTTCACCTTGGGCAATACGGATTTGCTCGGCAACTAAATCTACTCCTGTAACCATTTCTGTGACAGGATGCTCAACTTGAATCCGGGTGTTCATTTCCATAAAGTAGAACTTACCAGACCGATCTAGAAGAAACTCCACTGTTCCCGCCCCAGTAAAGTTGATAAACTGGGCTGCTCTGACCGCAGCCTGTCCCATTTTTTCTCGAAGTTCTGGGTCAAGTGCTGGACTAGGAGCTTCTTCTAGTAACTTTTGATTGCGGCGCTGAATTGAGCAATCCCGTTCACCCAAATGAATAACGTTACCGTAATTGTCTGCCAAAATTTGAAATTCAATGTGGCGGGGACGTTCAATAAATTTTTCGACATAAACGCCAGAATTACCAAAGGCGGCTCCGGCTTCTCCTTGGGCTGCTAGGAAAAGCTTGACAAATTCACTTTCAGAACGAACTAAACGCATTCCTCGGCCACCGCCACCAGCAGTAGCTTTAATCATTACCGGATAATCCATACCCTTGGCAATTAGCAATCCTTCTTGCTCAGATTCGACTAGCCCATCACTACCTGGTACGGTTGGTACTAGGGCTTTTTGCATGGTTTCTTTGGCTGTGGATTTATCTCCCATGAGCCTGATGGCTTCGGGAGTGGGGCCAATAAAGGCAATATGATGGTCTGCACAAATTTCGGCAAATCTGGCGTTTTCTGCTAAAAATCCATAGCCAGGATGGATGGCGGTAGCATTACGTGTGAGGGCGGCAGAAATAATGTTGGGAATATTCAAATAACTTTTAGCGCTAGCAGGTTCACCAATGCAAACTGCCTCGTCAGCAAGTTGGACGTGGAGAGCATTCCGGTCAACGGTGGAGTGAACCGCAACTGTGGCGATGCCCATTTCTTCACAGGCTCGGAGAATGCGAAGGGCGATTTCTCCCCGATTAGCAATTAATATTTTGTCAAACTTCATTTTTTAGCTTCGATATCAGTACCAGTAGATGGTTATTGTCTCCCATCCCATGTGCCACAATGCTTTTGCTTTATCTCAAATTATGACAGGAGTTTTTCTCGCCGTATCCTGAGCAAAGTTGAGAGAGGATTTGGCTTCCTGTCTCTACGGGGCTTAACTAGATTAACAATATTGCATTTGTTAGTCTGGAGTTGCTTTCCTTAACTAGTTTTTTGTGAGGGTAGTTGGCATCTTATCCTGTAGAGCTACTAAATTTTTGTCCGTTATATATCCTCCTTCCTGAAATTGGTGTCTACTTCCACTTAATTTATTGGTAAGTTTTACTAAATTTAAGTATTTTCTGCTTATATTTTTTGTTTGTGTGCTATGCTTTAATTTCTGGATAACCAGCGCGGATGTGGCGGAATTGGTATACGCGCACGCTTGAGGTGCGTGTGGCTTTGCCTTGCGAGTTCGAGTCTCGCCATCCGCATTTTCTAGCTGAAAGGGACGTTGCGATCGCAGCGTCTTTTGACGTTTTTAGGGATCAACTTGCTACAGGAAGCAAAATTTTTGTGCTTTCATAGAAGTAGGTTAACTTTTGTGAAGAACATTGACTGCAATTTTTACAGGTCAAAATAACTCAACGTTGCCAACAGCATGGCATAGGCTGACTCCAATTTGGCAAGGGGGAGAGGCGGTTATTCAAAAAGGCTTGCCGCACTCACAGTTAGCACCTGCATGGCAATTATTACTTTTAGGTGACGGCTCTCCCACAAGGCATTTACAATTACTTACTGGCGAACCCACAGAAGTAGATGTGATTGATATGTCTTTGATTGGCATGAACTCAGATGAAGCGCCAGAACTGATTCAAGCTGTACCAGGGCCACGACTGCGGCGACAGGTATGGTTACGCACGGCTTCCGGTCAGCGATTAGGCTATGCCACTTCATGGTGGGAAGCTAGTCATGTAGATGAATTTTTGCAAAATCGTTCACTACCAATTTGGGCAAGTTTAGCACGTATTCGTACAGAGTTATATCGGGATATTCAAGGCATATACTACGGTGATTCGGCGGCGTTAGAGTCGGGTTTTGAGGTATCTGGACCTTTTTGGGGTCGTCATTACTTGTTTTGGCATCACGGACAGCCCCTGACTTTAATATACGAAGTATTTTCGCCTTATCTAACCAAATACTTGGGTCCGACAAAAGTGAATTGGGCTAATGAGTCTAGTAGGGGTTAAATACAGCATGAATTTAGAGTGCCGTCTAGGATACATCTTGCAGGTTTTGGAAGTTAGTTATACCCTCAAAGTGCTGGGAGTGATGGATGTATCTTTGCGGAGTTAAGTAGAACAGTGTAAATAATTAAAGGTTTGTAGTCAGGACTTTAGTCCTCAGATAAGGGCTGAAGCCCTTACTACACAATAAATTACTACCAATTTTACATTGCTTAATATAGTTGGATTTATTCCCACCTACCTACTTAATCCAGAGAAAAGGTATCCCAGAAAACTTGTCTGCTCAATTCAAGGCTAAGGTATAGGTTTCGATGGCTCTGCCTATTGTGTCTGTGATTAAAAACAAGAAAATTCAGAAACCATCTCTGCTGCTGACACTACTGACTGCTGGATTATTAATTGGTGCGGGGAGTGCAGCATACTGGTTTTTAACCCAGAAGCAAATATCTTCTAGAGGCTTACCTGTAGGTGTAAATATTATTCCTCAAGATGCCTTGTTTACGGTTTCTTTAACTACTGATGCTCAACAATGGCAGAAATTGCAGGAGTTGGGAACAACAGAAACCCAAGCAAAAATTAATCAAAATTTAGTCCAGCTGCGCGATCGCTTTCTGACTAATAATGGTTATGACTTTCAGAAAGATATCGCTCCTTGGGTAGGAAACCAAGTTACCTTAGCAATTTTGTCTCCACCGACAATCCCACCTGCACTCAAACCAGTGGAAAATAATGGAGATGCGGGTAGCGCTCAACAGTCGATGCTTATATTACCTGTGAACAACCTCGAAGCAGCAAAAAGCATTTTGACAGCACCTAAAACCCTAAAACAAGGTAAATGGACTGAGCGCACCTATCAGGGAATTACCATTAGACAAAGTGATAATCAATCAGGGGAAAAGCTTTCAGCCACATTACTAGATGAAAAGTTTCTCGTAATTACTGATAGTCCCCAAGCTACGGAACGAGTAATTGATACATATAAAGGTCAAGCATCCCTAGCAACAGTCGGTGGTTTTAGGGATAACTTTGCCAAAATTTCTAATTATCGCCCCTTTGCTCAGTTTTATGTGAATGTGCCAATGGCTGCCAAAATAGCTGCGGCGGCTCCCAATCGTCCTTTACCGGCTCAGGTTTTAGCTCAATTGCAAAATAACCAAGGTTTAGCAGCATCTATGACTGTGGAACCGGAAGGAATCCGCTTTAAGGGCATTTCATGGCTAAATCCCCAAAGTCAGCGCGTATTGAAGGTGGAAAACAAGGCTGGGAAGATGCAAAATCGTGTACCAGCCGAAACCTTAATGATGCTGTCTGGGGGTAACTTAAAGAGGTTTTGGGAAGATTATGTTTTAACATCACAAAAAAATCCCCTGTCGCCCATATCACCGGAACAGCTGCGGAGTGGTGTGAAGTCACTGACTGACTTGGATTTAGATCAAGATTTTCTGAGTTGGATGCAAGGTGAGTTTTCGGTGGCGGTGATTCCCAATAGCTCAAGTGATGGTGCTTCCCAGGATTTCCGCGCAGGTTTATTATTCATGGCACAAGCAAAAGATGCTGCTAATGGCGAAAGCCTACGGGAGTCTGCGGAAGCATCTTTGAAAAAGCTGGATGAGGTGATGAAAAGCCAGTATCAGTTCCAAATTCAACCGATTACAGTTAATGGTAAACCGGTTGTAAATTGGATTACTCCGTTTAATACTTTAACTGCTAGCCGTGGCTGGTTAGATGATGATATTGCTTTTTTAGTGGTGGGCGCTCCCATTACAGATAAAATCCTGCCAAAGCCCGATAGTAACCTAGCCAGTACTTCGCCATTTCAAAATACGGTTCCCAGGGAACTGAATCCTATCAATGGGCAGTTTTTTGTGGATATGGAAATGGCTGTTAAAAACTTTACTCTCAATAATTTATTTCCTGAACAACAAATTTTTCTAGATGCAACTCGCTCAATTGGGGTGACATCTGCTGTCAGCGATAACCGCAGCACTCGATACGATATTTTTATAGTTATGAAAAAAGGTGAGAGTTCAGCAGTTGCACCTAGTTCTGGAGATGAAGGTGGGGCGAGAGGATCTGAAAAGAAAGTGCTGAGTGACTGAAAACCATGTCCAATGAGTCTCTAAACGGATAGGATCAGAAGAGTAAGAATGGCTATTTGCAGGAATTAACTAGGGAGAACACTTTATGAATCTGGTTGCACTCCAGAACTGGTTGGACAATGCCACGTTTGCTGTATTATTTTTCACCATGCTGGTGTATTGGGTAGGAGCCGCTTTTCCTAGTATGCCGATACTTGCTACTTTGGGAACTGCGGGGATGGCGATCGCTAATTTGTCTATTGCTACCTTATTAGGGGCGCGATGGATAGAAGCTGGCTATTTTCCTCTGAGTAATCTCTATGAATCGCTGTTTTTCTTGGTTTGGGGAATTACCGCCGTTCATCTGTTTGCGGAGAATACCAGCCGTAGCCGCTTAGTGGGAGTTGTCACAGCACCTGTAGCAATGGGAATTACTGCTTTTGCGGCTCTGACTCTACCATCAGAAATGCAATCAGCAGAACCTTTAGTGCCAGCGCTGAAGTCTAACTGGCTAATGATGCACGTGAGTGTGATGATGTTGAGTTATGCGGCGTTGATGGTGGGATCACTATTAGCGATCGCATTTTTAATTGTGACTCGCGGTAAAAACATCCAACTTCAAGGCAGTTCTGTCGGTAATGGCGGCTATCGCTTGCACAAAGCAGGTGAATTAATTTCTCCCCCAGCAATAACCCCAGTAGAAAACAATGGCTTTTCCACTTTAGAAAGTAATAGCAATGGTAAGGGTAACACTGCTGTTTTAAATTTAGTTACAGCTACTGATTTGACTTCTGTAGTCACTACCAAAGAACTACTTGCTTCCGGGGTCAGCGCTACACTAACACCACAGCGCCTGAGCCTAGCTGAAACTTTAGACAATATCAGTTATCGCGTCATTGGACTGGGATTCCCCCTAATTACCATTGGTATTATTGCTGGTGCGGTTTGGGCTAACGAAGCCTGGGGTTCTTACTGGAGTTGGGACCCCAAAGAAACTTGGGCGTTAATTACTTGGTTAGTTTTTGCCGCCTATCTCCACGCCAGAATTACTCGCGGTTGGCAAGGTCGTCGCCCAGCTATTTTAGCCGCCAGTGGCTTTGTGGTCGTTTGGATTTGCTATCTGGGTGTGAATCTTTTAGGTAAAGGTTTGCATTCCTACGGTTGGTTTTTTTAAGCACCTCAGCTTTCACCCCTCCCCAGTCAGGAGGGGATAACATAGGAATTATTAGTTGAGTTACAAAAATATATATGGGAAATAAATTTGAGCATCTCAATCATAATGAGGTGGTGTCTGTAAAACCAGAAACTTTTCATAATTTAGATGTTTCTCGAACTTTTAAAGTCAGTGATTTATTAATAGCTATTATGGAATGTGTGGAAGCCGATAACACCAATGAAGCACCTTTATATAGTAAGGGTTTAAATTGTGAAGTGTTGAAATTAGGCGCTATGAAATGGCAAACGGGAAGAATTAGAATCTCTTTAGAATTTTGTCCCGATGAACCAGAATCACCACTAGCCGATATGCGTGAACAACTTAAACAAGTTGAAAACTAGTTTCCTAATCCAGAACAAGACCTCTCATTCAAGCGGAGATTGTTGAAGCACCGAATCGCGTAAAATGAGGTCATGAGGGGTTCAACACATTTCTGGTGATAGCCACAAAGCGACATTACGCACATAAGTTTTAATATCTTCTAAAGCCCGTGGTTCTGTTTTCATCCCATCTCCTGGTGGTTCATCCACAAATGTGGGACAGCCTTTGTTAATGTCCCAGTTGTAATCTACGAAGTGATGGAAACTGGAGTTAGCTACTACACGCCCCAGCCTATTACCCTCTGCATCTGTATAGTGGTCGAGTGCTACAACTAGATTAAAGTCCCGACCTGTAGCCAAACTTTTTCCTAGTGCAATTACTCGCGCATTTAGTTTGTCTGGATACACTCCAATACCACCCTCATGGGGATGTGTTGGAAAAAATTCGATGCTTCCAGAAGGGGAATGGGGATTTTTCAATAATTCGTGAATTGGTTCTACCAGGGTAATTTTTTGATAATCACCGTTAGCACCAGAATAGTAATTAGGCCAAGAAATATAAGTTGTATGGGGATCATCCCGACTCCAGCGAGAACTATCAGGATCGGGATTTTTGCTATTGAAATAATGAATATCGCCAATGTCAACTAAACCACACATTGAACACCCCATATCCTGATGATCCCGTGTGGTGAGAATTCCACTTCCACGTTGATGAAAGGCATTAATACCAGCAATATCTTTTTCTGTTAACCCATTCCCAGTATCTAAGGCAAATAGCCAAAGTTGATCAAAGTTTGATTCCCCTAGTGTACTCAAAATCGGGTCGTTACCCTCTGCATCTGCGTAGCGATCGCGTGCTTTGACTTCAAACAATGGATGTCCCGCTTCATCTTTAATAGATTCCAAATAATCCTTTAACAGCGAGAACCGGAAAATGCTCCAGTCATCTTCAGTTGTAGGAATAGTAGTTTGCAAAAGAATGCGAATTGGTTTTTTCATGGGTTCCGCAACTTGATTTTTGAGCCATTGTCATGCATTTAAGCAGATTTAGGGAACTTCCGGTCAATTTATTCACCTTTGCCTTAAATTCCCTCACAAACGTTTTTCAGCATCTGTCGTAACCAAATATTTGCCTGATCCTGATCTGTAAGTTTGCTCCAAAGCATAGAAATCATCCAGGGTTCAGTTTTGACAGGAATTTCAAAAATTTCTAATGTCCCTCGATATGCAAAGGATTCCACCAATCGTGATGGAACAGCACTCACCAAGTCACTGGATGAAATGATTTCTGGTAACACTAGTAAATGAGGAGTTGTCAAAGCAACTCGACGCTGGAGATTATATTTAGCAAGCACCTGATCGATTTCACCAATTTCATCTCGCCTGATAGTGAAAAGAGCATGAAGCAGATCAGCGAAGGTTTCCGGTGTAATGGCATCCTGGGTAATCATGGGATGTCCACGTCTACAGATACCGACAAAGTGTTCGGGAAATAATGGCATCTGCATTGTTTGTCTGGGTGGATTTTGGAAAACACCCAAGGCTATATCAATCTCTCGTTGTTCTAATAGTTCTCCCACACAGTCTTTAGCAAAACCAATCAATCGAAAATCAATATTTGGTGCAGTACGTCGGCAAAGTTCCAACAGCTTGGGCATGACAACGTAGCTGGTGTAATCTGAACTAGCAATAGTGAAGGTATTTTTAGCAATAGTTGGGTCAAATATTTTACTAACTGCTAATATCTGGCGAATTTGTTCTAGGGCGGTTCTGATATCAGGGGCAATTTCCAGCGCCTTGGCTGTGGGCTGCATTTCTCTACCAATACGGAGAAATAACTCATCTTGGAATAGCATACGTAATCTTGCTAGGGATGCACTCATGGCTGGTTGTCCTAGATACATTTTTTGGGCTGCGGCTGTCACGCTCCTTTCTTCAAACAGCGCTTCAAAGGCGACCAGGAGGTTCAGATCAATGGCAGATAAATCTATTAATCCCATCGATTAAGTATATTGTTTTAATCAATTTGATTAATTTAATTCAACTCAGTAAAGTGAACTTAAAAGTTGTTTAAAAATTAACAAAATGACAGTTCAAAAAAAGATTGCTATAGTTACAGGCAGTAATCGCGGGCTAGGATCGGCAATTTCGCGGAAATTATCCCAAATTGGCATTCAGGTAGTTCTCACGAGTCGTAATAAAACAGATGGTTTGGCTACTAAGGAGCAGTTATTGAGTGAAGGGCTGGATGTAGATTATCACCAACTGGATGTGACTAATGACAGCAGTGTGCAGGATTTTACAGACTGGTTGCGTGAAACCTATGGGAAATTAGATATTTTAGTCAACAATGCAGGCATAAATCCCACCACTAAGCCGGAAGAATCGAGCTTATTAACTGTTCAACTGGACACGATGCGCTCTACATTTGACACCAATATTTTGGCGTTACTGAGAATTTCTCAAGCCTTAATTCCGTTGATGAAGGTTCACAACTACGGTCGCATTGTCAATATTTCCACCGAAATGGCATCTCTTAACTCAATTTCGGGTGACTACTATCCTTTAGCTCCTTCTTATCGACTTTCTAAACTAGGGGTGAATGGACTAACTGTGCTTTTAGGTAAGGAACTTTTAGGTAGTAATATTCTTGTTAATGCCTATTCTCCAGGTTGGATGAAAACCGATATGGGAGGTGAAAATGCACCGTTTACGGCAGAAGAAGGAGCCGAAACCGCAGTCTATCTGGCAACACTTCCAGATGGGGGCGCGCAAGGACAATTTTTTGCAGAAATGCGGAAGTTTGGTGGACCAATTCAATTACAGTGGTAGATAAATATGGAAAATTCAGGATTACCCCCGATTTACGCGGATAAAACCGTGGATTTGGTACCAGCTAAAATTATTACTTCGTTTCCAGTTAATACTTTTCTCGAAAATTTAGCGATCGCTTCTGATGGCACAATATTTGTGACAAATCATGAAATTGGCCAGATTGTTCGCATTACTCCAGATGGTAATCAGCAGATTCACGCCAGTGTCTCAGGTAAAGTTAGTGGTTTGGCTTTTACTAGCAATGGCGGTTTGCTGGCGACTGGATGGAATGCTGATTCTCTACCAGTGATTTCGCTAATTACCGCAGATGGCACGGTAGAAACCTTGTTGACAATACCAGATGCCATATTTTTCAATGGTATTACCCCACTTTCCGGGACTCAGTATCTTACGGCTGATTCCTATCGGGGGGCAGTTTGGTTAATTGATACCGCCCAACGCCAGGCTTCAATTTGGTTAGAACATCCTTTGCTGGCTCGTAGCAGTCCAGAGAATGTGATTCCGGCTGCTAATGGTTTGAAGCGTTTTGGTAACTTCCTTTACGTTTCAAATACAGAAAAAATGTTGCTGTTACGCATTCCCCTTGTTGGAGATGCACCCGGTGAGCCGGAAATCTTGGTTGAGCAAACTAATATTGATGATTTTGCCTTTGATGTGGAAGGGAACCTTTACGGAGCAACACACATTTATAACAGTGTCGTGAAGATTACACCAGAGGGGATAACAACCATTATTGCTCAAGCCGAACAGGGTGTAATTGGCAGTACCGCAGTTGCTTTTGGTCAAACAGCAGGCGATCGCACTGCGATCTATGTTGTGATGAATGGGGGAATGTTTTTACCGCCGTCTACAGGGGTAGTTCCTGCCAATGTTGTCCGACTTGAAGTCGGAAAAACCGGATATCCTTTAGCTTAAGGCGAAAAATTACATTTGCTTGAGAGAGATGGAACAAGAAAATCACATTGTCACCGTAGTCATTTCACAAGTTGTCAAACCAGGACGCGACAGCGCTTATGAGGCTTGGTTAAAAAATATCACCAGTGTTGCTGAGACATATGCTGGCCACTTAGGTACAAATGTGATTCGTCCACACCCAGGCGTGCGTCCAGAATATGTAGTTATTTTTCGGTTTGACGGCTATGAAAATTTGAAGCTATGGATGACATCAGGCGATCGCCAATATTGGCTGACTCAAGTTCAAGAGTTAGTTGAATCTGACCCTCATATTCAGCAAATTAATGGATTATCAGCTTGGTTTTCTCTTCCCGGTCAACCACTCAAAACTCCACCTCGATATAAAACAGCCTTGTTAACTTGGGTAGCCGTATCTGTATTGATTAATGTGCTGAATAGACTTTTAACACCCATGCTTCGCAACTTACCTCCTGTGATAATTTCATTGATTATTTCCGCAATCATGGTGGGATTGTTAACTTATGTTGTCATGCCTTGGGTGAGTCGTCTATTTAGTTCTTGGCTATATGGGAAATCAAGAGGAGTTTAAAAAAATTATGACTGGGCATCTTGAAGGAATATGGATAAAATGTAAGCACTAAATAATTAGGGTGAGTTAGGCTGATATTCAATTATTTATTATATCAGTGAGTTAATTAATACATTTATAGGATTTGCGTAGAAATTACGGAATAACTAACCACAGAGACGCTGAGGACACAGAGCAATCAGTATTTGAGAGGTTTTTTTGCGTAAGTCCTGATTTAATTAAACAGCATCTATCACTATGGCAACTATGGACTTAGTGAGAGGGAATTTATATGGAAGATGGATTTGAGCGACTAAATCATGATGAAGTCGTGTATGTAGAACCAGAGATTTTTAATAATTTAGATGTTTCTGGTACATTTAAAGTTCATGATTTGATTGCAGCAATTAAAAAATATTTGGGAGCGGAGGGAACAAGTGAAGAACATTTGTATAGCCAAGGATTAAATTGCGAAGTTTTAAAATTTAGTGCCGATGGATGGACGAAAGGAAAAGTGAGACTTTCTTTAGAATTTTGTCCTGACGAGCCGGAGTTTCCCTTGGCGGAAATTTATCAACAATTTGAACAAATGCAAAGCCAATTATAACTGACCAAATTTTAACCACAAATACACACTGGTATAATCAAAAATATCTAGGTTTGTCTGCGGTTAATTAACAAAAATGGTATGGACTGCTCTACACGCGAAAATACATCGTACCATTCGTTCGCGCCACTTATTTGAAGGTCAGCAAAGGCTATTAGTCGCAGTGTCTGGTGGTCAGGATTCTCTGTGTTTAATTAAGTTGCTGTTAGATTTACAACCTAAATGGGGATGGGATATAGGTATAGCTCACTGTGATCATCGCTGGCGTACCGATTCTGAAGCGAATGCTGATCATGTGAAAAATTTAGCGAAAAGTTGGGGTGTATCTTTTTATTTAGCAACAGCAACACAGTCATTAAATAGTGAAGCGGCGGCACGTAATTGGCGATATGAAGCTTTAAGTGCGATCGCCCAAGATGATAATTATCAGTATATTGTCACGGGACATACTGCCAGCGATCGCGCCGAAACACTGCTTTACAACTTAATGCGTGGAACTGGTGCGGATGGCTTACAAGCATTAAATTGGGAAAGAACACTAAAGGCGGATATTTTCCTCATCCGCCCACTTTTAGAAATTACTCGCTCAGAAACGAAGGCATTTTGTCAACAGTTTAATCTGCCAATTTGGGAAGATTCCACTAATCAAAATGTCAAATATGCCCGTAACCGGATTCGCCAAGAGTTAATTCCATATTTACAAGCTAATTTTAACCCTAAAGTGGAATCGGCCTTGGCTCAAACAGCAGAACTGTTGCAAGGCGAAGTGGAATATTTAGAGCAAGTCGCCCAGAAGTTGAGGGAAGAAGCCAGCGAGGTGAATGGGACTGAGTTCAGGTTAAATCGTCAGGTATTACAGAAAGAACCATTGGCGCTGCAACGCCGCGTGATGCGACAGGTATTAAAACAGATACTGTTTGATTCTCCAAGTTTTGAACACATCGAAAAATTAACAGCTTTAATTACAGCACCAAACCGTTCGCAAACCGATCCATTTCCTGGAGGTGAGATCGCCCAAGTTCAAGATCATTGGATCTATTGGGTCAGTCCTAATTCTGAAATCTAATTTAACACTAGCTAAGAAGCTAACAACTCTGACTGAGAAATCAAATTTTGGAAAGTTTGACGCATTTCATTAATAGTTTGGAGTTGATGGTCACCAGTTTCCTGAACTTCAGCCAAAGAATTGGCAATTCCCTGGAGCTTATCCCGTAAATCGTTCAGAGAATCCTGAATTGGTTGTAATATCTCTTGATAAAGATTTACACGAACCCAAGATTCGGCTGTTGCTGTTTGCAGGGATACCAAGTTTGTTTCGATTTCCTGACATTCTTGCTGCTTTTGATTTTGCTCTTCAGCTTGATGGTCAATCATATCTTGATCGATTTCAATAGCAGTGCTGATTTGGGAAATCTCATGTTCTAACTTTTGTAGTTCTTCTGACTGCTGTTGTTGCTGGCTTTTGATCTGTGACAGAATCGGTGCAAAATCAATTTGAGGCTCTTCTTCTATCTCATCAACACTATGTCCTTGTCGCCGTAGCAATATATTTTCATGTTGCTTAATCAGCTTTTGCCGTTGTAACAAATTGCGGCGTTGTCCTACCAAAGTTTTGTTTAACATCTGGTAGAGGTCTTTTTCATCCGTCAATTCCGTTTCTAAGTCGATTTTCTCTTCTTCCGGTGCTTCCTCGATTTTCTTTTGTAATGTTTCTATGGTTTCCTGCTTATATTCCAGTTCTTGTTCTTGATCCTGGACAAAGCTGGAGTCCATTTCCAACTTCTGGATTAAGGTTTGTATTATCTGCTGTAATTCTTCTAAGGAGATATGTTCTAGAGTTTCTAGATCAACTTGCTGCATGACTAACACATCGCCAGAAGCGCCCAGAGAGCGAATTTGCTGATGTAATAAATCCTGATATTGCAGTTGTTCTTTAATTTTCTGAACATAATCTTGCTTACTGGCAAGAGTTACTCTATTCACCGCTAACTGAGCTTTTTGCTGTTCCAGTGAATTCTGTGCTTCTTGCCATGTATTTTGGCGATCGCTGAAAGTTTGCGATAAGCGGATAATATCTGCCTCTTGTTCAGTCGCTAGAGTTTTTTGTTCCTCTAGTTTTTGCCAATTTGAGTTTAAAGTGGCTTGCTGGGTTTCGACTAATTCCAAAGCTAGATTTAGATGTTCCCTCACCGTTTCCGTCGGTGCAACCCCATGAGACAGGCGCTCAAGCAACTCGCTCATCACCCGACTTTGCTCGTCATCTAAAACCTTTCCCGGCTGGGAATCTGCTTGTAACTCCTGTAAGCGGCGTTGTTCACCCCGCAAATGTTCCCAAGCTCCTTCTAGTTCCTGACGGTTCCGATCAATTTCTGCTTGTAAGTTGGAAATCTGTTCGCCTTTTGCCTCAACGTCCTGTTTTTGTGATTCCAGGCGTTGAAACTCTTCCTCCATTTGTTGTAACTGTTCTAAACGAGCCTCCATATCCATTTCACGGCGATTCATCTCTTGCGCCTGAAAAGTTAGTGACTCTTTCCACTGATCAATTTCATCTTCCTTGAGCTTAAATTTTTCCAACTGACGGGAAAAATTTTGCAACATATTAACTAATGGCCGTCCAGCTTCTTGAATCCGTTGTACTTGACGATTCGGATTCAATTCCACCAGTACCAGTGCGCCATCATTTAATTTACTAGCGTCTTCAGCCGTAATTGCTTCTTCCGAAACAGGACTCCAATTTTGGTCGGTTCGCTGACACGCTAGCAGTTTCAGTTCGGTTTTAGGTCCACCACTGAGTAAGCCGCCTTTCTGCTTTTGTACTTCTGCTAAATACAGCACACCGTTTGTCCTCTTGTGTACTTGATGCCCTTCTGTGGGCGATATACCTGAAATAACTTTACTAATTTGTCTTAATTTAACCTAAATTGAACAAAGACAGAAACAACTGCATATAGACGCGAGATAAACGTCTTGATATTTATAGAAACAATTTAGTTATGCAATCACATTTTCGCTTCATGGCAGTAATCATGACTTCCGTGTTATCACTAGGTTTAGCAAACTCTATTACAAATATTTACAGATTGTAGCTAAATATAGCTGCTGATGGGGACTAGTTGTAAAAAAAAATAATATTGTGAGTAGTAATACGTGATTCATCTGCTAAAAAAGTAGAAACTTTCATCATCCAAATTAACAAGTAATGTCAATGGAATCATCAGGAGAGCCTTCAAGATAAATGCACGGAAATTTAAATGAAATAGATATTCGCAGTATCCTGCAATTAATTTCCTTAGGACAGCGAACAGGCCAACTGCTTGTGGAAGAGTCCTTTCACAATAGCGACAAACTGACAAATCATCAGACAGCTAGACATCAAAATTCGTGGAACGACGAAAACCAATTTTGGTTTGTCTTTTTCCTCAATGGTCAAATCATCTACTGTCAACAAGGTGATGCTGATTTGTCAAGGATTGATGACTACTTACATCATTACCGCATCGAGAATGTACTTAATGAACAGCAACTGGCCTCTCTAGGTTCACAGAATGCACCAGAATATGGGTATCTCTGGGAATTGTTAGAACGGAATATTATCGACCCCAAGGTAGCCCATAGTATCATCCACAGGTTGGTATATGAGACACTCTTTGACCTGCTGAGTTTACACCAAGGTAGTTTTATTTTCCGGCAGGGTGCAACCCTTAGCCCGCAGTTAACTAGCTTAGAAATTGCACCTTTAGTATATCAAATTACACAACAGATTCAGGAATGGAAACAGCTTTATCCACATATTCAGTCTGCTGAACAATTACCGATTTTAGCTGATATGGTTCAACTACAATCTTCATTGCCAGCAGCAACCATCAATAAGCTACAGCATTGGGCAGATGGTAAAAAAACTCTGCGTCAACTGGCTCGCCATCTTAACCGGGATATCTTGACAGTGGCTAAGGCCATATATCCATACGTAGAACAAGGGTGGCTTCAGCTAATATATTCAAACACAGTTAGCCCTCCTATCCACAGAAAAGATTCGGAAGTTAATCAGCAGTACAAAGGGCGAGTAGTATGTATTGACGACACCAAAACTATCTGTGAAACTATAGAGTCTATTTTAAAGCCACAGGGATATGATGCGATCGCCTTGACCAATCCTTTAGAAGCCATTAGTCTCATTTTTAAACTCCAGCCAGATTTAATCTTATGTGATATTGCTATGCCCAATTTGGATGGTTACGAAATTTGTGCCATGCTGCGGCACTCTAGAGCATTTCAAAATATACCGATTATCATCTTAACTGCCCAAGACAAATTTATAGATCGAGTCAGAGCGACCATGGTCGGAGCGACCGATTATTTAACCAAACCCTTCGGTGATACTGAGTTACTCATGCTCGTCGAGAAATACATCAACGTTTCATCTTATCTGGGAACACCCACAACACCGATACTGTGACATCACCGAACGCAGGCCATATTACAAAATCACCTGACTAAATTAGTGAAACAATAAAATTAATTTATACACTAAATATTTTCCAGAGAAGAAGAAATGTTCTCATCAGGAAAGCTGTCATCATGAAGACAGGCATTTATGAGTGCAGTTCTGATTGTGGATAGTATCTTACAACAAGTCCGAGGGTCAAAAGCATATTATCAGCGAACCGAACTTGTTCAGTTGTAGTGGTCAAGCTCAGTTTTCTCCGAGCAATTATCGAGAAAGTCAGGAAGGTAACTTACATTTACTCGCCACTGGTATCCAGGAGATTATGGCACTTAGTGCCAATATAATTATGCCCATACTTAATGCTTTTCCTCTGGTTTTGGGTAATCTAAACTAACGAGGTCAATTCATTTGGGTAGCCGATTTAGGTCAATTCCTCGCTGAAGCAACCTCATTACACACAGATAGAGCGGAAAAATCCGTGATTTTTAGCAAAGAACAAGAAATAATCTGAGATTTAGTATTACAACCAGTTGATACTATTGAACAGGGAAAAAAATATCCACTTTTCCTGTGTTCACTTAACACCCACAAGATGTAACACTTACTGATACCATAAAATCAGTGATACAAGATATTATTACAGAGTCATCTGATTCCAGTAGCAGGTTATTATTTAGTACATTAGTGAAACAATAAAATTAATTTATACACTAAATATTTTCGGGGGAGCAGGGAATGTTCCAAACAGGGAACGTCTACATCAGGAGAAAAATAGGGATTATATGAGTACAGTTCTGATTGTGGAAGACAGTATCGCACAACGGGAGATGATTACAGACCTCCTGAAAGCAAGTGGTTTAATAGTCACTCATGCCCATGACGGAGTAGAAGCATTAGAGGCGATTCAAACTGCCCCTCCGGATTTAGTGGTATTGGATATTGTAATGCCCCGGATGAATGGGTATGAAGTGTGTCGGCGATTAAAATCCAACCCTAAAACCCAAAATGTCCCCGTAGTTATGTGTTCTTCTAAAGGAGAAGAATTTGACCGCTACTGGGGAATGAGACAAGGTGCGGATGCTTACATAGCTAAACCGTTTCAACCAACAGAATTGGTGGGAACAGTCAAACAACTGCTGCGAGGATAAAAACGACATGGTTAGCAAACCTGACTTTTTAAGTGGTAGTGGTCAAGATCAGTTTCGTCCAGAATTGCGTGTAGAAAGTCCTGAAGGTGAATTACATTTACGGTTTTATATTGCCTCGCATCAGGAGTTGGCACTACCCGCCACTGGTATCCGCGAGGTCATGGAACTAAGTCCCGATAGAATCACTCCCATCCCTAATGCTTCCCCCTTACTTTTGGGTACTCTAAATTTACGAGGTCGAGTCATTTGGGTGGCTGATTTGGGTCAATTCCTCGGTGAACCAACCCCATTAAACACGGATAGAGCAGAAATTCCGGTGATTTCTATTGAGGAACAAGACACAATCGTCGGTTTAGCAGTAGAAGAAATTGGTGGTATGGACTGGCTGGATATCCAGAATTTAATGCCACCGAGTAATTCACCGGATACTATGACTCCGTTTTTGCGTGGAGAGTGGTTAATAGATGCTAATAATAAACAGTGCTTAAGACTGCTTGATCAAATGGCAATTTTGCGGAGTGCGAGGTGGGCAGGATGAAATTGGGAGGGAGCAAATGCCAGCTAGTTTAAACGATTATCTAGATTCATATAAACAGGCTTGTACAGCCTATGCACAACAAAACTATGAAGCTGCCGCCACTTTAGTTGATGAAGTGGTGCAAAATGTACCAAATGACCCAAACTGCCATTTATTACGCGGTCACATATACTATGTTTTGCAGCAGTACGATGTAGCCAAAAAAGAATACCAAAAGGTTTTGGAGTTATCTGAAGATCCAGAAATTATTGGTTTTGCTAATAGCGGCTTATTAAGTATCAATGAATACCAAGAAGATCAACTAGAGTCAGAAATTGTTACTGAAGAAAATCATCAATCAGAAGCAATAAATTTTAGAGAAGATTCTGCACCCCTAGACTCAAACTCAGGGGAATTAGGAGAATTGGGAGTATTTTCTGACCTAGATATCAATAGCTTTGAATTGAATCCCTTGGAGGATATTCAGCCATTTGATCTGGAAGAACTACCCCTAAGCAATCCATTTGAAATTTCTCCAGAGGGAGTTTCATTTGATGAAGATGAAACGCTAAATTCAACAGCATCTTTGAGTGCAGATCCTTTTGATTTGCATGAAAATCAAAACGGGAAAGAATCTCATGCTAATACAGGCAATGAGGAATTAGAATTACCCGTTTTATTGCAAGAAGAAGATGTAATAGAAAGGGTAGATGAGCCGGAAATTAACCATGATTTTTCTAATAGTGCCACGGGTGATTCTGATGAAATAGCCCTAGTTTATGATGAAAATATTGATGATCAAGCTTTTGCAGAAGTAAATCTGACGACAAATAATAATTTAGACGATAATCCTGAAAATCTGATATCTGAGGCTGAAGAAGAGTTAAATCTGCCTGATTTTGCAGTAGAAACATATAGCCAAGAAGAAGATTTAGGGATTCCAGAAGAGAATCTCAATAGTGATGATTTCATAGAAACCAACAGTTTGAGTAATAATTATCAAGCAAATCTATCTGATGCTGAGGTAAATAATTGGTTGGAAGAAATAGAAGTTGAACAAACAATTTCCGAGCCATCGTCAAATTTAAATGGAAGATATTCCATCAAAGATGAGGATACGGTAAGTCATGGAGATTTAGATATAAAAAACTTTGAAGGTGATGATTTTGATGACTTTGAGACATTTAAATCTGCCTTTGGCTCAGAGGACGATACAAGTGGTCTACTAAAGGAAGAAAACTCTCAGAGTAATATAGACTTTTTAGATGACTTTGATGATTTTGATGATTTAGAGAACATTCCGGGATTTGATTTAGCAGAAGCGGATTCTAGCTTTGGTGATGTCACGATACTTTCGGGTTCACAAGATACAGATAATCTGCAAAGTCAAGACTCGGAGCCTCATTCCAAAAAACAACCTAGCAAGAGCGAAGCTCCACGTTCGGGTAGCGTCAATACCGAAATTAATCGTGACGATGAACTGTTTTCTATCACTGGCTCTCATAATGGAGTGCAACAATCAGTTCCGGCATTTACCGAGGGAGATATCTCTCAGGTAGAACCCAACGTCAGCGTTGAGCAAGGCTGGTTAGCACCTTTAGAGAATGCTTCTCTAGATGTGAAACCCTGGCTTGTCGGTGGCATAGTGGGGATTTGTTCAGCTATAGCTGTAGCAGGTACAGTTAATTTCACAACTAACAACTTTTCTCCACCAGAACAACGGGAATCATTGACGAAGACAGGCTGGGCTATGGCATTAGCGGCGGGTGTTGCTGGTTTCGGGACGGCAACCTTTATGGGCAGTTTGACACTGAAGCAAATTCGCCGCACCACGAGGGATTTGCAAGCTCAGTTTGATGCAGTTCGCCAAGGTAATCTGAATGTGCAAGCCACTGTGTATTCTGAAGATGAATTAGGGCATTTGGCTACTGGCTTCAATGAAATGGCTCGTGTGATTTTTACAACTACATCAGAAGCTCAACGCAAAGCTGAGGAGCAGGAAGAAGCCAAAGAAAATCTACAACGGCAAGTAATTCGCCTGCTGGATGATGTGGAAGGGGCTGCTAGAGGTGATTTAACAGTTCAGGCGGAAGTGACAGCAGACGTATTAGGAGCCGTTGCTGATGCTTTTAACCTGACAATTCAAAACCTGCGAGATATTGTCCAACAAGTAAAAGTGGCAGCCAAGGAAGTAACAAAAGGTTCAACCAACTCTGAAACATTTGCTAGAGCTTTATCTAGTGATGCTTTGCGACAAGCAGAAGAGTTAGGAGTCACCTTAAATTCGGTGCAGGTAATGACTGAATCGATTCTGAGGGTAGCTGTGGCGGCGCGAGAAGCTGAAATTGTGGCTGGTGATGCTAGTGCGATCGCCATCAAAGGTGGCGAAGCAGTAGAAAATACCGTGGCGGGGATTTTAGAAATTCGGGAAACCGTGGCAGAAACTACTCGGAAAGTGAAGCGATTAGCCGAATCTTCCCAAGAAATTTCCAAAATTGTGGCGTTAATTTCTTCTATTGCCTCCCGTACCAATTTACTAGCACTCAATGCCAGTATTGAAGCTGCCAGAGCAGGTGAAGCTGGGCGTGGGTTTGCCATTGTTGCCGATGAAGTGCGTCAGTTAGCAGACAAATCTGCCAAATCCTTAAAGGAAATTGAACAGATTGTGATGCAAATCCAGAGCGAAACTGGCTCAGTCATGACCGCAATGGAAGAAGGGACACAACAGGTAATTAAAGGAACTAGATTGGCCGAGGAAGCCAAGCGATCGCTCGAAAATATTATTCAAGTAGCAAATCGCATTGATATTCTGGTACGTTCAATTACTAAAGATACCGTAGAACAAACGGAAACATCCCGCGCCGTCGCTCACGTTATGCAATCGGTGGAACTCACAGCCCAAGAAACCTCCCAGGAAGCCCAACGCGTTTCCGGAGCCTTACAACTGTTAGTAGGTGTTTCCGGCGACTTGATCTCTTCTGTAGAGCGTTTCCGCGTGGAAACCCTCGATTCCAGGTAATTAATTAGTCATTAGTAAATGACCAAAGGCCACTCAGCACTCACTACTCATAACTTTTGCTATGCTGCCGGAACAACAACAGCGGATTTTAGGTTACTTCATCGAAGAAGCCAAAGAACATCTGAATACGATTGAGCAAGCGTTACTGAATCTCCAAAGTACCTTGAATGACCCGGAAATGGTCAATGAAATTTTCCGGGCGGCTCATTCTATCAAAGGAAGTGCAGCTATGCTAGGCCTAAATAGCATTCAGCACACCTCCCACCGTCTGGAAGATTGTTTTAAAGTTCTTAAAGAACATCCGGTTCAGGTTGACCAAAAGTTAGAATCTTTATTCCTGGGTGTATGTGATACCCTCAAGGTACTATTAGAACATTTGAGTGGGCCGTTTGGTCTGTCTGAAGAGTCTGCTAATACTTTGATGTCAGAAACTGAGCCGGTTTTTGAATGGCTGAATGAGCATCTAGACCTGCTGGTACAACAAAGCACCAGTGGAGTAGCAATAGACAACCAAAAAATAGCAGTAGAAGCCAACGGTCAGGATAGTGTTAATATTACTGACCTATTCCTGCGGGAAGATATTTCCCATCTGCAAGAAGAGACCGAAGCATTACCGCAATCTTCATCAGCTTCAATCTCACCCGCCACAGCTAATGATTATGGAGATGAATTTCAAGCCCAGGTTTTACAAACACTGCGGCAAATGTTGCAACTGTTTAAAAAGCAGATAACCCCAGAATCACGGAACAGTCTTCAGGAATGCTGTCAGCAGTTAATCGAACTCGGTAAAAGGTGGGATTTGTCTCATTGGTGTAGTTTATGTCAAGCAGCAGCCAATGCGATCGCTAATCCAGAAAATACCTATCTCACCCTAGCCAAAATTGTCATTACCGAAATCAAACAAGCCCAAGAATTAGTTCTCCAAAACAGAGAATCTGAAATCCAAATTAGTCAGCAATTAGCAGCGCTGATAAACTTACCGGAACTCGATTTGTCACAAACTGAAGATTTGTTACCTCACCAGTCTATATCTGAGACCGAACTGATAGCAGATGAGGAATTGTCTTCAACTACTGATAATTCTGTAAGTGAGTCTACTACCTTACAGCCAACAGACAGCATCACTAGTCTAACTGAGCTATCCGATCAAATTCAGCCCAGTCAAGAGACTTCAACTGTATCTGAAACAGCTCTGGCTCAAATCTTATTAGATGGTCAACAACATCAAGATATTAGTAATATTGGACAAAATGGACCGGAAGTAGGATTAGCAGAGTTAAATACCCTGGCTGATTTATTTGAAGGTGAAACTCCAGAACTAGATGAAACCTGGGAAGAAGAGGAAAAGGTAGAAACTAGCACCACCAATGAATTAGGAATAGATTTAAATAACAACGATATTGAAGAGATTGATAACGATTTAGCTGATTTTCTATCCCTTAATGAAGATGAAAACGATAATGATCTGCAAGTCAGTCTCACTAAAACAGAAGAATTAAACGTATTATTCGGTAATAATCTTGGCGAAACAGAGTCTCTAGACCTGAACCAACCAATAACTGCGGAAACTTCCACCGAACCACTCCCATCTTTTAGTGATACGAATAGCTATGATTTAAACAGTGATTTATTAGCAGTAACACCAGATGAAAATGAATTAACACTGACAGGCGCAATTACTGACGCAGAGCAAATAGCCACTAACCAACATAACACCTTAGAAAAAACAGATGATGCAGATATAGAGGATATTTTACTGGATAATTCTACGGAAACTATCCAGCCAGATATTTTAAGTATAGATGCTTTATTTGATGATTTTGATCATACTGAAACTACTCCACAAGTGTCTCAGGATGAATCAGAAATTAGTGATTTATTTGATATAACACCTGCATCCGTAGTTGAATTTACTCAAGCAGAAGATAATTTCAACGATTTCTGGAATGAGGAAAGCACAACAGGACAACAAAATGAAATTCTTCCTTTAGTTGAAGAGGATGTCGCCAAAGCTTTAGAGGATAGTTTGTTTGCGGCGGCTTCTGGTAGTCTTTTGAGGAACATTGGGGAGCCAATATCATCGCCGTTAAGCAGTATTAAGACAGAAGATGAAGCGCTGAGTTCGGATGAGAATGATTTATTTGGGGACGATGCAGCCTTCAATTTATCATCGGCGAGTGATGATGATTTAGAGGAAATTAGTGCCTTTGCACAAGAATCAGAAGATGATTTATTTGGGGACGATGCAGCCTTCAATTTATCATCGACGAGTGATGATGATTTAGAGGAAATTAGTGCCTTTGAACAAGAGCCAGAAACTGTTGCGGAACCAAGACCTCTGAGTTCGGATGCGAATGATTTATTTGGGGACGATGCAGCCTTCAATTTATCATCGGCGAGTGATGATGATTTAGAGGAAATTAGTGCCTTTGACCAAGAGTCAGAAACTGTTGCGGAACCAAGACCTCTGAGTTCGGATGAGAATGATTTATTTGGTGACGATGCAGCCTTTAATTTATCATCGACAAGTGATGATGATTTAGAGGAGATTAGTGCCTTTGCACAAGAATCAGAAGATGATTTATTTGGGGACAATGCAGCCTTCAATTTATCATCGACGAGTGATGATGATTTAGAGGAGATTAGTGCCTTTGAACAAGAGCTAGAAACTGTTGCGGAACCAAGACCTCTGAGTGCGGAACCAAGACCTCTGAGTTCGGATGAGAATGATTTATTTGGTGACGATGCAGCCTTTAATTTATTATCGACAAGTGATGATGATTTAGAGGAGATTAGTGCCTTTGCACAAGAATCAGAAGATGATTTATTTGGGGACGATGCAGCCTTCAATTTATCGTCAACGAGTGATGATGATTTAGAGGAAATTAGTGCCTTTGAACAAGAATCAGAAACTGTTGCGGAACCAAGACCTCTGAGTTCGGATGCGAATGATTTATTTGGTGACGATGCAGCTTTTAATTTATCGTCAACGAGTGATGATGATTTAGAGGAGATTAGTGCCTTTGACCAAGAGCCAGAAGATGATTTATTTGGGGACGATGCAGCCTTCAATTTATCATCGACGAGTGATGATGATTTAGAGGAAATTAGTGCCTTTGACCAAGAGTCAGAAACTGTTGCGGAACCAAGACCTCTGAGTTC
>NZ_JAYGHG010000002.1:0-44078 GCF_034931085.1 Nodularia harveyana UHCC-0300 | reverse complement strand
ATTTATCATCGACGAGTGATGATGATTTAGAGGAAATTAGTGCCTTTGAACAAGAGCCAGAAACTGTTGCGGAACCAAGACCTCTGAGTTCGGATGCGAATGATTTATTTGGGGACGATGCAGCCTTTAATTTATTATCGACAAGTGATGATGATTTAGAGGAGATTAGTGCCTTTGCACAAGAATCAGAAGATGATTTATTTGGGGACGATGCAGCCTTCAATTTATCATCGACGAGTGATGATGATTTAGAGGAAATTAGTGCCTTTGAACAAGAGCTAGAAACTGTTGCGGAACCAAGACCTCTGAGTTCGGATGAGAATGATTTATTTGGTGACGATGCAGCCTTTAATTTATTATCGACAAGTGATGATGATTTCGAGGAAATTAGTGCCTTTGAACAAGAATCAGAAACTGTTGCGGAATTGGGTGAGGAAATATTAGGGGAGACAGTAGATTATTTATTAGATGATCCGTTGAACATAGAGCCAATTTATGAGGATACAGAATTAGCTGAGAGCGAAAATGCTAATTTTGTTCTTCCTGAAGAGGATTTGACCACAGTAAGTTCAGTAGAGGAAGCTACCCCGGAAAATGACATTGGTACTGATATCCAAGATGAATTTGCAGATTTGGAAGCATTGTTAGAAGAGGAACCAGAAGCTAGTTTCACTACTAGTTCGATGGGAGAAGAAGATTTTGCCGATTTGGAAGCTTTGCTGAATACCAGCGACGATGAGTCAGAAGTAACTGGATCGGATCAGCAAGCATCTTACGCACCACATTTGGAAACAAATAGTACGTTATTAGATGTGGGTGATGAATTTAGCGATTTAGAAAAATTGCTCGCGGAAGCAGATCAAAGTATATCCCACTCATCAGCGAAGAAACCCACACTGCACACGAACAAAATCTCTCGTGCTTCAGATCGCCGTACTGCTAGATTTGAAGAAACAATGAAAGTACCAGTTAAGCAACTGGATGATATGAGTAATTTAGTTGGGGAGTTGGTAGTCAACCGTAATACTTTAGAGCAGGATCATGAACGGCTAAGACAGTCTTTAGATAACTTGCTGGTTCAGGTGCAGTATCTGTCAGATGTGGGAGCAAGGATGCAAGAATTGTATGAGCGATCGCTATTGGAAGCTTCTCTTCTGGCTAGTCGCAAACCCAAAGGAATTCCAGCACCTAACTTGAATAATGATAGTTCCCATACAAAAATGGGTTTTAGTGAGTTAGAAATGGATAGTTTCACTCCTTTCCACACCTTATCTCAGGAAATGATTGAATTTATTGTGCGGGTGCGTGAGTCAGCGAGTGACATTGACTTTGTAACTGAAGAAAGCGAAAGAGTAGCGCGACAGTTCCGCCAAGTGACCACCCAGCTACAGGAGGGACTGACACGAGCGCGAATGGTTCCTTTCTCTCAAACTATAGATCGCTTGCGACGAGGAGTTCGGGATAATGCGATCAAGTATGGTAAACAAGTAGAGCTAGTGATTTCAGGTGGAGATACCTTGATTGACAAGATGATTTTGGATCATCTCACGGACCCGTTGACTCATATGCTCAACAATGCGATCGCACACGGTATTGAAACACCAGATGTCAGGCAGAAATCTGGTAAACCACCAGTGGGATACATTACGATTCGGGCTTTCTATCAAGGGAACCAAACACTAATTTCTGTGGGTGATGACGGTGCTGGTATCGATCCAGAAAAGGTCAAAGCAAAAGCAATTCAGATAGGCATGATTACAACAGATCAAGCCGAATCTATGTCTCACATGGAAGTCTATGACCTGCTATTCCAGCCTGGTTTTAGTATCAAAGATAAAGCCGATGAAATTTCCGGGCGCGGCGTAGGAATGGATGTAGTGCGTTCTGAAATTAGCGAAATTCGTGGCATAGTCAACACAGATTCGGCTATTGGCAAAGGAACCACCTTTACTATTCGTCTACCGTTGACTTTGAGTATTTGCAAGGCTCTGTGCTGTGTCTCGGATAAAGCGCGGATTGCCTTCCCAATGGACGGGGTGGAAGATACCTTAGATATACCAGTAAAAAGTATTCAGCATCACCCCGATGGACAATCATATATTTCTTGGCGTGATACATTACTGCCTTTCCGACCGTTGAAAGAACTTTTAACCTTCAATCGTCTGCTGAGTCGCGGTAATGTCTATGGTGGAAACCGAGATGATGATATGGTCTCAGTGGTAGTGGTGCGATCGGGAAATACTTTGATTGCTCTACAAATTGACCTGGTGTTAAGTGAGCAAGAAATTGTCATCAAGCAATTTGAAAGCCCAGCACCCAAACCCATTGGCGTTGCTGGTGCTACCATCTTAGGTGATGGACGCATTATGCCCATCGCTGATGTATTAGAGATTATTGAAATCTTCCAAGGACGGATTTCTAAACAAAATGGTAGTAAACTTTGGCAGCAACCAGAAGAGCCAATTGAGCCAGAAACCACGGTCGAAAAAATTGATCCTACGGTGCTGATTATTGATGACTCAATTACCGTTAGGGAATTACTCTCGCTGACATTTATCAAAGCTGGTTATCGTGTTGAACAAGCACGTGATGGGCAGGAAGCTTGGGACAAACTCCGTTCTGGTCTACCTTGTGATATAGTATTTTGTGATATTGAAATGCCCCGTTGTGATGGACTGGAATTGCTCTCGCGCATTCAAAAAGATTCCCAACTGAACCGCCTACCCATTGCTATGCTGACTTCACGCGGTGCAGACAAGCACAGGCAAATGGCAATTCAACTCGGTGCTAGTGGCTACTTTACGAAGCCCTATCTCGAAGATGTGTTACTAGAAGCTGCTTCACGGATGCTGTCTGGAGAAAAATTGGTAAATTAACTCGACACTTCCAATATATACGCTGAAAGTTTTCCCGCAGGGTAGCAGGAAAAAGAATTTGGGATTTGTTAGTTTTGTCTTATGGGGAATAGGATTGAGAAATTCGTTTCTGCTTTACCTAATTTGAATACTCAAATGGCAGGGTTATGATTAATTCTGTTCCCTTCCCAGTTGTTGAATTACAGTTAATATTTCCATTATGTTTATCAACAATAATTTGGTAACTAATAGCTAATCCTAGACCTGTTCCTTTACCTACAGGTTTGGTTGTAAAAGATGGCTCAAAGATTTTAGCTTGCACTTCAGGCGGCATACCAAGAGCATTATCTTCGATACCAATGATCACAGATTTTTGTTGATGATTGATTGATGTCGTGATGGTGATTGTATAAGGGAAAGAATGAGCGGTTTCCTTGGTTTGCTTTGCGTGGAGATCATCAAAGGCATCAATAGCATTGGCGATAATATTCATAAATACCTGGTTGAGTTGTCCAGGGTAGCAAGTAATTGTAGTTAAATCGCCATACTGTTTAATAATCTCAATTTCTGGGCGATCGCCTTGGTCTTTCAAGCGATGTTTTAATAGCATTAAAGTACTATCTATGCCTTCATGAATTTGGAACTCCACCTGAGATGAAATATCAGAGCGCACAAAGGTTCTCAAAGACAAGCTAATATCTTTTAGTCTGCCAATACATTGGTGCATTGATCCTAAAATTTTGGGTAAATCCTCGACCATATACTCTAAGTCGATTTCTTCCACAAGTTCTTCAATTTCTGGATCTGGTTGTGGTAGCTTTTCTTGTTGGAGATTGACCAACCTCAGAAGATCCTGCACATAGTTTTCAATATGAGAACAACTTATACTAATAAACCCAATGGGATTATTAATCTCATGTCCAATACCTGCAACCAGTTGTCCCAAAGTGGACATTTTTTCACTTTGAATAAGTTGTAGTTGAGTTTGTTGTAGTTGCTGTAGAGATTTAGATAATTCTATAGTGCGTTCTTCTACTCTATATTCTAGGGTGCGGGTGAGATGAGAAATTTTTAGATGTAACTTTAATCGGGCAATAACTTCTTCTTGTTGAAAGGGTTTAGTAATATAATCAACTGCACCTATTTCCAATCCTTTAACCTTATCTGTGGCATCAGATAAAGCAGTCATAAAAATTATTGGTATATTCTGAGTATGAGAATTAGCTTTTAGTCTGCGGCAAGTTTCAAATCCATCTAGACCTGGCATCATCACATCAAGGAGAATTAAATCAGGATGGGCGTATTCTGTTTGTTCAATGGCCGATTCTCCATCTGTGGCCATGAGAGCTTTCCAACCACATCCTTGAATTGCCTCTGATAGAACTTTGAGATTATTAGCATTATCATCGACTAATAGAATATACTTTTCCGGTGCAAGAGAATCGGTGATCATTGGCGTGACTCCTTGATAACAAATGATTTTAGTAATTTACGTATTTTTGCTGTTTGAAAGTTGGCAGTAAGTTGGGACAACTTAGTCGTGAAGGGTATGAGTTCACTATTTTGCTGAATTAGCTCTTGGATAATCACCTCAATTCCCGGAATATCTCCCATCATTGCCAGATGGTAAAGTTGCTGTACAATTTCCTGTGATGGCAAAACCAATTCAGCCTCAGAGAGTTGTTGTTGAGGTTGTGAAAAGGACGGTTGAGGTGTAGATTGGTCATAAATCCACTCAACTTTAAGCAGTGATATCAGTGCATTGAATAGTTCATTGATTTGCAAAGGTTTGGGCAAAAATGCCGTTGCTCCCGCCTCTAAACTGCGTTGGCGATTTTCTTCAAACACACTGGCACTAGAAACAACAATGGGAATAGAAGCAGTTTGTGGATTTGCTTGTAAATGAACCATGAGTTCAAAACCATCCATATTAGGCATAGCTAAATCCAGTAAAATCACGTCTGGATGATGTTCATTTGCTATTTTTAGTCCCTGTTTTCCGTCTCTTGCTTCCCAGATATGACAACCCACTTTTTGCAGGAGACTGTTTAACATCAAACGGTGATTGGCATCATCATCGACAATCAAAATTTGTGGTGCTTTTCCGTGAACACCAACTACTTTCTGTGAAGTTAAATTGTAGGTGTAGCTTGTCGGATCTATGGAATTTGTCTGCCAATCATGGTCAACTGGGATGGAGACTGTTAAATCCAGCCAAAACAGACTTCCTTCGCCTAAACAACTCTGTACCTGAATTTTACTACCCATCAATTCCGCAATTCTTTGACTAATGGCTAATCCCAAACCAGTACCTTCAGATTTATGCTTGATATTACCTACTTGCTCAAAGGCTAAAAATATTTTTTCTAATTGTTCTGGTGACATACCAATTCCACTATCTTCAATCTGGAAACGAAGTGTCTGATGTCTGTTGTCTGGGAGTTCTTGGTCAATAACATCTATTTTGAAAGTGACGCTACCAGCATCTGTGAATTTAATCGCATTGCCTAGTAAGTTAATCAACACTTGCCGTAGCCGCTTTTCATCTACTTGAATGGCAACTGGTAGGTTATCGCCAATTAAAATCTTGAATCCTATTTGTTTTTGTTCGGCACGGATACTACAAATCTCAGTGACACCGTTTAGGAATTTAGGCAGATATACATGAGTGGGAACTAATTCTAATTTACGAGCTTCAATTTTTGACAAATCAAGAATGTCATTAATTAACATCAATAGATGTGTCCCACATTGGTGGATGATATTTACTCCTTGTAGGTTTTTATCTGTTAAATTAGGCGAGGCTTCTAATACTTGGGCAAAACCTAATATCCCATTTAGTGGTGTGCGGAGTTCATGGCTCATATTAGCCAAAAATTCGCTTTTGGCTTGGTTGGCAGCATCGGCAGCTTGCTTGGCTTCTAGTAGTTCCTGGGTACGTTCTTGGACTTTGACTTCTAAAGTTTTGGAATAATCTAAAAGTTGAGTATTGGCTATTGCTAA
Organism: Nodularia harveyana UHCC-0300; assembly: GCF_034931085.1. Lineage (NCBI taxonomy): Bacteria > Bacillati > Cyanobacteriota > Cyanophyceae > Nostocales > Nodulariaceae > Nodularia > Nodularia harveyana. The sequence goes on along the minus strand of NZ_JAYGHG010000002.1, from coordinate 38,220 downwards.
TTGTCGATTGGCTTCTTCTAATTTCTGCTGTTTATAAGCATTGGTTGTTGCAATGACGCTGCCAATAAAAGCGGCTAAAGTAGGAGTAACAGGAATTAATATGCCACGCGAAAATATGCTGTAGCCACTCCCTAGAATTCCTACACTAATACCCAGAGTGGCCCAGAGAATTTTTCCCCCTGGTATCTTGAGTTTGGTCTGCGTACTAGCTAACCACCAACTACCGCCAGAACCAATCACAGTCCAAAAAATAATCCAGAGTAACGCTGTGCTAGCAGCAACACCATGCAAATTGGCTTCACCAGTTTTGGCTCCGCGTATGAGTTGGTGAGCAATATTGGCATGGATAACTACACCGGGTGTTGGTTTTTGGGCAGAAATCAAAGAAGAACTAAAAGGAGTGCTAAAAAAGTCATTGGTACTAGCAGCAGTTGAGCCAATAAATACCATGCGATCGCGCATTAAGTCTGGTGCAGTTTTCCCTGCTAATACATCACGCATACTAACTGTGCGAAACGCAGCCTCTGAACCATGCCAATTGAGTAAAATTTGATAGCCACCTAAATCGGCATCACCATAACCTGCTTCTAGATTTTCCAGTGGTATGTGTATTTGCTGACCTAAGCGAAATTTCTGCTGCTCTGGGTCAACCGATTCTAAGGAAATGTTTTCCGTTTCTAAATACTTAAGTGCCATAAGGGTAGCCAATCCGGCCTTAATATTGCCTTCTTCTTGGTCATCGATGGCTGTCAACAAAGCACGCCGCACAAAGCGATCGCCATCCAAGACTAAATCAGCTAATCCAACTTGGTCATTTTTTTTCAGTTCTGGTGGCGGATTGACACGTTCACCGGTGATTTTTTCCACTCCTATTAAATTCGGAGTAGTGCGAAAAATTTCTACAAGTTTTTCATGACCATCACCCTCTGGTAAATCCCGATAAAGATCCAAACCGATGGCGCGGGGTTTTTGTGAGCGAATTTTTTCTAATAATTGGGCTAGAGACTCATCTGGAATTGGCCATTTACCCACCGATTGAATATCACGTTCATCTATGGTGACAATGACAATTTCATCTGCGATCACACCAGATGATTGCTGACGTACCCATTGATCACGAATTTTCCATTCCAGTAAATTAAAAAGTCCCAACGATTGCCCAACAATGACAGTTAAAGCGACCGTGGGAGTAATTATTAAAACGCCACCAGTGCGTTGAATAAAAGATTGGAATTTGCGCCACATATTTGGGCCACACACTTAAATAATATTAATTAGCTTTGGGGACCAGGAGTTGAGAAAATATTTGTATCTCTCTATCCCTGTATCCCCTGCGTTCCCCGTCCTGATTTCTACTTAGCAGATGTTAATAACGGAGCTGTCACAATATCCTTCAAGCTAACTGAAGAAAGAAGTTCTTCCCACTGGTTGGCGACATTTGCATTATTGGGTTCAGCAATGTGTAATGTTGCCAATGTTGCTACACAGTCGTACCACACACCGTTTTTCCCAAAAGCAGTTGCTCGCTTCAATACATCTTCCTGCTGCATGGCTGTTGCCAGTTCAGCAGTAGGCTGGATGCGCTGAATCCAACCGTCAACATAAGGTGTACTGGGGGTGAGTGTGCCATCTACTTTGAGGGCTAAAAACCATTGGTAGTTTTTACCAACTGCTAAAGCGGGGGCATCTGCTGGTAAGGGAATTGATATCACTCCTGTTTTGCCAGCAACAGATATACTCATTTCATGCAGTGTATTACCAGCTTCATCCTTGAGGCTGAATATGGCTTTTTCTGCCTGAGTATCAGGAAGATATACTAGAATCGTCGGACGTTCTGATACTGTTGTCCCGTAGAAGCTCTGGGGTAGAAGTGCAATTAAGGCTGCTGGGCCTGTGCCTATTACCGTTCCCGGATTTAGATAATAAGTCCCAACGCGAGAAGCACCACCACTGGCTTGTCTGGGAGCGCCTTTATCGGACTCCGGTGTAAATAAATTCCCTCTGGAAGCGCCACCACTGGCTTGTCTGGGAGCGCCTCTATCGGCATTCGGTGTAAATAAATCACCTCTGGAAGCACCACCACTGGCTTGTCTGGGAGCGCCTCTATCAGCCTTGGGTGTAAATAAATTCCCTCTGGAAGCACCACCACTGGCTTGTTTAGGAGCGCCTCTATCAGCTTTGGGTGTAAATAAATTCCCTCTGGAAGCGCCACCACTGGCTTCTTTGGGAGCGCCATTTTTGATTGGTGGGGTAAATGTGATAGCGTAGGCACTATTCCAAGTACTGCCAGCAACCAGAGCTATGATGCTCAATGTACTAACTAAATATCGGAATTTCATGGTTTTAATTTTTCACAGCTAGGTGATAGTAAATACATTTATCCTGTTTGGGCAATCAGCAATTAAATTGCCGTTAAAACATCAAAATGTTTATATACCTAATCTGTATTATAACTAAGTCATGTCTTACTTAATGTAAAATTATGCATTGTTTTTTCCAGAATAGGTGAGTGTATTCACTTTATTTAAAGCCAATTACCAACTAGAACAAAAGCCGACCAAAAGAAAGGATGATCAAAATCAGTTTGCTGAATAAAGTTGATTTGGGCTTGTCGCAGGGCTTCGGCTTTAGTTACGTCGGGCTTTCGTAGTTGTTCATAGAAAAGCGTCATCAAGATTTTGGCGGCTCTATCTTTCACAGGCCAGAGAGTAGCAATAGTGGAACGCGCTCCGGATTTGACAGCTAACCCTGCTAGTCCCAAGACAGCGCGATCATCTCCAGTTGCTGTATCACAAGCACTTAGTACTAATAATTCGATGGCTTTGGATGAATTACCACTGCGATTTTGCAGGAGTTCAGATAACTCTTTGACATTTACTTGTCCATCCCATGTCAGTAAGAAGGTATCTTCAAGACGTGAGCTAAACTGTCCGTGGGTTGCTAAATGAATCAGGTCAGCATCACTGGATTTCAGGCGATCAGCAAGGGCTTGACTGGTAAATTCCTGATTCAATAAGACCGAAGATGGTACTGTCTGGGAAATTTTCTTGACTTCTGATTCCACATCTGGTAAAGCACTAAAACCAGCGCGGGATTGACTAATACCACCAATGATCCCCTGAAGGTTTTTTTCCTTGAGTGATTGGGCGGCCATTAGTTGTAACCCTGGTGAAAGGGCGACAGCATATTTTTCAATCAGATATTTCTGACCATCAAATAAAGCGGATATGGGTATATTGCGTAATTTCCCATCTAAAATAAACACTAATGTGTCGATATTGCGAAATGCTTGATCTTGTTCTGCTGGACGAATTAGCCAATCGTAAATCTGTCGGGACAGTCGCACCTGATCTTGAGTATCAGAAACAGGGTTGAGCGCTATGAGGAAATTATCAATAGTTTGCTCAATTTCTGCCTGTGGTTTGAGTGTGAAATAATAACGCAGAGGTTGTCCGGCTTGAGAAAGAATTACTGCCAAGCGATCGCTGAGGATAATCGGATAAATCACTGTGGCTGTGGGGTCAACTTGATCAATTTGCTGCACTTGATCGATACAAGCTTCCCGGAAAAAGTTATCTAATTCGGCAATTTGCAATGATTCAATTAATTCTCGCGCTTGCACTAATGCAGCTTGAGTTGGTTGTTCATCTAAAAGTAAACTCACCAATTCCCGATACACAGGTTCTACACTTTCGCGGAAAGAAAACTGTACATCGGGGTTGACGGCTACCATATCCCCTCTTAGTGCTTTTAATGACTGGACTGCCTCTGTATAAGCCGCAATTGCTTGAGGACGTTTACCTTGCTGTTTATATAACTGTCCTACTTGCCATGCTGATTGAGCAATAATATCTTCGGCTTGCAGTTTGCGGGCAATATTCAGGGATTGTTGAGTTAATTCTCTGGCCTCAGACCACTGGTTTGTTCGGCTGTAAAGTTGTCCCCATTGATAAAGAGCATAAGCTTGGGCGGCTTGATCTTCAATTTGTTTTGCAGATTTGACTGTAGCTGCCATCAGTTGTGCTACATCTTGCCTGGGTATAACTTGCTCAGGATTTTCTAACTGGTTCACACTGGCTACAAAATTAATTGCCGCATACAGGGAACTATGGCTAGGTGGTAATTCTAATAACTGTTGTAGTAGTTGAGGTGCTAGGGGAATGGCATATTCCAGTTTGTCGTAATCCACTAATAATTTGAACTGAGCTAAACGCGCTTGTAAAGCTTCATTGGGGTTTGTGGCTGCGATTTGTGCGTCTTCAAAGTAATTTAATGCTGCTTCCGGGTCTTGGAAATCAGAGGCAACTTTCCCTAGAGTGGAAAGAATAGAACTTAACTGAGTTTTAGCGTTAATTTTCTGGGCTATGGCTAGACTTTCTGTTAACACTGGTTGACTTTGTTGATCACCGATGGCTTGTAAAGCTAAACCGAGCGATCGCAACCCACTAACTTTGACTTCCGAATCAGGTAAATCACGCAGCTTTTGAGTAATCATTTTCAATTGCTGTTTTGAGCGGCGATAGAATCCCAATCTTTGTAAAGCTTGGGCCTGATTAATTTGACTACCTAAACTGCCTGTTATATCGCCGACTTGCTCATAATATTTTTGGGATTGTTGCCAATTTTCCAGAGCAATTTCCGCTTTACCAGTCAATAGTTCTAAATTAGCTTTGGTATTCAGTATTTGCGCCCAGATGATTGCATCCGCAGGTTGAGCCGTGGACAATATTTTCATACTTTGCTCAAGAGATTGTCTAGCTTCTGGCCATTGATTGAGTTCTTGTTGAGCTATAGAAATATAACTTAAACTTAGGGCTTCGTTGTTGCGATCGCCTTGGATACGATACTGTTGTGCTACGGTTTCCCAGATTTTCACAGCTTCTGCAAAACGTCCAGCTTGGTAAAGGTTTCGTCCTTGTTCTAACTGATTAGTAGACTGAGAAACAGAGACAATAGCAGGTTGGACTGGTGATGATGCTTTTACAGGTGTAATTATAAATGCTAAACAAAAAGTAAAAATACTAATACTGGCATATACCCAAGGATTTGGTTTGATTCGGAAGGCCATAATCACTAAATAGTAGGTGTTAATAACGATTACTAATAACACAAATGTTTGTATAATCACTTGTATCTTCTATATAGTATAGTACCCAAATCATTTTGTAATTTATCAGCGTTATATTTATTTGTGCCGACTTACTTAGATTCTGGAGTAAGCATTAGCACTGATGCGTAGAAGATTACTGTTTACTAAGTAAGTCAATTAAGGAGAGTGCATTCGTGAAGTTAGCTATTCATAAAAAAGTCATAAGCTCAGTAGTTATTCAGTCAATATTCAAGCTACATCTGAAATGCGGTTTTGTAATATTAGTAGGCTTATGCAACTATCATCAGGCGATCGCGCAAACTTCTAATCCGCAAAATTTCTCCCCTGGCCGCATAGAAGAGATTCCGATCAATCCCTTACCATCGGATGTACTACCACAACCAACCAACCAAGAGCAATTACTTCCTCCCCCACAAATGCCGGATCAGCCAACTCTACTAGAAAGTGATCCTGATGCTAAATTTCTAGTTGAACGCATCGAAGTTGTGGGTAGTACAATTTTCTCTCCAGAAGACTTTGCGGCAATTACAGATTCCTTTGTGAGACGAGAGATATCCTTTGCAGAACTGTTCCAAATCAAAGATGCGATCGCCAAACTCTACACTGATAACGGTTATGTAACGACTGGTGCTTTAATTCCACCACAGACAGCAGAAGCTGGGGTGATCACAATTCAAGTAGTAGAAGGTCGTTTGACAGAAATTCAAATCGTGGGTAATCAGCGATTGCGTAATAAATACATCCGCGATCGCATTTTACTTGGTGCTGGTACACCCCTTAATGTACCTTACTTAATTGAAAAGTTACAACTACTCCGCCTCGATCCACGTATTCAAAACTTATCAGCTGAGTTGCAAATTGGTGTAACTCCGGGAACCAATATATTACAAGTTGAAGTTCAAGAAGCTGATACATTCTCCCTCACCGCAACTTTAGATAATGGGCGATCGCCTAGTGTGGGGACTTTTCGCCGGGGTGTGGAACTACGAGAAGCTAACTTATTAGGTTTAGGCGACACCCTGGATATAGGGTACACCAACACTGATGGCAGTGACACAGTTCATTTACAATATTCCCTACCAATTAATGCTCACAATGGTACTATCTGGTTTAACTTAAACAGAGGATGGAATAACGTCATTGAAGAACCATTCAATGTCTTAGATATTCAGTCAAATATCAATTCTTATGAAATAGGCTATCGCCAACCACTTATACAAAAACCTACCCAAGAATTAGCAGTGGGGCTATCCTTTTCTCGTCAAGCCAGCCAAACTAAATTAGGTCTGGATGATATTGGCGGGTTTGCTTTATCACCCGGTGCAGATGCAGACGGAAACACCAAAATTTCGGCTTTACGCTTGACCCAGGAATATACCCAACGTGATAATCAGCAAGTTTTCGCCGCGCGATCGCAATTTAGTGTTGGTTTAGATTTGTTTGATGCCAATATCAATGAAGATGAGCCAGATAGCCGCTTTTTTGCTTGGCGAGGACAAACTCAATGGGTGCGACAGTTAGCACCAGAAACATTATTTTTAGCTAGAGGTGATTTTCAACTAGCAGCAAATTCCTTAGTACCTTTAGAACAATTGGGTTTAGGAGGACAAGTAAATGTCCGGGGCTATCGTCAAGATACATTATTAACAGATAATGGTGTACTCCTATCAGCAGAATTACGGTTACCAATAGTACGTGCCGACAAAATAGGAGGTGTACTACAATTAACACCATTTATCGACCTGGGTAAAGGCTGGAACACCCAAAGCGAAAATCCATCCACAAGCACCTTGATTGGTACTGGCTTAGGGCTATTGTGGCAACAAGATAATAATTTCTCAGCTAGGTTAGATTGGGGGATTCCCCTAATATCCGTAGAAGAAAATGATGGGCGATCGCTCCAGGAACAAGGCTTGTACTTCTCAATTCGATATTCGCCGTTTTGATACCTGATTTGGAAACTATGTATAAGTGCTGATTGCTGGGAACCAATCAAAGCATCTTGTGTTGGCAGGAATTTAGTTAATATTATTTTGACAAGTGGAATAATTTTCTGGAGTAACTTACCTAATGTCCAAATTACTCCAGATCAGACACTCAACACCACTGTTTCTCAAACTGGTAATAACTTTACATCACTAACGGTAGCCCTGCCCACAATCACTTATTTCACACTTCATTGTTCCCTACGTCTACGAATAAATTCAGAAACCAAACCGGATTCCTACAGTTAGTAATTTGAATAAAACTAACATTAGTGGGCATAATAAACTCGGTATAAAAGGAAATTATGCAATGACAATAGTTAGAGTGGGCTGGGATGTAGGAAATAAAATATTGCTAAATGTCATACTCCTACCATTAGGAATTTTTCTGAATATCGACTTTGCCAATGCTCAAATTAACTCAGATGGCAGTCTCAATACTACTGTCTCTGAAAATGGCAATCACTTCACAATTACCAATGGTAGTGCTTTAGGCAATAACTTATTTCATAGCTTCAGTAATTTTTCTATACCTACTGGTGGTTCAGCCACTTTTGATTTAGTAAATACATCTAATATTTCTACTATATTTAATCGCGTCATCGGCGGGAACGTATCTCATATTGATGGGATGATACAGACTATTAATCACAGTAACCCTGTCAGTTTATTCCTCCTAAATCCCGCCGGAATCGTCTTTGGGCAAAATGCCAGCCTGAATATCAGTGGTTCTTTTGTGGGTACAAGTGCGGAAAGTGTGGTGTTTGCTGATGGATTCAAGTTTAATGCAACCGACACGACAACACCCCCATTATTAACCATGAGTGCGCCTGTGGGATTGCAACTCGGAGCCAATGCAGGAGCAATTCGCACCGAAGGAATACCAGCATCTAATTTCTTTTTTCGCCCCTCGCAAAGCTTCCAAGCACAAACTTTAGCATTAGTGGGGAGTGACATTGATATCAATCAAACTAGCTTTACCAATCCAGACGGCAGAGTGGAACTATGGGCATTAAAAAATGCAGAAGTGGGATTGCATGATCAAGACGGATGGCAATTTACTAGTCCGGTAACTGCTGATTGGGGCATGATTTCCCTCAGACAATCTTCACTCATCGATACTTCTGGCATTAATGGGGGAGCAGTGAACATCCAGGGACGAGGTTTGACTATTCAGGAGGGATCAGCAATTTCTTCTGCTACCAATGCCTGGGGAACAGGACAAAATATTACTGTCAAAACTACAGAATTTGTCGATTTGTTGGGTGTATCTAGCCCAGAAAATTATTCCACCCCAGGAATCTTCACCAGTACATTTGGCTCTGGGGCAAAGGCAGGAGACATTACCATTGAGACTGAACGGCTACGCATTGCCAATGGCGCTTGGTTACAATCGATCAACTATGGCTTTGCTTTTGACTTATTGACTTTGATGCCTATTCCCATTCCTATCACCGATGCTAGTACCGGTAATATCATCGTTCTAGCCAAAGATATAGAAGTGAGTGGTTACAATCCATTTGCCGATTTTTTTACTGGTATGGCTAATTTCCAGCCGAGTGCGATTACTACCTTAGTCACTGGTGGTCAAAGAAATAATAGCGGCAGCATCACTATTGAAGCAGATCAAGTTCGCTTACTTAATGGAGGGCGTATTAGCACTGATCTCGTTGGTTCCGACTTTCCTGGTTTTGAGATGATGACCACTGGTAATGCCGGGGACATCTCCATCCAAGCTGCGGAAAGTTTGGAAATTCAAGGGGTGACACCAGGGGAAATGGTTAGTGCTGTGATCAGTGCCATTCAACCTTTTGCAGAAGGTTCAGGCGGAAATATTACTATTAACACTGGAAGTTTGCAGTTATGGGAAGGTGGAACTGTATCTAGTGCGTTATCAGGTGCTGGCGAAGCTGGCAATATAAATATTCAAGCCCAAGAGATAGAAGTTAGCGACCCAGTAATTGATATCATTAGCCAAACAGTAAGCGGGATCACCGTTGCAGTGGGAGAAAATGCGGTTGGTTCTGGTGGAAATATTAATATTCAAGGCGATCGCTTGCGTGTGTTTAACGGCGGACAAATCACATCGTCTAGTTTGGGGCAAGGTGCAGCTGGCAGTGTAAATTTACAAGTTAAAGATATAGACGTGCAAGGCATTTCGCAATCTTTATTTGATGGTCGTCAGCGACCCAGTACCATCACAGCCTCCTCAGCTAATGCTTTTACTGCTCAGTCAGTTAATATCATTGCTGATAGTTTGGGAGTCCGCGACCAGGCAGAAATTAGCGTCAGCAATTCTGGTACAGGAAATGCAGGTAACTTAAATGTCTTGGCTGGTCATATTTTTCTTGACAATGAAGCCAGTCTCAAAGCAGAAGTGAATGGCGGCGATCGTGGTAACATCAGACTCTTTGCCAGTGATTTTCTCCTGCTCCGCAACGGCAGTAAAATTATTACCAATGCTGCTGGTGCTTCTACAGGGGGAAACATTAATATCAATGCTGATTTTATTGTTGCTGTACCCAAGGAAAACAGTGATATTTCCGCTAATGCTGTCATGGGAAGCGGTGGTAACATTCAAATCACCACTGAAGGTTTGTTTGGCTTACAGTTTCGAGAACAACTCACACCGGAAAGCGACATTACCGCCAGTTCTCAATTTGGCCTGAGTGGTACTGTTCAAGTCAATACTGTCGGCGTTGACCTCAACTCTGGTTTAGTCGAACTACCTGCCAATGTCACCGACCCATCCCAACAAATTGCTACAGGTTGTATGGGTAGTGAAGGTAGTCGATTTGTCGCCACTGGTAAAGGTGGTATACCCCAAAATCCCAATCAACAAGTTTGGAGCGATCGCACTTGGTCTGATGTCCGTGATATCTCTGCATTCCAACATAAAACTAGCCCAGTCACAGCCAAAATATCAGAAACTCCAGCACCTTTAGTACAAGCAACTTCCTGGAGACTTAATGCACAAGGAAAAATTGAATTAGTTGCAGATGAATCTATTGCGCCAACACCACAATTATTAACTTGTGCTACGGTTACTAAAAGCTAATTTTTGGGAATCCTAAGTACAAGTCTAAATGGAAATGGGGTAAATGAACTTAACTTCTGTGTGCTTGGGTTTGATCAGTGGAATCTTGGCAGGTGGGATAATTTTCCCTGCAAATGCACAAGTCATATCAGATGGAACAACTAACACTACTGTTAACCCAAATGATAATAATTTTAATATTCTTAACGGTATAGAAAAAGGTAATAATTTATTTCATAGTTTTAGTAATTTCTCTCTACCCACAGGCGGTTCAGCGACTTTTAATTTAATTAATACACCAAATGTTACAACTATATTTAGTCGAGTAACTGGTGGCAATGTTTCTAATATTGATGGCTTGATTCAGACACTTAACGGCAATAATCCCGCCAGTTTGTTTTTAATGAATCCTAACGGGATTGTATTTGGAGAAAATGCCAAATTGGATATTGGTGGTTCATTTGTAGGAACTACTGCTAATAGTATTAAATTCGCAGATGGTGCAGAATTTAGTGCTGTTAATACCACATCACCCTTATTAACAATGAGCGCACCCATTGGATTGCAAATGGGCAATAATTCTGCTGCCATCAAAGCTGAAGGGAGAGGATATAAAGGATATACAAGTAGAGTTTTTTTTATAACTGGAGATGCAGACTCTACAGAACTACGTGTCAAACCAGGGAAAACTTTAGCATTAGTAGGTGGTAATTTACAAATAGATGGATTTGTATTGAGCGCCCCAGAAGGGCAGGTAGAACTGGGTAGTACAAACGGAACTGGACAAGTTAATTTAGTTCCCAATGCACAAGGTTATACTTTTGGCTATGAGAACGGGCAAATTTTTGATGATATTCAATTAGTAGAAAGGTCACTTATAGATGTAAGTGGTGTAAATTCAGGTTCTATTCGTTTGCAAGGCAGAAATATCCTTGTAAGTGACGGTTCATTATTGTACTCAGAGAATTATGGCGATCTTCCTGGTGGAGAACTGAGTCTTCAAGCATCGGCAGCAATTGATATAATTGGTAGAAGCGATAATGGAGTCGTGCCGAGCGGACTGCGTAGTGAAACCTATGGAATTGGAATAGGTGGAAATATTAGGGTTTCTGCTCAAAAGCTTACTGTCAAAGAAGGCGCTGGTTTGAATACTATAGTCGCTAGAACTGCTGACAGTGGTAATATCGAAATCAATGCACAAACAATTGAAGTATCTGGTTTTTCGCTAATAAACCCAGATAATGTTACTGGCATTGGCTCTCTGAGCTTTGCTTCGGGTAATGCTGGTGATGTCTTCGTCAATGGTGATAATTTACTAATATCAGATGGAGCTTCCATATCTTCGGTGACTTTTAGCACTGGAAGCAGTGGTAAAGTTTCAATTCGTAATCAACATACCAGGGTCATAGGCAACAGCCCTTCAGGATTTGATAGTGCGATTACCTTAGCGACATTCGCATTCGGAAATAACCAAGATTTGACATTGGATACTGCCAAATTAGAAATTTTAGATGGGGGAAGAATAGGTTCATCTACACTCTTTGCTGGTAATGGGGGAAATGTAAATATCAATGCAAGTGAAGAAATCTTAATTAGTGGTAGTAATAGTAATAACAATAGTGCCATCAATTCCTCTGCTTCGCGTTTAAATTCACAGCTAAATCCAATATTTGGTTTACCGGATCTGACAGCAAATTCAGGTACTCTTAGTATTACAACACCAAATCTGATCCTGGCGGATAGTGGTACTGTAACTGTAACGAGTGAAGGTACTGGTAATGCGGGCAATCTCAACATCACCGCAGATAACATCCAGTTAAAAAATCAAAGCTTAATTCAGGCACAGACAGAATCTGGGAATGGTGGTGACATTAATTTGCAAGTGGGAAATTTGTTATTAATGCGCGATCGCAGTAACATTACTGCAAGAGCCAGTGGTGCAGGAGATGGGGGTAATATCAACATCAATGCACCCGTTATTACCGGATTGGAAAATAGTGACATTATTGCTAATGCTGTAGAAGGAAATGGCGGTAATATCAATATTACGACTCAAGGCATTTTCGGTTTAGAATTTAGCGATGAATTCACCCCTCAAAGCGACATTACAGCAAGTTCTGAATTTGGAGTTAGCGGTACTGTACAAATTGATAATTTTGGAGTTGACCCCAATTCTGGTCTAGTTGAACTACCTGCAAACTTAGTAGATGCGTCCCAACAAATTGCCGCAGGTTGTGCAGAGACAAGTGGTAGTAGTTTTGTCGCTACAGGGAGAGGAGGAATACCCCAAAATCCCACTCAGGATGTGAGGAGCGATCGCACTTGGTCGGATGTTCGCAATTTGAACCCATATCGTCAAAATAGCCCAGTCACAGCCAAAATATCAGAAACTCTAGCACCTTTAGTACAAGCAACTTCCTGGAGACGTAATGCACAAGGAAAAATTGAATTAGTTGCCGATAAATCTATTGCGCCAAAACCACAATTATTAACTTGTGCTACGGTTACTAAAAACTAATTTTTGGGAATCCTAAGTACAAGTCTAAATGGAAATGGTGTAAATGAAGTTAACTTTTGTGTGCTTGGGTTTAATCAGTGGAATTTTAACAGGTGGGATAATTTTCCCTGCAAATGCTCAAGTCACATCAGATGGTACAACTAACACCATTGTCAACCCAAATGGTAATAATTTTAATATTCTCAATGGTATAGAAAAAGGTAATAATTTATTTCATAGTTTCAGTAATTTCTCTCTACCAACAGGCAGTTCAGCCACATTCAATTTAATTAATACACCAAATATTATAACTATCTTTAGTCGGGTTACAGGTGGAAATATTTCTAATATTGATGGCTTGATTCAGACTCTTAATGGTAATAATCCCGCCAGTTTATTTTTAATGAATCCTAACGGGATTGTATTTGGAGAAAATGCCAGTTTGAATATTGGTGGTTCGTTTGTGGGGACAACAGCCAATAGTATTAAGTTTGCCGATGGTGCAGAATTTAGTGCTGTAAATGCTTCCGGAACTCCCTTGCTGACCATGAGTGTTCCTATTGGGTTACAAATGGGGCAAAATTCAGGAGATATTCAAGTACAAGGAAGTGGTCATCAATTGACAGGAGGAGCATTTACCCCTGTAATTCGGGATAATACCCAATCAACCTTAGAGGTGAATTCCGGAAAAGCGATCGCATTAGTTGGGCAAAATGTCACTTTGTCAGGTGGTGTTTTAACTGCTGAAAATGGCAGGATTGAGTTAGGTGCAGTCAAAGCAGGTACAGTTAATATTAATGACGCATCCTCAAACTTGCAGTTAGATTATGATGCAAATATCGAAAATTTTGGAGATATCCAACTTCTAAATCAGTCTTTAGTCGATGCAAGTGGCTTAACCAGTCGTGGGATTCAATTGCAAGGGCAAAATATTAGTCTCAAAGATGGTTCTGTGGCTTTAATTCAAACCACGGAAAGCCAAGCACCGAGTAGTATTCGCGTTCGTGCAACAGGTTATTTAGACCTTTCTGGAGATGTCAGAACAGCACCGGATGTAGGAATTGTGACGGGAGTTATTTCTAGTCGCTTGATAACTGAAAGTTTAGGTCTAGGGAAGGGTGCTGATATTGATGTTTCTGCTGGAGATTTACTACTCAATGATGGAGGTATTGTCCTAGCAAGAAATTATGGTTTCGACTCTGGGGGTAATATTAATGTAAATATTTCCAGAGATATTCAAATTAATCGTGTATCACCGCTAAATCTGATTGCTACTAGTGGAATTGCTACACCTACCTTTGGCTCTGGTCCATCGGGCAATATAAATATCACTGCATCGAACCTAACAATTACAGATGGCGGCTTAATTATTTCTAACAATTTTGGAAAAGGGGATACCGGAAATGTAAATGTGAATGTTTCCAGAACTATAGAAGTTAAGGGTATATATCCAATAACTTTAGCTCCTGCTAATATTAGTTCATCTGTATTTGGCCAAGGTAATAGTGGTTATTTAAATATAAATACATCCAGACTGATTGTAAACAATAGTGGATCTGTTTCTGCTGCCACTCTCAATAGTGGTGCTGGTGGCAACCTCACCATTAATGCTTCTGAATCAATAGAATTTAGTAATGGCAGTATTAGCGCAGCAGCTCCAATTTTACCAATAACTTTGCGTCAAGCATTTGGACTTCCTGATCGCCCTAGTGGAAATGCTGGCAATGCAACCATTAATACTCCTACATTGCAAATAGATAATGGGTCATTAGTTACTGTCAATAATGAAGGATTGGGAAATGGGGGAATTTTAACTATAAATGCAAATTCCTTACGACTCAATAACCAAGGTAAATTAATTGCCAATACCGCTTCTGGGGAAGGTGGAAATATCAACTTGAATCTACAATCTGACTTGATTCTACGAAATAACAGCCTCATTTCTACAGAAGCTCTAGGAACTGGCAATGGCGGTAATATTACTATCAACTCTCCCATCATCGCCGGCTTAGAAAACAGCGACATCATTGCCAATGCAGTACAAGGAAATGGCGGTAATATCCAGATTGCTACTGAAGGTATCTTCGGGTTACAATTCCGCAACGAACTGACTTCAGAAAACGACATTACAGCAAGTTCTGAATTTGGAGTTAGCGGTACTGTACAAATTAATAATATTGGCATTGACCCCAATTCTGGCTTAATAGAACTACCTGCAAACTTAGTAGATTCATCTCAAAAAATTGCCGCAGGTTGTGCAGAGACAAGTGGTAGTAGTTTTATCGCTACAGGGAGAGGAGGAATACCTCAAAATCCCAATCAGGATGTGAGGAGCGATCGCACTTGGTCGGATGTTCGGAATATCTCTGCATTTCAACATAAAACTAGCCCAGTCACAGCCAAAATATCAGAAACTCCAGCACCTTTAGTACAAGCAACTTCCTGGAGACTTAATGCACAAGGAAAAATTGAATTAGTTGCAGATGAATCTATTGCGCCAACACCACAATTATTAACTTGTGCTACGGTTACTAAAAACTAATTTTTGCGGAATTATAAATATAACAGGACTTACGCAAGAATTACCGAGAATCTTGATTTATCGTTCGCGTAACGTGCGCGAAGCGCATACCGCCAAGTCACCCGCGCGCAGCGATGACCGCAAGGGCTGTAGAACGCCAATAAAAAGTAGATTATGCGTAAGTCTTATATAAGTAGGAATGGAGATAGTGTAAATGAAGTTAACTTCTATGTGCTGGGGTTTAATTAGTGGAATCTTGGCAGTTGGGATAATTTTCCCTGCAAATGCACAGGTCATATCAGATGGGATAACTAATACCATTGTCAACCCAAATGGTAATAATTTTAATATTCTTAACGGTATAGAAAAAGGTAATAATTTATTTCATAGTTTTAGTAATTTCTCTCTACCCACAGGTAGTACGGCAATCTTCAACAATAGAGCAAATGTACAAAATATCTTTAGTCGTGTAACTGGCGGGAGTGTTTCCAACATTGATGGTTTAATTCAAGCAAACGGTAGCGCTAATCTGTTTCTGCTTAATCCCAGTGGAATTATTTTCGGTGCAAACGCTCAATTAAATATTGGCGGATCGTTTATTGGCACAACTGCCGAAAGTATCAAATTTGCAGATGGTGTTGAATTTAGCGCAATTAATGCCTCAATTACCCCATTATTAACGATCAATGCTCCCATTGGTTTGCAACTAAGTAGTAATCCTGCAAGCATCAATGTTCAAGGCACAGGACACTCCTTGAGGAATTCCAGTGGACTGGCTCTGTTTCCTCTGGATCGGACTTCCAGTTCTACAAAACTGGGGGTACAACCGGGAAAAACCCTAGCTTTGGTGGGCGGCGACCTACATCTCAATGGGGCAACCCTGCTCGCTGAAAGAGGGCAAGTTGAATTGGGTAGTGTCAGAGGCAGAGGATTGGTCAACCTGATACCAAGCACACGAGGCTATACATTGGGATATGAAGATGGGCAAAGCTTTGGTGATATTCAGCTAACAGAGCGATCGCTATTAGATATTAGCGGAGTCAATGCAGGTGGCGTGCAAATTCAGGGTAGGCAAATTAATTTTACCGATGGTTCTTTGGTACTCGCACAAAATTACGGCAATCTCCCCGGTGGTGATATTCACTTTCAGGCAACGGAGTCCATTGATCTTATCGGCACAACAGCTGATGCTGCAATTCGGAGTGGAGTCCGTAGTGAAGTTCTCGGTATCGGCACAAGTAGTAAAATCAGTGTCATCACTCCCAAGCTCACCCTCAAGCAAGGAGCCGGGTTAAATAACACAACTTTGGGAACAGCTGCCGGTGGGGATATCTACATCGATGCAACAGCGATGGATGTGTCTGGCTTTTCACTGATTAATCCTAGTGTTATTACGATTGTTAGTACCACCACACTCGGCACTGGAAATGCTGGTGATGTTTTTGTTAATGGTAATAATCTACTAATATCAAGCGGTGCTTCACTGTCTTCGAGTACTTTTGGACTTGGTTCAGGCGGTAAAGTGACGATTAGCAACATCAACACCACGGTTACAGGAGAAAGCCCTTCTGGACTTTATAGCAACATTAGCTCCACTACATTTGCAACTGGAAATGTCCAAACCTTGACGCTGGATACTGCCAAATTGCAAATTCTAGATGGAGGTGCGATCGCCGCCACCGCATTTTTTGTAGGTAATGGCGGAGATTTGAGCATCAACGCTACTGACTCCATTCTTGTCAGTGGTCAAGGCCAGGCAAGTAATAGTAGTATTAACGCATCCACCATCCGACCAAATCCCTTCTTACGAGAGCGATTCGGTTTGCCAGATATACTAACAGCAAATGCTGGCAGTGTGAGCATTACCACACCGAACCTAACTTTGACGAATAGTGGGACAGTCAGTGTCACCAGTCAAGGCAGTGGAAATGGTGGCAATACTAGAATCAGTGCAGATCGCATCCAATTAAAAAATCAAGGCTTAATTCAGGCACAGACAGAATCTGGCAATGGTGGTGACATCAACTTGCAAGTAGGCAATTTTTTGCTGATGCGCGATCATAGCAAAATAACTGCAACAGCCGGTGATTCGGGAGATGGGGGTAATATCAAGATTAATGCACCTATTGTTGCTGGGTTAGAAAATAGTGACATTATTGCTAATGCTATTCAAGGGCGTGGGGGTAATATTGCAATTGCCACCCAAGGTATATTTGGCTTAGAATTTAGCGATCAACTTACCCCAGAAAACGACATTACAGCAAGTTCTGAATTTGGAGTTAGCGGTACTGTACAAATTGATAATTTTGGAGTTGACCCCAATTCTGGTCTAGTTGAACTACCTGCAAACTTAGTAGATGCGTCCCAACAAATTGCCGCAGGTTGTGCAGAGACAAGTGGTAGTAGTTTTGTCGTTACAGGGAGAGGAGGAATACCCCAAAATCCCACTCAACAAGTTTGGAGCGATCGCACTTGGTCGGATGTTCGCAATTTGAACCCATATCGTCAAAATAGCCCAGTCACAGCCAAAATATCAGAAACTCCAGCACCTTTAGTACAAGCAACTTCCTGGAGACTTAATGCACAAGGAAAAATTGAATTAGTTGCCGATAAATCCATTGCAACAACACCACAATTATTAACTTGCGCTGCGGTTATCAAAAACTAATTTTTGGGAATCCTAATGTAGAAGTCTAAATGGAAATAGGGTAAATGAACTTAACTTCTGTGTGCTTGGGTTTGATCAGTGGAATCTTGGCAGGTGGGATAATTTTCCCTGCAAATGCTCAAGTCACATCAGATGGTACAACTAACACCCTTGTCAATCAAAACGGGAATAATTTTAATATTCTCAATGGTATAGAAAAAGGTAATAATTTATTTCATAGTTTCAGTAATTTCTCTCTACCAACAGGCAGTTCAGCCACATTCAATTTAATTAATACACCAAATATTACAACTATATTTAGTCGAGTTACAGGTGGGAATATTTCTAACATTGATGGTTTGATTCAGACGCTAAATAGTAATAATTCTGCCAGTTTATTTTTAATGAATCCTAACGGCATTGTATTTGGAGAAAATGCCAAATTGAATATTGGTGGTTCGTTTGTGGGGACAACAGCCAATAGTATTAAGTTTGCAGATGGGACTGAATTTAGTGCCGTGAATCCGGTGGAACCACCGTTATTAACAATGAGCGCACCTGTAGGATTACAAATGGGAAGTAATGCTGGAACAATACAAGTGCAAGGAACTGGACACCAACTCCAACAAAATGGTAACTCTATCCCTCTAGATAGCAGCAATAATCCCACTGGATTACAAGTTAAAACAGGTAATACGCTGTCCCTAATCGGCGGTGTAGTCAACTTTTCTGGTGGCGTTGTCGTTGCAAATGGCGGTGGACATCTGGAAGTGGGCAGTGTTAGCTCTGGCCAAATTGGGCTTAATCCCACAGAACAGGGATGGGTGGGGGATTACTCCTCGGTATCCCAATTTAATGATATCCATTTCGCTCAACAATCCTTACTAGATGCTAGTGGTAGCAATGGCTCAATCCAAGTACAAGGTCGAAACATTAGCTTAACTGAAGGTTCTGTTACCTTAATTCAAAATCTTGGAACACAACCATCTGGTGGGATTTCCGTCAATGCCACGGATTCCATCAAACTAACAGGCAATACAGCCGATGGTCAATTAGGAAGTTTCATCAGAATCTCTAATTCTGGCACGAGTCAGACAGGAAATATTACCGTCTCCGCCGCAGAGTTATCTCTCCAAGATGGGTCAAGAATCGAAAATCGCATATTTTCTAACGCGGATAGTAGCAAAATTATAGTCAAGGTTGCAGGCATCACCGAAATCGATGGTTTTGCCCCTAGTAATCCACGCATTCAATCTGCGATCTCGACTAACACAATTAGTAGTGGTAACGCAGGAAATCTTAAGGTATTAACTGGTAGTTTGAGGCTTTTGAATTCTGGCATTATCGTCTCTGCAACGCTAGCCTCTGGAAAAACTGGAACAATAGAAATTAATGCGAAAGATTTAATAGAAATTGTTGGTAATAATCCCCTCACCCTAGCACAAAGTGGGGTAACTTCAGTCACTATTGGCTCTGGTAATTCCGGTAACGTATTTGTCGATACGTCCAGATTAGTGATTCGAGAAGGTGGATTTTTAGGGTCTAGCGTTCTTGCTACAGGTTCAGCAGGTAACGTAACAGTTAATGCTTCCGAATCCATAGATATCCAAGGTAGAGCCAGTGGCTCTATTATTAATAGCCGCATCGCTTCAAACGCTGAAATTCTCGATCAAATTTCTCAAATATTTTTTAGACTACCTCCAATTCCCAGTGGTAATTCAGGTTCTCTAACAATTAACACGCCATCATTAAATATCACAGATGGGGGATCTGTGAATACTAAAAATGATGGTTCAGGTATTGCTGGAGATGTGCATATTAATACCAACTCTATTTTCCTAGACAATCAAGGTAGTATCACTGCATCAACTGCTTCTGGAAACGGGGGTAATATTAACTTAAATCTCCAAGAAAACTTACTGATGCGTGGAAGCAGTTTGATTTCTGCTACCGCTATGGGTAGTGGGAATGGTGGAAACTTGTCAATTAATGCACCCCTTATTGTAAGTTTAGAAAACAGCGATATTGTGGCGAATGCGCTAGAGGGAAGTGGGGGAAATATCGATATTACAACTGAAGGTCTCTTTGGGTCAGAATATCGCAACGAACTCACCCCAAAAAGTGATATTACAGCAAGTTCTCAATTTGGAGTTAGTGGTACTGTACAAATTAATAATATTGGCATTGACCCCAATTCTGGCTTAGTTAAACTACCAGCAAATATAACAGACCCATCACAGCAAATTGCCGCAGGTTGTGCAAATCAAGGTAGCCGATTTGTTGCTACAGGGAGAGGAGGAATACCCCAAAATCCCAATCAGGATGTGAGGAGCGATCGCACTTGGTCGGATGTTCGGAATATCTCTGCATTTCAACATAAAACTAGCCCAGTCACAGCCAAAATACAAGAAACTCCAGCACCTTTAGTACAAGCAAATTCCTGGCGACGTAATGCGAGCGGAAAAATTGAATTAGTTGCCGATAAATCCATTGCACAAATGCTACAATTATTAACTTGCGCTGCGGTTACTAAAAACTAAAGTGCGAGTCTAAATGGAGATGGTTTGCATGAGAGTAATTGCTATGTATTTAGGTTTGTTCGGTGGAATTTTGGCAATTGGGATAATGTTTCCTGCAAATGCTCAAGTGACATCTGATGGCACAACTAACACCATCGTTAACCCAATTGGGAATGATTTTAATATTATTAATGGGATAGAAAAAGGTAATAATTTATTTCATAGTTTTAGTAATTTTTCTGTGCCTACAGGCGGTTCAGCGACATTCGATTTAATTAATACACCAAATATTACAACTATATTTAGTCGAGTAACTGGTGGAAATATTTCTAATATTGATGGCTTGATTCAGACTCTTAACGGTAATAATCCCGCAAGTTTATTTTTGATGAATCCCAACGGCATTGTATTTGGAGAAAATGCCAGCTTAAATATTGGTGGTTCGTTTGTAGGGACGACGGCGAATAGTATTAAATTTACAGATGGGACTGAATTTAGTGCAGTGAATGGGAATAATTCACCGTTGTTGACAATGAGTGTCCCCGTTGGTTTGCAAATGGGTAATAATCCGACCCCAATCACAGTTCAAGGTACAGGTCATGCCCTAACAGTTGTCAGTAACCTTGCCCCTATCACTAACAATCCTAGTTCCTCAGAATTGAGGGTACAGCCAGGAAAAACTTTGGCATTGGTTGGAGGCAACTTAAATCTCACCGGAGCAACCTTGAATGCACCCCAAGGGCGAGTGGAATTGGGAAGTTTAAGCGGAGTCGGAACTGTCAGTTTGAACCCCATATCCGAAGGTTATCAGTTAGGTTACCAAAGTGGACAAAGTTTTGCAGATATTAATCTCACTCAACAATCCTTGCTGACTGTAGGAGCATTGGCAAGTTTAGGGGCGTTGAATGCTGGTTCAGTACAGTTGCAGGGAAGGAACATTCAACTCAGTGATGGTTCAATTATATTTTCCGAAAATTTGGGAAATGTCGCTGGAGGTGAAATTTTTTTACAGGCTTCGGAAAGGATTGATATTGTTGGTACAACACCCAATGCCCAAATTCGTAGTGGTATTCGCTCAGAAGGGTTGAATACTGGCACAAGTTCATCTATCCATATCCTTACTCCTCACTTAACACTTTCACAAGGTGCAGGAGTCAACGCCAATGCTTTTGGATTAGCTGCTAGTGGCGACATTCAGATTGATGCTGGGACTGTCGAAGTATCGGGATTCACTCCCCTCAATCCCACAGGAGTAACTTCCCTCAGCACAAGTTCCCGAACTACTCAGTCAGCAGGTAATATCTCCATTAACAGTGATAATCTGTTAGTTGCTGATGGAGCAGCCATTTCTTCACTAACATTGGCCAGTGGTTCCACAGGGCAGGTAAACATTCGTAGTCAAAATATTACGATCGCCGGAGACAACCAGGTGGGACTCTATAGCAACATTAGTGCAATCACCTTTGGTACAGGTAATGCCCAAACTTTGACTTTGGATACGAACCGATTAGAATTGCTGAATGGAGGAGCGATCGCAACTACGTCCTTTTTGATTGGTGAAGCTGGAAATTTAAATATTAATGCGACCGAATCTATTCTAATTGACGGCAACAGCCAAGGGAACAATAGCAGTATTAACTCAGCCGTCCTTTTCTCTCCACCATTAATCCAACAGCTATTCAATTTGCCAGATGTTCTCTTAGCAAATGCCGGAACTGTGAATATAACCACCCCAAATCTGACTTTGAGCAATAGCGGTGTAGTCAGTGTGACTAACCAAGGGACAGGGGATGGAGGAAATATCAATATGACTACAGATAATATTCAATTAAGAAATCAAGGCTTAATTCAGGCACAGACAGAATCTGGTAATGGTGGTGACATCAACTTGCAAGTAGGAAATTTGTTACTAATGCGCGATCGCAGTAACATTACTGCAAAAGCCAGTGGTTCGGGAGATGGTGGTAATATCAACATTAATGCACCCGTTATTACCGGATTGGAAAATAGTGACATTATTGCTAATGCTGTAGAAGGAAATGGCGGTAATATCAATATTACGACTCAAGGCATTTTCGGTTTAGAATTCCGCGACCAACTCACAGACGAAAACGACATTACAGCAAGTTCTCAATTTGGTGTGAACGGTACAGTAGACATTAATAATTTTGGCATTGACCTCAATACTGGCTTAATAGAACTACCTACAAACTTAGTAGATTCATCCCAAAAAATTGCCGCAGGTTGTGCAGAGACAAGTGGTAGTAGTTTTGTCGTTACAGGGAGAGGAGGAATACCCCAGAATCCCACTCAGGATGTGAGGAGCGATCGCACTTGGTCGGATGTTCGCAATTTGAACCCATATCGTCAAAATAGCCCAGTCACAGCCAAAATATCAGAAACTCCAGCACCTTTAGTACAAGCAACTTCCTGGAGACGTAATGTACAAGGGAAAATTGAATTAGTTGCAGATAAATCTATTGCGCCAACGCCACAATTATTGACCTGCGCTGCGGTTACTAAAAACTAATTTTTTCGGAATTATAAATATGAATCTAAATGGAGATAGTGTAAATGAATTTAATTTCTGTGTACCTGGGTTTATTCGGTGGAATTTTTGCAGGGGGAATAATTTTACCTGCAAATGCAAATGCACAGGTCAGATCAGATGGCACAACTAACACCATAGTTAACCCAAGTGGTAATGATTTTAATATTATCAATGGTATAGAAAAAGGTAATAATTTATTTCATAGTTTTAGTAACTTCTCTTTACCTACTGGCGGTTCAGCCACATTCGATTTAATTAATACACCCAATATTACAACTATATTTAGTCGAGTTACAGGTGGAAATGTTTCTAATATTGATGGCTTGATTCAGACTCTTAATGGTAATAATTCTGCCAGTTTATTTTTAATGAATCCTAACGGCATTGTATTTGGAGAAAATGCCAGTTTGAATATTGGTGGGTCATTTGTAGGGACGACAGCCAATAGTATTAAATTCAGCGATGGGACGGAATTTAATGCTGTAAATCCGAATCAACCCCCCTTGTTAACAATGAGTGTACCCGTCGGTTTGCAGATGGGGCAGAACTCAGGAGATATTAGCATACAAGGAAATGGACATCAGTTAAGTATTATAAATAGTTTTTTAGCTTTAGAAGCTCGCAATACCGGGTTTGGTTTAAGAGTTAATTCCGGTAATACTCTGGCTTTAATCGGAGGAAACTTGACTTTGAATGGAGGTATTGTTAGCGCTGATGGTGGTCATATTACACTGGGAGCAGTAGCAACTAAAAATGGGAATTCCGCCCAAGTTAAATTGAACAATGTAGGTACGTCTTGGACTTTGGATTATTCACAAGTAGAAGAATTTAAAGATATTAACCTTACGAAACTTGCCTTAGTAGATGCAAGTGGTGTGATTAATGGTTCCATCCAAATTCAAGGACAAACAGTTTCTCTCAAAGACGGTTCCCTTATTGCTTTAGAAAATAAAGGAGAACAACCAGGAGGAGACATTCAAATAAACGCCACCAAGTTATTGGAATTTGCTGATTCTCCTAATGCAAATCCTAAAATAAGTCTTTTCAATAGTTTGATGAATGGCATATTTAATGATGCTACAAGCAGTGGTCAAGCAGGGGATATCATCATTTCAACGGAAGAATTATTAATGCAAAATGGAGGCGGTTTTATCACAAACCGAACATTCACAGAAACTGCTGGAGGTAACATTGTCATAGATAGTAAAGACATCAATATGCTCGGTTCAAGTAGCATAGACTCTGGCGCAATTGTTGCACGGACATTAGGGGCTGGGAATTCAGGAAATGTTACCATAAATACCGAACGGCTAAAAATCCTTAATCAAGGATTTATTGGTGCTGTCTCCACGGCTTTGGGTTCAGGGGGGAATATTACTATTAATACCCAAGAAAAAATAGAATTGATTGCTCCTGACTTCTCTGATTTTGGCTCTGCAGGTATTGGTGCTGGTGCGGTGAGCGAATCAGGCAATGGTGGAAATGTGACGATTAATACAGGTAAATTGATCCTACGGGATGGGATGCTCATTAGTTCCTCTACCTATAGTAATGGTAATTCAGGTTCAATAGTCATCAACGCTTCGGAAGCTTTTGAAATAGGTGGGGCGCGAGTATTGGATAATCAAGATGGTACTACTACTGTCGATGGTAGTATGGTTAGCTCTGCTGTTATTTTTTTAAATCCATTTCTAAGGCAGTTGTTTGGTTTACCAGATGTACTAGGAGGGAATGGAGGTAACATCATAATTAACACACCCCGTCTTAAGTTAGAAGATAATGGGTTAATTACAGTAGGTAATGACGGTACGGGGGATGCCGGAAACATAATTATTAATGCTGAGTCAATTTCTCTTAATAACCAAGGAGAAATTACCGCTACAACTGCATCCGGTGAAGGTGGAAATCTTAATTTGAATTTAAAATCCGACCTGATACTAAGAAATAATAGCTTGATTAGTACTGAAGCATTAGGTACTGGTAACGGCGGTAATATTACTATTAATTCCCCCATCATTCTTGGCTTGGAAAACAGCGATATCATCGCCAATGCAGTTGACGGAAATGGCGGTAATATCAATATCACTACCCAAGGTATATTTGAGCTAAAATACCGCGATCAATTGACTGATGAAAGTGACATTACTGCCAGTTCTCAATTTGGTGTCAAGGGTACTGTGGATATCAACAACTTTGGTGTTGACCCCAATTCTGGTCTAGTTGAACTACCTGCAAACTTAGTAGATTCATCCCAACAAATTGCCGCAGGTTGTGCAGAGACAAGTGGTAGTAGTTTTGTCGTTACAGGGAGAGGAGGAATACCCCAGAATCCCACTCAGGATGTGAGGAGCGATCGCACTTGGTCGGATGTTCGTAATTTGAACGCATATCGTCAAAATAGCCCAGTCATAGCCAAAATACCAGAAACTTCAGCACCTTTAGTACAAGCAACTTCCTGGAGACGTAATGTACAAGGGAAAATTGAATTAGTTGCAGATAAATCCATTGCGCCAACGCCACAATTATTGACCTGCGCTGCGGTTACTAAAAACTAATTTTTTCGGAATTATAAATATGAATCTAAATGGAGATAGTGTAAATGAAGTTAATTTCTGTGTACTTGGGTTTGATCAGTGGAATCTTGGCAGGTGGGATGATTTTTCCTGCAAATGCACAAGTCATATCAGATGGTACAACAAACACCATTGTCAACCCAAATGGTAATAATTTTAATATTCTTAATGGGATAGAAAAAGGTAATAATTTATTTCATAGTTTTAGTAATTTTTCTGTGCCTACAGGCGGTTCAGCGACATTCGATTTAACTAATACACCAAATATTACAACTATATTTAGTCGGGTTACAGGTGGAAATATTTCTAATATTGATGGATTGATTCAGACTCTTAACGGCAATAATCCCGCCAGTTTGTTTTTAATGAATCCTAACGGGATTATGTTTGGAGAAAATGCCAAATTGAATATTGGTGGTTCCTTTGTGGGAACTACTGCTACTAGTATTAAATTTGCTGATGGGACGGAATTTAATGGAGTTAATAGCAATACAACTCCTTTACTGACTATGAGTGTACCAATTGGGCTACAGTTTGGTAGCAATCCGGGAACAATTGCCGTTCAGGGAACAGGAAATAATCAGCAATTAGATGGCTCATTTCCTATTTCTGGATTAACCAGTTCCAATGGGTTACAGCTGTCATCTGGAAAAACACTCGCTTTGGTGGGTGGTGATCTTGTCCTAAATGGTAGCTTTCTTTCCGCACCAGGAGGACGAATTGAACTAGGAAGCGTTATTCAAGGCAATACAAATATCAATTTAACTTCTCAAGCATTAACACTTAGCTATCCTCATGACACCCAGAGCTTTGGTAATATTCAGATGAGCCAAGGTGCTGTAGCATCTGTTCGCGGAACAAGTCCAGGATCGATTCAAATTCAGGGAAAACAGATCGATCTTCGGGATGGTTCTTTGGCGGTAGTGCAAAATCTAGGTAGCAAGACTGCGGGGGATATTACCATTAATGCCACAGAATCGCTGCAAGTGATTGGGATGTCCCCAGACTTTCAAAGTTCTAGCGGTATAGTCAATGAAACTCTACAAGCTGGGGCATCAGGAAATATTGCCATTAATACCCCAAAACTCACTATTGATCAAGGTGCGATCGTTATTAACCGTACTTATAGTTCAGCACCAAGTGGTAATGTCGTAGTCGAAGCAAATGAAGTGTCAGTGGGTGGTATTAAACCTGGTAATCCTTCTCCTGCGCCGATATTTGGCGTGTTGATAGCTGCAACTTATGGCAGAGGCCAAGGTGGAGATTTATTGCTTTCTACCGATCGCCTAACAATTTTTGGTGGTGGTAATGTGGGTACGAGAAGCTTTCTCGCTGGTAATGGTGGCAATGTTAAGATTCGTGCCGATACTGTTCAGGTATCAAGTTTGAATACCCTGCCAGGATCTTTATTGATTAGTCTCTTATCAGCTAATACTTTTGGCTCTGGGAATGCTGGCGATCTTCAGCTTGATACTCGCACACTGTCGATTCAAGATGGGGGTTTAGTTTCAGTTTCTACTGTGAATTTTGGGAACGCTGGCAACCTCACGATTAATGCCTCTGAGTCAATTGATGTAAGTGGGATAAAAGACTCGCAAAATCCCAGCTATATTGGAGCGATCGCCCGTCCATCCACTGTGTTCACACCTGCTGGTATTAGTGATAATAGCAACTCTACTGCCAAAGCTGGTAGCGTCACCATCAATACTCCTAAATTAACCGTTCGCAACCAGGGAACAGTTTTTGCTCAAAACCAGATTCTAGGTGATGCCGGAACTTTAACAATTAACGCAGATATCTTACATCTTGACAATGGCGGTAGTCTTTCGGCATCTACAAAAGTAGGTGAAGGCGGTAACATCAACCTGCAACTGCGCGATCGCTTACTCATGCGTCATGATAGTTTGATCAATGCCGAAGCTGGTGGTACAGGCAATGGTGGCAATATCAACATCAATGCACCCGTTATTACCGGATTGGAAAACAGCGACATTATTGCTAATGCTGTAGAAGGAAATGGCGGTAATATCCAAATTACAACCCAAGGTATTTTTGGCTTAGAATTTAACGATGAATTAACTCCTCAAAGCGACATTACAGCAAGTTCTCAATTTGGTGTGAACGGTACTGTACAAATTGATAATTTTGGCATTGACCCCAATTCTGGTCTAGTTGAACTACCTGCAAACTTAGTAGATGCGTCCCAAGAAATTGCCGCAGGTTGTGCAGATACCAGTGGTAGTAGTTTTGTCGTTACAGGGAGAGGAGGAATACCCCAAAATCCCACTCAGGATGTGAGGAGCGATCGCACTTGGTCTGATGTCCGTGATATCTCTGCATTCCAACATAAAAATAGCCCAGTCACAGCCAAAATATCAGAAACTCCAGCACCTTTAGTACAAGCAACTTCCTGGAGACTTAATGCACAAGGAAAAATTGAATTAGTTGCCGATAAATCCATTGCAACAACACCACAATTATTAACTTGCGCTGCGGTTACCAAAAACTAATTTTTGGGAATTATAAATATGAATCTAAATGGAGATAGTGTAAATGAAGTTGATTTCTGTGTACTTGGGTTTGATCAGTGGAATCTTGGCAGGTGGGATGATTTTTCCTGCAAATGCTCAGGTGAAATCAGATGGAACAACTAATACCATCGTCAACCCAAGTGGGAATAATTTTAATATTCTCAATGGTATAGAACAAGGTAATAATTTATTTCATAGTTTTAGTAATTTCTCTTTACCTACAGGCAATTCAGCGACTTTTGATTTAATTAATACACCAAATATTACAACTATATTTAGTCGGGTTACAGGTGGGAATATTTCTAACATTGATGGTTTGATTCAGACGCTAAATACTAGTAATCCAGTAAGTTTATTTTTGATGAATCCCAACGGCATTGTATTTGGAGAAAATGCCAGTTTGAATATTGGTGGTTCGTTTGTGGGGACAACAGCGAATAGTATTAAGTTTGCTGATGGGACGGAGTTTAGTGCAGTGAATCCGGTGGAACCACCGTTATTAACGATGAGCGCACCTGTAGGATTGCAAATGGGAACTAATGCGGGTGCAATTAATGTCCAAGGGGCAGGACACAATGCTCAGTTAAGTTCTTCATCTCGTATTTCTGGATTGAACCTTGATTCACTTGGATTGCAAGTGCAACCTGGAAAAACGCTGGCATTAGTGGGTGGGAATGTTGCCTTGGAAGGAGGGTTACTCACCGCACCAGGAGGACGAATAGAACTAAGTAGTATTACTAGCTCAAGCGTCGCCCTGAATTCCATCCCTCAAGGATTCGACTTAACTTATCCCAATGCTTTGAGTTTTGGCGATATTCAGATCACCCAAGAAGCCTTAGCATCTACAAGCGACTTCACTGGGAAAAGTGGAGGAGACATCCAAATTCAGGGGAAACAAGTCAATATCCGAGATGGTTCGCTGATATTAGTACAAAATCTCAGCAACGAAACTGCTGGTGATATTGCCATCAATGCCACAGAGTCCCTCGACATCATCGGCAAGTCTGCTGATTTTAATAGTTCTAGCAGTTTAATTAATGAAACTATTTCTTCTGGTGCTGCTGGCAATATTATCGTTACCACACCAAAATTGAATATTGATCAGGGTGGATATATATTAAGCCGTACTTTTAGTGCAGCACCAGGTGGCAATATTGCACTCAATACTCATCAAATACAGGTCAATGGTTTTGCCTCTGGCGACCCTTCTCCTTTTCGATCTGTTAGCCAGATATTAGCTGCTTCTTTTGGGGCTGGTAACGGTGGAAATGTTGCCATCTCCACTCAACATCTCTCTATTTTAGCTGGTGCTAATGTGGCAGCAAGACCTTTCTCTTCAGGTAATGGCGGCGATGTTACCGTCAAGGCAGATACTATTCAGGTGACAAATGAGGGAGCGCCAGCCGGTCTTTATTTTAGTCTATTGTCTGCTGCCACATTCGGGCTTGGTAATGCAGGTAATTTGAAAATTGATACCCGTACACTTTCAGTTCAAGCTGGCGGTAGAGTATCTGCTTCTAGCATAGTTTTAGGAAATGCGGGTTCACTGACTATCAATGCGTCTGAATCTATTGATGTTAATGGTATAGAAGATGCAGAAAATCCCAGCTATATTGGTACGGCCGTTCGTTCTGTTTTTGGAGTTTCTAGGGCTAATTCAGGTGCCACAACAATTAACACATCTGTTTTGAATATCACTAATGGGGCAACGGTTTTTGTTGATAATCTTGGACTTGGTGATGCTGGTGCTTTAAATATTAATGCGAATACTTTGGGACTCGACAATGGGGCAAGCATTTCAGCATCCACAAACGCAGGTGAAGGTGGTAATACTAATTTGCAACTGCGGGATATACTACTGATACGTAATGATAGTTTTATTAGTGCAGAAGCTGGTGGCAGTGGTAATGGCGGCAATATTACGATCAATGCTCCGATTATTGTGGGTTTAGAAAACAGTGATATTATTGCCAATGCCGTGCAAGGAAGGGGTGGCAATATTGAAATTACCACTCAGGGTATTTTCGGCTTAGAATACCGTTCCCAACTCACCCCAAAAAACGACATCACAGCCAGTTCTCAATTTGGACTTAGCGGTACTGTTGATATTAATAATATTGGCGTTGACCCCAATTCTGGCTTAATAGAACTACCTACAAACTTAGTAGATTCATCTCAACAAATTGCCGCAGGTTGTGCAGATACCAGTGGTAGTAGTTTTGTTGCTACAGGGAGAGGAGGAATACCCCAAAATCCCAATCAACAAGTTTGGAGCGATCGCACTTGGTCGGATGTTCGCAATTTGAACCCATATCGTCAAAAAAACCCAGTCATAGCCAAAATATCAGAAACTCCAGCACCTTTAGTAAAAGCAACTTCCTGGAGACTTAATGCACAAGGAAAAATTGAATTAGTTGCCGATAAATCCATTGCAACAACACCACAATTATTAACTTGCGCTGCGGTTACCAAAAACTAATTTTTGGGAATCCTAATGTAGAAGTCTAAATGGAAATGGGGTAAATGAACTTAACTTCTGTGTGCTTGGGTTTGATCAGTGGAATCTTCGCAGGTGGGATAATTTTCCCTGCAAATGCACAGGTCACATCTGATGGCACAACTCATACCACTGTTAATCAAAGTGGGAATAATTTTCATATTATTAATGGGATAAAAAAAGGTAATAATTTATTTCACAGTTTTAATGATTTCTCTATACCCACAGGTGGTTCAGCCACATTCGATTTAATTAATACACCCAATATTAAAACTATCTTTAGTCGAGTTACAGGTGGAAATGTTTCCAACATTGATGGCTTGATTCAAACTCTTAATGGTAATCATCCTGCCAGTTTATTTTTAATCAATCCCAACGGGATTATATTTGGTCAAAATGCCCGTTTAGATATTGGTGGCTCGTTTGTGGGAACGACAGCAAATAGTATTAAGTTTGCCGATGGAATAGAGTTTAGTGCCATTAATCCCAGTGCCTCGGCCTTGTTGACAATGAGTGTACCAATCGGACTTCAGTTGGGTCAAAGTCCAGCCGATATTCAAGTTAATCAAAATGGCCATACCCTGTCTCAACCTGTTCCCAGAATTTTCCCTTTTCCCACCACCCGCGATCGCAATAATCTCGGTTTAACGGTCAATCCAGGCTATACAATGGCTCTGATCGGTGGGAATATTTTCCTCAATGGTGGTATTTTAACCGCAGAATCGGGACGGATTGAATTAGGTAGTGTCAGTCAGGGCAATATTGGTATCAATCCTGACACCCAAGGATTTGCCTTTGACTATGGACAGACCAATCATTTTGGCAATATCCAATTATCACAACGCGCCCTATTGGATGTGAGTGGCGCGCCTAGTGGTTCTATCCAACTTCAAGGTGACAATATTTTTCTCAGGGATGGTTCTACAATTTTTGCTCAAAATCAGGGAGTTACAGCAGGTGGAATTCTTCAGATCAGCGCCCAAGACATGATTGAAATTTCGGGATTTTCAACCACCATTCCCAGCACCTCCTTAATCCAAAGTGAGACCCTTGGACTCGGTAAAGGCAATGATGTAATTGTTTCGGCTAAACATCTATCAATCCAAACAGGCGGGCAAATTCTTAATTTCAGCTATAGTAGTGCGCCCACTGGCAAAACCACCATTAATACTTCTGAATCCTTGATTTTATCAGGTTTTGCCCCTCCTTTTCCCACCCAAGCTAGTGCCATTGTTTCCCAAAATTTTAGTAGTGGATTTATCAATCCCATCAGCATATTTACCGGACAGCTAGAGATTTTAGAGGGTGGAACTTTGAGTTCTGTGGTTTTGGGTTCTGGTAAAGGTGGGGATGTAAATGTAATTGCCAAGTCTATTGGAATAACAGGTATTAATCCCTTAGCACAATTACCTAGTACACTGGCAACCACAACTTTTACATCAGGGAATGGGGGACATCTGCGAATTGATGCGGGAACAATTCTTGTTCGTGATGCCGGACTGACTGCCAACACATTAGCAGCAGGTAACGCTGGTAATATGGTACTCCATGCCTCTGAGTCTATCACCATCACAGGTGAAGACAGTCGTATTGCTTCTAGTGCGGTGAGGTTGTCACCATTGTTCCAAGCCCTGTTTGGATTGCCAGAACTGCCTACGGGTAATTCAGGAAGTGCAGAAATTACAACGCCTCGGCTAAGTATTAGTGACGAAGGAGTGATTGGTGTCAGAAATGAAGGGCCAGGAGATGCTGGTAACTTACTGCTGCGAGCCAATAGGATTAATTTAGAAACAGGTGGTATGATATCCGCCGCCACCAATTCTGGAGAGGGAGGGAATATTGCGATCGCATCCGATATCATTTTAATGCGCTCTGGTAGTAGTGTTACAGCAACCGCAGGTGGTATTGGCAATGGCGGTAACTTATCCATTGATGCTCCCATTATTGTCGGTTTGGAAAACAGTGACATTATCGCCAATGCTGTTAATGGTAATGGTGGTAACATTAACATTACTACTCAGGGTATTTTCGGCTTAGAATACCGTTCCCAACTCACCCCAAAAAACGACATAACAGCCAGTTCTCAATTTGGAGTTAGCGGTACTGTTGATATTAATAATATTGGCGTTGACCCCAATTCTGGCTTAATAGAACTACCTACAAACTTAGTAGATTCATCTCAACAAATTGCCGCAGGTTGTGCAGAGACAAGTGGTAGTAGTTTTGTTGCTACAGGGAGAGGAGGAATACCCCAAAATCCCAATCAACAAGTTTGGAGCGATCGCACTTGGTCTGATGTCCGTGATATCTCTGCATTCCAACATAAAAATAGCCCAGTCACAGCCAAAATATCAGAAACTCCAGCACCTTTAGTACAAGCCACTTCCTGGCGACGTAATGCACAAGGAAAAATTGAATTAGTTGCAGATAAATCCATTGCACCAACACCACAATTATTAACTTGCGCTGCGGTTACTAAAAGTTAATTTTTGGGAATCCTAAGTACAAGTCTAAATGGAAATGGTGTAAATGAACTTAACTTCTGTGTGCTTGGGTTTGATCAGTGGAATCTTGGCAGGTGGGATAATTTTCCCTGCAAATGCACAAGTCGCATCAGATGGGAAAACCAATACCATTGTCAACCCAAATGGTAATAATTTTAATATTCTTAACGGTATAGAACAAGGTAATAATTTATTTCATAGTTTTAGTAATTTCTCTTTACCTACAGGCAATTCAGCGACTTTTGATTTAATTAATGCACCAAATATTACAACTATATTTAGTCGGGTTACAGGTGGAAATATTTCTAACATTGATGGATTAATTCAAACACTAAATAGTAGTAATCCAGTAAGTTTATTTTTGATGAATCCCAACGGCATTGTATTTGGAGAAAATGCCAGTTTGAATATTGGTGGTTCGTTTGTGGGGACAACAGCGAATAGTATTAAGTTTGCTGATGGGACGGAGTTTAGTGCAGTGAATCCGGTGGAACCACCGTTATTAACGATGAGCGCACCTGTAGGATTGCAAATGGGAACTACTAATGCGGGTGCGATCGCAGTACAAAATAGTGGACATCGCATCACCAGTAGATTCTTTGCTCCTGCTGATCGCAGCCAAAATCCCATCGGATTACAAGTTGGCGCAGGCAATACCTTAGCATTGATTGGCTCAGGTGTGAACTTCTTTGGTGGTGTTGCAAGCACGGATGGAGGAGGACATCTGGAAGTGGGGAGTGTTAGTGATGGGTTAGTTAAACTTAACTCCACAACAGCAGGGTTGGTTGGTGATTATTCAACAGTTAATAACTTTAACGATATTCATTTGGCGCAACAATCTTTGTTAGATGCTAGCGGTAGCGGTGGCTCAATTCAATTACAAGGACGGAATATTAGCTTTACAGAAGGTTCTGCCGGTTTGCTACACAACTTTGGCATCCAACAACCATCTCATGGCATTACCATCAAAGCTACTGAGGATATTAGTCTCACCGGAAATACATCCGATGGCAAATTAGAAAGTCTCATCCAAATTGACAACTTAGGCATTACACCATCAGGGGATATTAACCTTTCTGCACGGTTACTACTGAAAGATGGGGCAAGCATCCGTAACTGGACATTTACACCCGTAAATGGTGGCAATATTACAGCAAATGTTATGAATATGATTGATATTGATGGCTTTGCCCTTGCTAATCCCATTGTTTCAACCTCAATCAGTTCCGTCACGTTAAACTCAGGTACAGCAGGTGATATTAACCTCTCAGCTGGTAACATGAGAATTATGAATAGTGGCACTATTATTACTACATCTCAAAGCTCAGGGCAGGCTGGAATTTTACGATTTGATCTTGCAGATTTGCTTGAAATTGCTGGTAATAACCCCTTTACAGCATTCCCAAGTTCAATAAGTTCATCAACTAGCAACACAGGAGACTCTGGTAGCACTTTCATTAATACATCTAGATTATTGATTCGAGATAGTGGCATACTAGGTTCTAGCACTGTGGCTTCCGGTGCAGCAGGTAATGTCAGAATTAATGCTTCAGAATCTGTAGAGGTGAAAGGTAGAGCATTTAACTCAATACTTCCTGCTCGCATTGCCTCAAGTGCCGAAATTCTCGATCCTATCACTCAAGCTGCGCTGAGACTTCCTGCCATTCCCACTGGTAAAGCTGGTTCTCTAACTATAAACACCCCAATATTAAGTATCACAGATGGGGCATTTGTTACTGTCAAAAATGATGGACCCAATAGTGCGGGAGATTTGCAGATTAATGCCAACTCAATTTTCCTCAACAATCAAGGTAGTATTAGCGCATCAACGGCTTCTGGCAACGGTGGAAATGTCAAATTAAACTTGCAAAATTACTTATTGATGCGCCGCGATAGCCAGATTTCCGCAATGGCTAGGGGTCAAGGCAATGGCGGTAACTTGTCAATTACATCACCTGTAATAGTGGGGTTAGAAAACAGTGATATTATTGCCAATGCCGTGCAAGGAAAAGGTGGCAATATTGCCATTACCACTCAAGGTATTATTGGTCTGAAATTCCGTAACACCCTCACCCCTAGGGAAGACTTAACCAACGACATTACCGCTAGTTCCGAATTTAATCTTAACGGTACTGTACAAATTAACAATTTTGGCATTGACCCTAATTCTGGCTTGGTTGAACTACCTGCAAACTTAGTAGATGCGTCCCAAGAAGTTGCCGCAGGTTGTGCAGAGACAAGTGGTAGTAGTTTTGTCGCTACAGGGAGAGGAGGAATACCTCAAAATCCCACTCAGGATGTGAGGAGCGATCGCACTTGGTCTGATGTCCGTGATATCTCTGCATTCCAACATAAAAATAGCCCAGTCACAGCCAAAATATCAGAAACTCCAGCACCTTTAGTACAAGCCACTTCCTGGCGACATAATGCACAAGGAAAAATTGAATTAGTTGCAGATAAATCCATTGCAATAACACCACAATTATTAACTTGCGCTGCGGTTACCAAAAACTAATTTTTCGGAATTATAAATATGAATCTAAATGGAGATAGTGTAAATGAAGTTAATTTCTGTGTACTTGGGTTTGATCAGTGGAATCTTGGCAGGTGGGATGATTTTTCCTGCAAATGCTCAACTAATATCAGATGGTACTACAAACACCCTTGTCAATCAAAACGGGAATAATTTTAATATTCTCAATGGTATAGAAAAAGGTAATAATTTATTTCATAGTTTCAGTAATTTCTCTGTACCAAAAGGCAGTTCAGCGACATTCGATTTAACGAATACGCCTAATATTACAACTATATTTAGTCGGGTTACAGGTGGGAATATTTCTAATATTGATGGTTTGATTCAGACTCTTAACGGTAATAATCCCGCAAGTTTATTTTTAATGAATCCTAACGGGATTGTATTTGGTCAAAATGCCAGTTTGAATATTGGTGGTTCGTTTGTGGGGACAACAGCGAATAATATAAAATTTGCCGATGGTGCAGAATTTAGTGCTGTAAATGCTTCTGAAACCCCTTTACTTACCATGAGCGTACCTGTGGGTTTACAGATGGGAAGTAACTCTGGTGCAATTAATGTGCAAGGTCTCGGACATAGTGTGACACAAGCAGGACCTTTTGCCCCCTATATCTATACAAATAATGGTGGATTACAGGTACAACCAGGCCAAACCATCGCATTGGTGGGTGGAGATATGGCACTCACAGGCGGTATTTTGACCGCACCTGGAGGACGAATTGAGTTAGGTAGCGTGCAAGATGGAATAGTAGGGCTAAATTCGACCGTAAGTGGTTTAACCCTAAATTATAACGGAATTTCTGACTTCAGAAATATACAGTTATCCCAACGAGCGATCGCAGACGTTAGTGGTAGTGGTTCCGCCTCGATTCAGTTACAAGGTCGTCAAATTATTCTCAGTGAAGGTTCAGCCGTTTTTTACGACAATCAGGGCAATACAGATAGCGGCGACATAAATATCTATGCCAGTGAGTTACTGGAATTGAATGGTTTTGATCCTAAAGACAATTTTCGCTCTAGCCTAGCCATACAAACAACCGGAACAGCTGCTGGGGGAAGCATTGGCGTTAACACTCAGCGCTTGCGAATTATTAATGGTGGATTTTTAGTAAATTTACAAGCCAATGCTGTCGGTGGTGGTTCTATTGAAATTCAAGCAACAGATTCTACGGTGCTAGATGCTGTTGATTCTGGAGATGCAAATATTTTGGCCACGGGTCTGGGTACAACCACACTTTCCAGTGGTTCAGGAGGAGATGTGACAATAACTACCCCAAAATTCTCAATTTTTAACGGCGCACTTGCTGTTGCTTCTACTACAAGTAGTGGAACTGGTGGTAATTTTACCCTGAATGCGGATGAGATCAAACTAATTGGTGGAAGTCCCCAGAGGAACCGTAACAGCCTTATTTCTGCATCTAGTTTAGGTTCTGGGACAGCAGGTAGTATTACGCTTAATAGCCGTACTCTCAATCTGCAAGATAGTGGCGAAGTCGCAACCTTTGGTAACGGTACTGGCGACGCGGGTCAAATTATTGTGAATGCCTCTGAATCGGTTGAGGTCAGTGGTAATCTTTCAGGAGCAGCTAATCCCAGTCGAATCAATTCGTCAGTTCAACCCGCACGTCCATTTTTACAGCAATTATTTAACCTTCCTGCGGTTCCCAGTGGCAGTTCGGGGGATGTTATCATTGACACCCCAGCATTGAGGGTCGCTAATCAGGGAATTGTTAGTGTAAAAAATGGTGGTATCGGTAATGCCGGAAACCTGAGAATTAATGCAGATTCAATCTTTCTCGACAATAACGGTAGTTTTACCGCCGCTACTGACAAGGGTGAAGGTGGTAACATTTTTGTACAGAGTAATTCTCTGGTGATGCGGCGGGGTAGCCAAATCTCGTCTGAAGCAGGTGGAATTGGTAATGGTGGCAATATTAGCCTCAATTCTTCCATTATTCTTGGCTTAGAAAACACCGATATCATTGCCAATGCAGTTCAAGGTAACGGTGGAAATATTGATATCTCTACCCAAGGTTTATTGGGGTTAGAATTTCGCCCACAACTTACCCCAGAAAGCGACATTACAGCAAGTTCTCAATTTGGTGTGAATGGTACAGTAGACATTGATAATTTTGGCATTGACCTCAATTCTGGCTTGGTTGAACTACCTACAAACTTAGTAGATTCATCCCAAAAAATTGCCGCAGGTTGTGCAGAGACAAGTGGTAGCCGATTTGTCGCTACAGGGAGAGGAGGAATACCTCAAAATCCCACTCAACAAGTTTGGAGCGATCGCACTTGGTCGGATGTCCGTGATATCTCTGATTACCAGAGAACAAGCACTACCATAGCTGAAATTTCAAAATCTTCAGCAACTCTCGTTCAAGCCACAGGCTGGCATCGTAATCATCAAGGCCAAATTGAGTTAATTGCAACCCACTCTTCTCTACCAATACAATCGCCTTTGACCTGTTCTGCCATGCCGAATCATCAGTCTTAAAGTCGTTTGTCCTAACTTCCTTGGCGGTTGCTGTATAATGAAATTCCTTGCGTTGGGATGGGACGTAGGCAATCAACCAGCTTACATTTTACCAAAAAACTGGGTCTAAAGCCTCGCCGTTCTACGGCGACTTTTATATGATATAATTTGTTGCGTATAAGTTTTCCACGTAAAATGATTGTCTTAGAGTTCAAAGCCAAAGGGAAAACAACTCA
>NZ_JAYGHG010000001.1:222065-373111 GCF_034931085.1 Nodularia harveyana UHCC-0300 | reverse complement strand
TGTTTGAAAAGTATTATATGAAACCCATAATCTCCAAAAACCTAACCCCCCTACCCCCCTTCCCTACAAGGGAATGGGGTTTTCAAAGCCTCTCTCCTTGCAGGGGAGAGGTTTGGAGAGGGGTCAATTTATACATTAAAAACTTTTCAAACATCCTCTAAAAAAGATATTAATCCAAATTACTCAAAACATGGCTAACATCAACAGCTAATTTCTGCCCTAATTTCAGCAGTTGACGACATTGGTGATTTTCTTCTGGATTTCCTAAATTAGTGAGACACAACGGCACAATTTGACTTTGCAAACAACTAAAATATAACTCTTGGGATTTGTGGAGAGAAATACCGATATTTAGCTGATAGCTAACATCAATTAACCGTTCTAAACATTGAATTTCTGTGGTAAAACTGCCATTTTGATCATGTAACAATTGCCAGAGTAATCGTATGATCAATTGTTCTAATATCTGCTTACCTTCGGGAATATTTAACCGACAATGCAGATGTTTAGCTTCAGTGGCGATCGCCTCTAACTCGACAATGTGATTTAAAGTTAAGATTGATTCCGTGATATCTTGCTCAAGCGATCGCAATGTGATCATAGAACGTGAACCCAAAGCAATCTCGGCGGCTACCTGTAACTCTTGGGGAACCTCCAGTTCATCCCGGTGAAACGCCATCAACACACCGTAATTATTCCGATACACTTGGCTATAAAGTTGGTCTAAACGTGTCAGTGTTTCTTGACTCAGTAGCTGCATAATTCGGTGGCGTTCTTCAGCAAAGAGATTTTGCAAACCGAATGTCTCTTCATTAAATAGCTGTGTCATTGCCAAAATAGAGTGAGCTGCACTAGCCTGTTGTAAAGAGGTAAACAGCTTTTCTTTCAACTGACTGTAATCACGCCGTCCGGTAAATAATTGCGTACAGCAGTGGAAATCCCAACCACCCAAATGCAGCACAGCAACTACTAAACTCTCACTCTCCCAGGTAATTTCTGACACCAGTTGTAAATGTCCTACCGCCAGAGTCAATGATCCCATCCGTTGCAGTTGGTAATCTATCTCATTGACGGTGTAACAATAAACCCGCTTTTGCTGAGGATGAGGATATTTAGTTTTTTCCTGTGCAGAATGGGAATTAGATTTCTCTGTGGATTTTTGATTACCAAACAGAGAAGTAATGGCATAGTGGGCGGCTACTTGTTTTACACTAACTTGAGCGGTTTGCACCAGTTGCCGATAAACTTCCCCACCATGTTTAAACATATCCACATTACTGGGGGCTAAACATAGGCGATTGAGGAAACTTTTTTCCAACTGCACACCCGCCACATCTCCAGCTAATTCCAAAGCGCGGGAAGCATAGCGGAGAATCTGCGTACCTTCTGGGCGGGAAATTTCTTCAAAAAACCAACCGCAACTGGTAAACATCAACAAAGAGTGACGCTGCATTTCCAATAAACGTAAAGCATCAACTTGTTCTGCGGCGGTGAGTTTGTGGGTTTGATGACGAGTGAGGAAGCTGTTAACATTAGCAGGGGAGCGATCGCGCATCACTTGAATATATTCATCCCGTGCTACCCAAGGATCATTAAATAACAGTCGCGCATTTGACTCGTACACCTCAATTAGCTGATCCCGCAACCAATTCAAAGCCTCTCGCAAAGGTCGCCGCCATTTTTGATGCCAAACACCACCTTCACCACCACAACCACAGTCATCTTGCCATCTATCCACACCGTGGGCGCAACTCCAGGCCGTACCGGGTTTAATTTCCGCTTCCCAAGCGGGAGTATTTAGGCTGAGATAGTGAGCAAAATTTGTCACCGTCCAACCGTGTTTAGGAAACTCGCCGATAAAAGCATAAGCTAAAGTTTTCTCAGTTCCCTTCTTATGGTGTCCGAAGGTTTCCCCATCTGTAGCCACAGAAATTAATTGAGACGGACGATGATCCCCACGCACCGCCGACCCAATGCGTCCGGCAAAATGACTGGAATTAAACACCACATCACTAAAACCCATATCCCGTGAAATGGGACCATCGTAGAAAAAGATATCAATATAGGGGCGGCAATCTTCATGATCCCCACTTCCTGACCTAGTTGTGCTGAGAGGTGAAGCCGCAGTGCTAAGTGTTGGCTGGAAATAACAACGATAAGGACGGGTAGGGTCAATTTGACCACCGCCGACTTCTTGCCATTCCGGTTGGGGATCATCGTGAGTTGGTAGGGGACGACAACGCTGCGCCTGAGATGGTGCGAGGATAACGAAGCGAATACCTTCAGCCACCAAAGCCTCTAGAGTGGGATAGTCCACACCAGTTTCAGCTAACCACATACCTTCGGGATCACGCCCAAAGCGGGAGCGAAAATCGGCTTTACCCCAGCGAATTTGGGTGTATTTATCCCGTTCATTAGCCAGAGGCAGAATAATGTGATTATATACTTGGGCGATCGCATTCCCATGACCATGTAAACGCTGACAGCTCTTAATGTCTGCCTCCAAAATGCGCTGATACACCTCAAAATCGTAGCGTTCTAGCCACGACATCAGCGTCGGCCCCATATTAAAGCTGAAATATTCGTAATTATTCACAATTTTCACCACTTCACCCTGATCATTTAAGACCCTGGCAAAAGCATTGGGACGATAGCATTCCCAGTGAATCCGTTCATTCCAATCATGAAAAGGTGCAGCACTCGGTTGACGTTCAATCGCGTCCAAATAAGGATTTTCCCGTGGTGGCTGGTAAAAATGACCATGCACCGTTACATAAACACCAGTCGCCTGTTTCAGGGGATCAGTGTGGTGAGTATCATCAGGAGTTGAATTGGATGTAAAGTTAGCACTAGGGCTAACTGGTCTTTCAGCAGCAGAAGTCATGTATATTTATCCAAATAAAAAACTTACATTCGTGCCGAAAACTGGAATTTAAACCTTTCTACAGAAGTTTGAACCCCGAATCCGGTATAGAGTAAAACTATGAGTATAGGGTGCAGTAAATTTTCCTAAAAAACCGTTTAACTAGAGCAGTAAATCTGCGTTATCCCACAACCAGTCAGGTTTTTTTCAGCAACGCTAGTCAAATATTTCCCGGTCTATTAATCCATTAAACCCTATATTTTCCGAAAAATCCGAAATGTAATTGATATTTTTGCTACGAAAGTTTGCAAAATCTCCATAAATTGCAATTTTATTTTACATATTCATTGTCAATCCAGAGACAGTGAAATCTCTCCACAACCGCAGACACTTGAGAGTATCCTAGTGTGTGGTTGCAGATTATGGCGACTAATCACAATCTAAGTACAGGACACTCTCATTTTAAGGTAACAAACACCAGTGAAAAATCCATTTTTTCTGCTCTTATTACTGTTCATTCCCATTTCCGTCGCTGCTCACTTTTTAGAGTGGGGAGACTTGATAGTTTTCATTACAGCTGGTTTAGCAATTTTACCCCTAGCCGGCTGGATGGGTACAGCCACAGAAGAAATAGCTGTAGTCGTGGGTCCCACATTGGGAGGATTATTAAACGCCACTTTCGGCAATGCTACAGAATTAATTATAGCTTTAGTTGCCCTCAATGCCGGCTTAGTGAATGTAGTCAAAGCCAGTATTACTGGTTCCATTATCAGCAACTTATTACTGGTCATGGGTTTATCTATGCTGTTGGGTGGACTGCGTTATAAAGAACAGACATTTCAATCAGTTGTGGCGCGAATGAACGCTTCGGCGATGAATTTGGCCGTCATTGCCATTCTATTACCCACGGCGGTAAATTATACTTCCACCGGTATTCAGGAAGAAGTTCTGCAAAATCTTTCCCTTGCAGTTGCAGTGGTGTTAATTCTGGTCTATGTTTTAACACTAATATTTTCCATGAAAACCCACGCCTATTTATATGATGTCGGTGTTGCAGACATAGAAACCGAAGGAACGGAAGAAACCGAAGAAACACCTCATACCAAACCCAATATGTGGCTATGGAGTGGTGTATTGCTAGTATGTACTCTGTTCGTGGCACTGGAATCAGAAATGTTAGTCGGGTCTTTGGAAGTAGCGACATCACAACTAGGTTTAACATCACTATTTACAGGTGTAATTTTAGTTCCCATAATTGGTAACGCTGCGGAACACGCCACCGCAGTTACCGTAGCCATGAAGAATAAAATGGATCTTTCTATCTCGGTAGCTGTGGGATCAAGTATGCAAATTGCCCTATTTGTTGCACCTGTTTTAGTAATAGCTGGGTGGATACTTGACAAGCCAATGGATTTGGATTTTAACCCCTTTGAATTAGTGGCTGTGGCGGTATCAGTTTTAATTGCCAATAGTATTAGTTCTGATGGTGAATCCAATTGGTTAGAGGGAGTTCTACTATTAGCAGCTTATACAGTCTTGGGCTTTGCTTTTTACTTCCATCCTGTCATCGATGGTATCGGTTGATATAGCATTCCTCAATTGTTTCTGTAATTCTTCTTCCCATTCTTTGTGACCTTAGCAGTTTCT
Source organism: Nodularia harveyana UHCC-0300 (assembly GCF_034931085.1). NCBI lineage: Bacteria > Bacillati > Cyanobacteriota > Cyanophyceae > Nostocales > Nodulariaceae > Nodularia > Nodularia harveyana. Next base: position 368,601 of record NZ_JAYGHG010000001.1, on the reverse strand, counting down.
TATTTTATCTGTAAACTTCACCCAGGAAAAGCAAATATCACAATACTCTGATTTAGTGGCAAATTTGATGATACTTTGGGAAGAAGGAAGCAAATAATCGGCTCATGTAAATTTAACTCACTTAAATGGAAATATAGCCGTTTTCCCAGGGTTATCTCAGTTTTGCAGATTTATCAGCCATTGATTTTCCTGGAATTACGCACCAGTTTCCACAAGTGATTACAGCCTGAAAGTGAGAGGATTTCAGCCAAATATCAATGTAAAATAAAATTTCTGCTTTCTCTGCTAGCTGAATGGAGGTTTCTCAAATATTGAGATCCTCCCCTTCTTCCCTGTATAGTTAAAATGAAAATTTCATCCGGAACATTTAACTAGAAAAAACACAGATAACTATATACTTTTAAGACCAGGAAAGGGTATACTGATGGACTTAAAATGTAATAAATAAATTGATCATAGCCTAACAAATCTTCATCACAATGTAACTTTGATAACAACTGCAAAATGAAATTATTTATAAATAACACCGGATCAGAAAAGATCACATAAATGCTAGAGTTTTCTCCGTATAAACTATTCCGGACTAACAACAAAATTGTTTGTCAAATTAAAAATTAGGTTATTCATTAAATAAACGATAATGAGTGAAATTGGACTGCTGATTACGGGTATATTAACCGCAAGACAACTTTTGCCCAATAAATTACCGAAGCAGCAACCATTTCAGGTGGAAAATAGCTCGGAGAGGTTAACAAAGCAGAAGTTAACTCCATTAGTTAATAATTCTCCCATTACACCACCGGAATTTATGCCCACAGATGCAGTTTTGACAAAAACTTTCTCTGGATCTCAGTTAGGCGCAGATAAACTCTTGGATAAAATCAAAAATAGGCAACTGTCGCCAGTTTCTCTAACTTTAGCGAAGCAGCAGCCGACTCCCAATATAAAACAGAATAGTATGAAGCTAGCGGCGCGATCGCCAACTTATACAGGCGGTAGATCCTTACCAACTCTGCGTTTTGGTAGTTATGGTACTCCTGTAAGGGTGTTGCAAAGGTTGTTAGTTACTAATGGCTATGCTATTCGAGTCGATGGGGCTTTTGGTCCCCTGACTGAAACAGCTGTGAAAGCCTTTCAAAACCAACGCCGTGTGGGGGTAGATGGAGTAGTTGGCCCTGTGACTTGGCAAAAATTAACCATATAGTCATACCATTTGGAGAATGTGCTGAATTATGGGACAAACTAACGAATCCTACTCCCTACTCCCCACTCCCCAAGTTGTTAACGGTTTTGATGCTCTTCTAATAATGCTTGTGCTTTGGGTTTGTAAATTAAGTAGAACAAAGCTTCTAGATAGCGCAACAAGTCTTCTCGATTTTCCTTAGAGGTAAAGTTCCAAAAACCATAAATCCTGGCTAAGGATAATAGCTTGGTGGTGTGAATTTTCCAAGTATATGTACTCAATACCCGGTTAATCCCTTCTTGAGAAATAGCATCCCAATACTGAGGACTTTGATCACACTTGGTCACAAATTCTAAGATTTTAGCGGCGGTTTCTTCTAAGTTTGTGGGGTTAATGTAAAAGCCATTTACCTTATCTTGAATAATTTCTAGGGGTCCACCAAATTGTGTCCCAAAGGTGGGGATTCCGGAAACCATAGATTCCAAAATTGTCAAACCAAAGGCTTCAAATAAGGCTGGTTGGACAAAGATACCTTTACGATCAGCAATTACTCGGTAAATTTCACCAGAATCGGATTTGGTTAACCGGACACCTAACCAGCGAATCTTACCGTAGAGGTTGTATTTTTCAATGATTTGATACAGTTTGATAATTTCGTCTCGTTCTTCGTTGTCGCCGGACTCTTCGATCCGCAACTTACCGGCGATTAAGATTAAGTTGCAATGCTCTTGCAATTCTGGACTCTGACCATAGCATTCTGCTAAACCTGTGAGGTTTTTAATCCGGTCAAGACGTGCGACGGAGAATAGAGGGCGTTTTGTGGGGTCATCGAGTTTCCCAAAGATTTGCTGAGAATCTTCTAAGTTAAATAGAATGTCAGCTAGGCGATCGCCATCAGCTTCTACTCGGTCGGCGCTGCGGGTATAAGGGAAGTAGTAACTTTCGTTCACTCCGGGGGGTACAACGTTAAATTTCGGGCTAAATAATTCCACCCCATTAACTACGTGATATAACTCCGGCATGGTGAAGCATTTGTACGACTCGTACTGTCCGATACTATCAGCTGTCCCCACAATTTCTTGATAGGTACTGCTGACAATAAAGTTTGCTGCATTCATCGCAATTAAATCAGCAGTGAATTGTAAGGAAAAATGATATTTATTCTCTAGTTCTTCCCAGTAGAGGTTACTAAATAGATACTTGGATTTTTCTAAGGCGTGGGCGATGTTACACTGAGTCACATTCATCCGTCGGGCTAATAGAAATGCTACCAAGTTACCATCGGAGTAGTTACCGACAATTAAATCTGGTCGCCCTTGAAATTCTGCCAATAGTTCTTTTTCGGAGTCAATAGCAAAAGTTTCCAGATAAGGCCAAAATTCAAATCGGGAAATCCAGTTTTGGGTAATATTGGGATTAAATTCCCGCAGAGGTACACGTAAAATCCAGGCGTTTTCTGTGCCGTGGACTTTTTCCAACTTCTGATTACACAGTGTCCCGTCACTATTGGGAATTAGACGGGTGAGAATAATTACCTTGGGTTCGACGTTCAGCCCATCTAAACCGGCTAATTGAGCATCTTCTTGGAGTTGCTTTTCTAAATTTTTGGCTTGGTCGAGGACATAGACTACTTGTCCACCAGTATCAGGACGACCTAAAACGCCTTCTTGACCGAACCAACCGTGGGCTGATACCAGGACGATTCTAAAAATCATCGGGATGCGAGAGATAAAGGCTTCTATGGTTTGGGGGTCAGGAGAGTCGATTAGTTCATCTAAAATATCTAGGGTTTCACGTACCCGCATGGCTGTGTTACCCCAACCCGGTTCCAAACCCATCATCTGCAATTCAAAGCGGAATTTTTCGTAGGGTTCATCTTTGGGGCGATCGCTGACATAGGTAATGGCTTTTTTAACCTGGTCGGAAAGTTGCTGCTGAGTTTTGATGCGATCGTTAATTAGCAACTGTACTCCGTTGTAGTGGTGCAGACGCAAGAAATTTAATAAGCTATCTAGTAATTGTTGCGAGTCTTGAAATATTTTGCTGGATAGATAGCGGTTGAGAAATTGCACCCCTTTACCAATGTTTTTCGGGTCGCGGATAACTGGGGTGTAATCATAGAATGGTCCAAAATCCAGTTCTAGTAAATCACCTTCTTGGGGATGAGATTTATTTACGAAGCGATCGCGTAGATCCAACAATTCCTCAGTTGTCATTGGCTCAACATTCAAATCCCCTGTGAGCCGATATACCTCTTGACTAGCAATTTTAGGACGAATGATAAAACAAAGGCTAGAATCTTCTTGAATAATTTCCTGAGTATAGTAAATGAGTTTTCCTAAGCGAGACGCAGCAGCGCTAGTTTCTGACTTGTCAGATTTGGAACAATAATCAATAAATACATTTAGAATATCGTTACGCAGCAAGTAATTTTTTTCATCCTGGCGTAACTGACTTAAAAACGAACGCAAATCGCTTTTTTCTTCACTATCCAGGATTGCTTGGATCAATTCAGACATGGTAACCCCTAACGTTAAAATTGCATTTTGACTCGCAGAACAGAGCTAACACCTCTTCCTGAAGTCTGATTACATATAAACACAAATCAACACAGACCCATTTGCTATCTGTGTTCCAGAAATTAGCCATCAAAAGGCCTCTTGCTTTGTGTTACACTTTACTCAGAATATATAATACTCAGTATTTTTCACTCTAACCAGAGAGTGACAATCTCTCATCCCATTGGCAGAGGATCTATATGTGATGATTTGCACACAAGTTTGCAGAAATATTACCTGTAAGCTGAAAACTGGTGCTTTGGGATTGAATGATAAAACTTAGCATACCAGCTCATATCACTGCATCACTATTGAGTCTCACTAGAAACCATTAATGAATGATAATGTAGGAAAAATTCGTCAATAAATTAGACGTACAACAGGCAAAATATCTGTTGTTCCCCAGGCGAAACCACCGAAATAGTATAGCATACCAACCCACCCACACCAGTAATCAAGGTAATAAGATTAACTAATGTTATTAAGACAGCAAAACATAGTGTCAAATGACATTAAGCATCGCCTATCGACAAACACATTGAGTAATACCAAACGGATACATCGATGGGGCAACTTTATCGCGGGGTTTTCCATCGAGTTTGTCGAGCAGTGCCTGTCGGTTATGATGCCTGGACCAGAGACTGGCTCGATCATTGATCCATTTAGCGGATGTGGCACTACATTAATTGCTGCAAAAAATCTAGGCTTTAAGGCGGTTGGTTATGAACTAAATCCAATCTTTCATACAGTTTCATCCGGAAAACTCCAGCATTACTGCGTGGAAGACCTAGAACATATTTTGAGTAATATCAAGGAGAGAAGTGATCCGTTGCTATGGTCTGATGATGCGGTCAAGTTTCTATCAAAGCTTTTCACTGTTGAAAATTTAAACCTTATAAATATCGCTATTAGCAATTTAAGCAAGGTCTCTCCTGATTTGCACAGTCTGGGCATTGTGATGATTTTAAGAGCTTGTGAATTATCATGTGGCTCCCAGACAGACGGCATATATAAAGCACCCACATCCACTAAAAAACATATCCCATTCAACTTAGCTATAGAGCTTGTTGCCTCTGAGTTTATGGATGACATTAGTTCTAATTGGTATCAAGACCATTGGGTTCATACCCATAGCGCAAAAGTCATAAGAAAATCATCTTTGGATATGAAGGAAATTAATCCCAATAGTGCAAGTTGTTGTATTACTTCTCCACCATACCTAAACAATTTTGACTATGCTGAAATGACTAGAATGCAGCTTTATCTTTTGGGATGGTGTAGTAGTTGGAAGCATATTTCCGAGAATGTAAGAAATCATTTGATTACAAACACCACTACCGCGCTCAGAGGCAAAAAGTCATCTGACTATCAAAACGCCGCCCGCGCTTCAACTCCTAATTTGCTTCATTCGGAATTAGATCAACTTGTTAACCAATTAGAAAAAGAGCGTGCAGTAAGAGCGGGAAGGAAAGAATATGATTATCTGGTTTATCCATACTATTCACAAATAACTCAAGTGCTGAATGGTGTATTTAAAGCTCTGCGCCCTGGAGGGAAAATTCATTGGGTTGTAGCTGATGCGGCCCTTTACGGAATACATATCGAGACTCATGAACATACATCTTTGATTATGAGAGAAATTGGTTTTAAAGATGTCAAGGTGAAACTTCTGCGCCAGCGTGGGCATAGATGGGTACTATCAAAACGTGATGGTGCTAAAAAAGGGCTAGGAGAATATCACATTGAGGCTGTGAAATGAAAATGACAATTTATCAAAAGGCAAATGAGTCCATGCGCCTTGAGATTGAGCGATACCTGGCACTTGCCGAAAAAACAAGAGGATTTTCGTTTATCGATGAAGAAATGCTATCTGACCCTCTAGAAAGATTGATGTTTGCTGCAGGTATTGGCCTCTATGTTTCTGATCCTACTACAATCGATCCTGCTCATTTGGTTGCAGAATGGAATAGAAAGCGAGCCGTGCCTTTTGACATTGAAAGAAGTGTTACTATAGGTGTCTACAGCCTCATTAGGCCATTCGCAGATGAGCTATATGATGCTGCTGCTAAACTTACTAATAACTTCACTGAATTTGATGCTGAAGCGCTACTAAACAATCCACATTTGCTCCCCATTTTTCAGCATTTAGCAGGTGTTTTTAGCAAAGCCACCCTCAAAAAAGAAGTCGGCGCTGTCTCTGACACTGGTTTTTCAAAACCTGCTGCTGAGAGACTTTCAGTTTTTCTCTCACAGAGGGTTTCATCTTTATCAATAGTCAAAGCAAATATTCTTCAAAGAATGGAATCTACTATGGAGGGAATTGTTCGTGACCTTGTTGGCAGGGTTTTGCTGGAGGAGGTTGTTGCCGAGTCATTGAAAGATGAAAATGTTCCGTTCCAACGAGAAGATGAATATTCTTCATTAACGGGAGTGGTTTATAATTTTAGAGCAGATTTTGTGGTTCCAAATGCAAAGCAGCCCATAGCATTTATTGAGGTTCGGAAATCTAGTAGCCGCCACGCATCCCTATATGCAAAAGATAAGATGTTTTCAGCAATAAACTGGAAAGGGCATTATCAAAACTTAATTGGCATCATTGTTGTGGATGGGGACTGGACGCAGGCGACTTTGCAGGCAATGGCAAAGGTGTTTGACTATGTAATTCCATTACACCAATGCCCTTATATGGCAAAGATTCTGAAAAATGCCATAGAAGGTGATGATACTGTCCTAAAGTGGCTATTAAATTTTAGTATCACAGAGAATCCAAAATTTAATAAAACTACCATCAGTCGCATTGATCCGGATGCTAAATAACCTCTTTGCTTCCTTTTGTAGCCACTTCTCATCGGTTCACAAGTGCCAAAATAGCAAAGCTCAACCTCCGCAAAACCAAATCATTACTCCTGCTAGAACATTTATTATCTCAGAAACAACAAAACTTATATCGCTTTTGCATTAAAATAGGGCGAACGATGGGACTCGAACCCACGAATGGTGGTACCACAAACCACTGCCTTAACCTCTTGGCTACGCTCGCCATGCGACAGTTCCGATTATAGCACCTTGCTCGAAAAAAAAGCAAGGGGTTTTCTCAAGGAACGGATTTTGTTGATTTAGAGTCTTTGAACTCCAATAACTATTGAGAATCAAGGCGAGAAAGAATGAAAGCACTCAGCATTATTTTGGGTTCCACAGCATTAGGATTAGCAGCCTTTGGGGTGGCTATGGCCACAACTAATCCTTCTCAGGCTGAATACGAAGAGTATGCCACACAACGGCTAACAGAATATTTAAAAGAGGATGTTTGCAGCAAAACCCAAAATTTTTTAGAAAGTTTAATTAAATCTCAATGCGACAATCTGGTAGATCAAGCCAGTCCCCAAATACGAGAAATCTTGTCACGAAGTACAGAAAAGCAAAATTATGTCATTTTTACTATTTACAAGACGGAGTTAAAACTGAGTTCTTTAATACCGGGATATAAATTTGAAACCGTGGGAGGATTGAATCAATTTTATACATACATGGCTGAAAGGCAATGAGCCTAAATGAAATTCTGTCCCCACGACGGCTGTCTCTATTCACAAAACCCTAACAGGACTAAAGTTTTTCATATTAGTTAGTTTTAATTTACTTCAGGGTTGCTAAACACTTTAACTCTAGCTGGAAACTGCTGTATCTTGGTGTGTGTCTAATTCCGGTTTTAAATTATGATCAAATCTGCGTATTTACTGGTATCCCACGGTAGCCGCGACCCCCGCCCAGAAGTTGCTATGCAGGAATTAGCAGAGTTAGTTTCTCAGACATTCGGCAAGATTAATCCTCTAGTAGATATTGCTGCTTTAGAATTACAACCACAACCTTTACATCAACAAATAATCAAATTTGCCCATAGTGCTTTAGTCGCAGGGGTTGGTTGCGTGGAAATTTTACCCCTATTTCTGCTACCTGGTGTTCATGTCAAGGAAGATATTCCTGAGCAAATTGCTTTGGCACAACAGGCTCTGGGTGACGATATGATCATTAAGCTGCAACCTTATTTAGGGACTCATCCAGGTTTAGTAAAATTATTCTCTCAGGAGATGAGGAGGATAAAAGCTGAAACTACCATTTTGTTGGCTCATGGTAGCCGTCGTCCTGATGCTTTACAACCAATAGAAATTCTAGCAGCCAAATTAGGTGCAGTAACGGCTTATTGGGCTGTGGCTCCAAGTTTAGAATCACGTATACAAGAATTGGTAGCTGTGGGAAAACGGGAAGTTGCTATTTTGCCATACTTTTTATTTACAGGTGGCATTACCGATGCGATCGCTCAGTCCATAGAAAAGTTAAAATTACAATTTCCTACTGTCACTTTCCAACTGGCGGAACCTTTGGGAGCAAGTGCAGAATTAGCTGAGATGATTGGGGATTTAATTAATACATGAGCCGCACAGAGAAAGTAGCGCTAAGGAGTTTGGGTAAGGTTTATTTATTAGGTGCGGGGCCAGGAGACCCAGGACTGATGACCCTCAAGGGTAAAGCTTTGTTAGAATCTGCCGATGTGGTGATTTATGATGCCTTGGTCAGTCCAGAAATTTTGGCGATGATTAATCCCCAAGCTGAAAAAATCAACGCGGGTAAGCGCATGGGGAGACATTCATTATTACAAGAAGAAACCACCCATTTGTTAATTGAAAAGGCGCAAGAAAACGCTGTAGTGGTGCGGTTGAAGGGCGGCGACCCGTTTATTTTTGGTCGCGGTGGCGAGGAAATGGCAGATTTAGTCCAAGCCGGGATACCTGTGGAAGTTGTACCGGGTATTACATCGGGAATTGCGGCTTCTGCTTATGCAGGTATCCCGTTAACTCATCGGCTTTATAGTTCTTCAGTTACTTTTGTGACTGGGCATGAGTCGGCAGGTAAGTATAAACCGAAAGTCAATTGGCACGCGATCGCCCAAGGTTCCGAAACCATTGTAATTTACATGGGCATTCATAATCTCCCTTATATTGTGGAACAATTCACCCAAGCCGGGCTGGATTTACGGACACCCATTGCTTTAGTCCGTTGGGGTACAAGACCCGAACAAGAAGAATTAATTGGCACTTTAGCAACCATTATTCCCCAAGTTGAAGCCACAGGATTTAGCGCTCCGGCGATCGCAGTTATTGGCTCAGTAGTAAATCTGCACAGTATTTTATCTCAGTGTCGCCCTGTTTAATTACTAGTCAAATCAGAATTAATCATAAAAGTAGGTTGGGTTAGGCGATCGCGCAACCCAACAAGTTTATGTAAATCTTGAATCTGATTCATGATGACCATCAATCAAAAAAACTCATTCTCGCCAATTATTGATTACTAAAGGATATCCTAATGCTTGAATTTTCTGATAATGTTTAGTATTACCTGTGACTAAAATTAAGTTATTGGCGATCGCTATAGAAGCTATTAAAACATCTGCTAATCCGATTGGTTTTCCTGATGTTTCTAAATCCGCTTGAATCAAGCCTGAAATTTCTGCACAGCTTTGGTCTAAAGGCAAGATTTCCAGTTGAAACAAATCTGTTAAAAATTCTTGAATGCGGTCATTTCGATTGATTCTCCTCCATCCCTTGATAATTTCGGAAACAGTAATCACAGAAATTGTATGCTGTTGCCATATAGCTCTATAAGTAATAGACTCGGCATTAATTTTATAATTTTTACCTTTGCGAATTTCTGATAAAATATCCGTATCAATTAAAGATTTTCTCACACCTAACTTTAGTCTCTATAATTCCTGTGTTTTAAAATATCTGCGACCATTTCATCAACTAATTCAGAATCATCAGCCCATTTACCTATAAATGTATCATTAAGAATTTTTGGTTGCGTGAGATGCCCAATCATTGCTGTAATTAAATCTGATACTTGGCAATCATAGGTTTGTGCCAATTGGTTGATTTTGGCAAAGGTTTCTTGATCGAGTTCTATTTCTAGTTTTTGCATAGGTGATTAAGAAGTTGAAAATTAACAGCTTAATATTAATTATAAGTGAATCGACTTTATTTACCGCCGAAACCAAGAGCGAACCCAACGCCACAACCGCCGCAACCACGACCAAAAACCACGACGAGGAACTACAGGCGTTTGTGGTTAAGAAAGACGCTCAATTAAGTTTTTGCAACGTTGCACATTAGCATCAAGTCCCATTTTTTGATACAGTTCATGAGCATTGCGATAAGCACCAAGCGCGTCTGATTTCCGGTTGACATCCATTAATGCTCCACCTAAGTTAAACCACGCATTCGCTTCCCCCCTGCGATCACCAATCTTGCCATACTCTATATTCTTTTGTATCTGTAAAGATTGCTGAAGGTATTTAATTGCTTTCTTGGGCTTTCCTAGACGATGATAAATAACACCCAAATTGTTTAAACAATTGCTTTCTCCATTGGGATCATCTGTCTTCTTTCTTATCTGCCAGCATAGATAGTAATATTTAATAGCCTTTTCGTAGTCATTCAATAAGTTATGAGCATTACCCAAGTTGTTTAATGATGTGCCTTCAGCATTGCTATCTTTATTTTCCCTAGCTATCTGCAAAGACCAATTATGGTACAAAATCCCCTGCTGGTAATCTGTTAGAGCATGGTAGACATTGCCCAAATTTCCCAAAGAAGAGCCTTCAGCATTGTGACTGCCTATCTTGATAGCTATTTGCCAACACTGCTTGTAGTACTCAATCGCCTGTTTATACTGCCCTAATGAGTAGTAGGTATTACCTAATTCATTGATGGAAAACCAATATTTCCAAGTTTCTTGCTCCCCAGTTTTGTCCCACATTTCTCTCAACTGTCCGTATACATCATCAAGAGTAGTGTAATAGCCCTGTAAGGTCAAAAATTCATTGCAGAATAGAATGTTATCAAAAGCCAAATCATAATTTTTTAGTTGAAACCAGTGATAAAAAAGTTCTAAATATTCTTTGATATCTTCTTTAGTCTGCCAAGGTTTTTGTTTAACATTCAAAAGATAGTAATTGATAGCTCTTTGATGCGCCTCTCTTTGATTACCTGCTTTATACCGCACATACTCCAACACCACAGGCTGAAACTCAAATCGCCGTTTACCATTGAGTTTTTCTACCAACAAAGAACGCTTAACCAGATTCCTTAACTCTTGCTCAATTTCTGCTTCTGAACTTCCCAGTAATACTGCCAAAGCTGCTGCGCTATCAATTGCACCACGATAAACACTAATATTCAGCAATAAAGCCTTTTGTAGTTCACTCAATCTTGCAAAACTGGCATCCAATACCAACACCATCCCCACATTTGCCCGACGATGCACGCCTACCACTTGGGGATCTGTCAACAACTGCTGCAAGTTGCCTAAACCTAAATCTGCTAGTCTGCTTAAATCCGGGTCTTGGGAATATTCTGCTTTTAATAAATCTGCTACCAATTTCAACAATAAGGGATGCCCATCTACCAGTTTGACAAACTCGGCTAAATCTCCCCGAATGCCTAATGCAGTTAACAGTGCGACTCCTTCCTCTACTTGCAAACCTTTCAGGGGTAGCCATTCAAAGCCTTTTGGTAATTCTGGTCTTTCCCTAGTGGTGACTAAGACTTTACTATTACTGCCAGATTCCACCCAAGCGTTAAAGAAATCACCATAAAATAGACCTCCCCATTGTCTATCTGCTTGTAATAAACTCTCTAAATTGTCAATAATCAGTAAAAATTGACCAGTTCGTAAACACCTAATCAACGCCTCGACTAACTGCGTTTCTTGTTCTGGAACCGGAAAGCCAAACTCTTGTAATACTTTCCTCGCTAAATCGCTAAAACTTGCCCCGTTACCGACATCAGCCCAAAAACGTTTAGGGAAACCCCCAATTTCATCATAAATTTTAGCGGACAGCGTAGATTTCCCTGTACCACCAATGCCTTCTATGCCAATGAGGAACGTATTTTTATCAGTTAACCATTGTTGTATTTTGGCAATTTCTTCTGTTCTTCCTTGCCAATAAGCCAAGCTTTTGGGGGAGTCACCTGCTTTTAAAATCCCTGGTGATTCTGTTTTACTGCCACTTTCTAGATGAACCAGAATTTGAACTTGTTCTGTTGTTAGGTGAAAATTTTCTGCATCAACGGAACCAATTTGAGTTAATTTACTCGTATTTTGGGCATTTCCCTCTAATTTGATGATTCTTTGGTTGCCGGGGTTGGTTTCTTCCATTTGCTGAATGATAGTAAATGAATATCACGCAGAGGCGCAGAGACGCAGAGAGTCAGTGAGTTTTAGGTGATACTCTGCGTACTTTTGCGTTTAAAAAGTCACTTCATTAGCTTCAATCTTCCCGACTTGCTTTAAGGTACTTTGGTCGTAAGCATTAGCATTCATTTGAATGTTGTCACCAGATTGATTATTTCCAGATTGCAAAATTTGAGCTATTTCCTCTGCCAGTGCGGTATCAGCATCCAAAATCTTCTTCAATTGCACCCGCAAACTTGCTTGTAAATCTTCATTCTCTGGATTTTCAGCTACATCTGTCGCGGCTTCTTGGGCTGCTTCTTTAACCTCTACTTTAGGTTGTAACTTAGCCCAAATAGCCTTTGCTTTATTCCAACCATCTTCACCAACTTTCTGAGATGCTCCTTCTATGGCTTTATTACCTGCATTCAGCAAAAATGGCAGACAGGGAGCCAGAAGTTTGACGATTGAGATGATATCCATTTATTTACGCAGTTTATCGCAATTAGTTATACAAATGTATATTAGCGCATCATAATTCTGACTTGCGGCAATAGGATAATACAGTAATTACTCATCAGGAATATATCTGAGTCCCCAAACCATAATTCTTTTCAGCACAGGGCGGAGGCTTTTACCTCGTTCTGTTAATTGATAGCTCATCCGACGTGGATGATTACTATACTTTTAACTTGCAATTTAAAACTTGAGTCCTCGTACTTCAAAAACATATACAGAAGGCATAAAATGGCACAAATTATCATTGTCGGCGCAGGTCCCACAGGTGCAACACTAGCCCTCCTCCTAGTCAAACGTGGCATTAATGTCACTCTCATCGAAGCTGCAAAAGACTTGCATCGGGTGTTTCGTGGTGAGGGATTAATGCCTAGTGGGTTAGATGCACTCGCACAAATGGGACTATCTAGGCTGTTAGAAAATATTCCCACTCGCCCACTCGATGGCTGGGAGTTCATCATTAATGGAAAACCATTATTTCGCGTAGACGAGCCAATGGGTGCAAGTCGTCCCTGTACATTAGTATCACAACCGCCATTACTCAAAGCACTGATTTTAGAAGCTCAAACCCATGATGGATTTGAATTTATCCAGGGTGTTGCTGTGAAAGATTTATTGTGGAGTGGTGAACGTGTTGCAGGTGTAGTTCTCAGTGATGGGCGACAACTCACTGCTGATTTAGTGATTGGGGCGGATGGTCGTAACTCAATTGTCCGAGAACGCGCCGGATTAAAATTAGTACATCAGCCTAAAAGTATTGATATTCTCTGGTTTAAGCTGGCTGCTAGTCCTCAGTTTGTCGATGATAATGTATTTCGGACTATTGTTAATAGCGATCGCGCGGAGCGCAATGCCGGGGGCCGCATTTTCAGCATTTTTCATGGTGCGGAGTCAGGTAAACTACATCTAGCTTATGTAATTTCAGCCACAGAACCAACCGACTATAAACAAGCAAATTGGGGAGAAATCTTCGCTTCCCTATCCCCCTCATGGTTAGCAGAACATTTCCGCCATCATGCAGACACCATCGAATCTCCCATTAAGTTATCTGTTCTCGTTGGTTGTTGTCCCCAATGGCACGCACCAGGGATATTACTGTTAGGTGACGCTGCACATCCCATGTCTCCTGTCCGCGCTCAGGGTATAAATATGGCATTGCGGGATGTAATTGTAGCGGCTAATCATCTAGTCCCCATATTGTCAGCAGATGGAGAACATCAGCAGATCGATTTAGCACTATCAGACATTCAAACAGAACGGGAGCCAGAAATTATCCGCGCCCAGCAACTCCAGTTACAAGAAGCCGCACAAGGCGAACTCCTACGGAACAATCCCCTAGTGCGATCGCTCTTAATCCAACTTGCGCCTCTACTACGGACAATCATTAAAAAATCTTGGTCTCGGAGACAACGCCAAATGCGCCAAGGAATCACACGGGTAAGTTTAAAAGTGTGAAAAACTGCTAATGCAAATACTACTATTTCAATTGGAAGTCTCTAATATTGTTATAAATTTTTTGGAGAGCTAAGTTACAGATATCAATGCGACTATTCTTAACATTTGTAGCAATATGGGGGAAGATTAGACAATTCTCTAATTGATGCAAGGGGTGTGAGGGAGGTAGAGGCTCTGGGTTTGTCACATCTAACAGCGCCATGCTGATTTCCTGAGAATTGAGAGCTTGATATAAGTCATCCTGATTGCAGATTCCACCTCTGGCAATATTAATGAAAATAGATGAAGATTTCATCTTAGTAAAGGTATCTAATGAAAACAAATTTCGTGTTTTAGCATTAAGTGAGCAGCTGGCAATCACAGCGTCTGACTCTTGAAGTAATTCCCCAAAAGGTCTAAATTCTATCCCATACTCCTGCTCTATATTCTGTTTTCTGTGGCGTGAGTAATATATTAACTTAGATCCAAAGCCAGTTAGCCTTTGGGCAATTGCTGTACCAATATTACCCAAACCAACAATTCCAATGGTCATCTTCGATAACGAGGAACCCGACAGGTTCCACATATAATACCAAGGTTCTTGGTCAGGTTCTTGTTGTAAGCTCTGATCTAACCTCCGTACCCCTAGAAGTAACAAAGCTACCCCATAATCTGCAACAGCATTGGTTGTTATGTTAGGGACGTTATAAACCTCTATGCCATGTTTTTGGCATTCTGATAAATCAATATGATCCGTTCCTGTACTCATGGTTGCAATAATGTTGAGGCGAGAACCTGCGGCGGCTTTAATTAATGAACCATCAATCCGATCTCTATAAGTACACAGAATTGCATCATAGCTTTTGGTACTTACTTTTTCTAGGATTTCTGCATAATCCATCGGCCGCTTTTCTCTAAAAATATCCACAGAAAATTCTTCTGGTAATGATTTCAGACATTCTTTGGGAATTATGGCTGTACTGAGGATTTTAAACATGACAGATGAATTTTTTGAATTTTAGCAAGGGAATGTCTCAAGGATGTACTACTTTCAGCCAGTTCAGACAATCTGATGTGACGCTCCCACGGGTAGATATCATACACACAATTAGAATTAAACTAAGCTGAAATTGAAGAAATATCTAGTGCTTTTGTTATCTCAAAACATCCCCAAGAAAAAGAACCATTTTCAAAAGCATCAAGGCGATCAACTAAAGAGGTGCGAAATTGCTTCAGGTATTCTTCACTAACGCTTCCATCAACCATCTGATCCCAAAATTGATCAATTTGGTCAATCATTTTCTGGAAGTTAATCCCTAAGTGACTGGTAAAATCATGATAAGTGACATTTTTTAGCCCCTCAGAAGAACTCCACGCTATATAATCGCTAACAGAGCCTAAACCTGTAACAGCATTGCGATCGCTGAATGTGTTTGTATCAGCTTCGTCAACGTTTTCCCCACGCATAATATCGCTAAAGACACATATTCCGCCAGGTTTTAAGACTCTGTTGACCTCTTTAATTACCTGATGTTTATCTTCTGCATGACAAAAAGCTTCTTCACTCCAGACAGCATCAAATTGATTAGTCCAATCTTGGGGAAGATCCTCAAAACTGCATTCAACAATATCAATCAGATTAGCAATACCAAGCTTTTTAGCCTGGAGAAGATTTACCTGATTTTGATCTGGACAAATATTAACGCACGTAACCCGACATCCATAATTCAATGCCAAATGGTGAGCCGCACCTCCATACCCAGAACCTAGATCAACAATACGTTTTCCTATTCCAAGAGACAACCTCTGATCGATCAAATTCGCCATAAATTTGATCACATTTTCTGATGCTTTACCAACACTCTCATCGGGATTTTCATAAATCCCATAGTGAATGCTAAATCCAAAATCTCCCATAACAGTTTGATAGAACTGTATCCCTTGATCAGAATTATATTGCTCTAGAATTTTCTTTCGGTTGTCAGATAAACCCAAGTCTAAAGAGGAATTTGTTTGGTTTGACATCAATCTCTGTTTATTAATTATGTAATTAGTCGGACAAAGGTCAAGTTTAATGTGAGATAAGAAGTCAGAAGTCAGGAGACATTCATGCCATTTACACTAGTTTGAGAAATGTTAAAAATTCTTCAGAAAATACCTGAGCCTTTTTCATTAAACCAGATTTTTGCCAAGCTGACTTCTTTGCGACACATTCATACAGTTTCTACAGGCGTTAAACCCTCGTAAATTGGCAACGTCTCTGCCATACATAGAAACCTTTTCAGGCTATTCTGTCGCCACCTCAAGTATTAAACCCCGATTCTATTGATGTACCAGTCATAACTAACCCCATGACTTTCCAAGGTGTATCTCCATACTTTGGTAAAATTGCGATCAATTAGACATTTATCTATTTCTACTGCTTCGGGACAAGCTTCATAGCGAGGTATTAAGTTTTGTTCAAGGTATATTGCTTGTAGTTGAGGTAGGGTTTGTTTAGCTCCTTCCAATGCTTTTAACTCACCTCCCTGGATGTTCATATAAAGAAAATCAAAATCTGATATCTCTCCTGAAGACTTTTCTATGATAGTGTCAATTGTCTGAAGTGGTACTTTGATTGTTTCATTGACTTTAACCTGCGAGTAAATAGTTTCCTCGTTGATTATGGCCTCTTTTGGTTTAAACAGCGAAGTTAGTTGTGATTCTGATGTCATATAAAGTTCAGCTTCTCCATCGACTGCACCAACCGCAGTATGAAAAATCTCAATTGATGTTGTTGGCTGTCCCTCAACCAGGGTGTCATAATAACTTAGCAGTTGATTAATCACCGTAATTTTTTCTTGAAGCTGTTGAAATAATTCGGGTTGTGGTTCTATTACTAGAATTTTCTTAAATCCTAATAAAACTAATGCTAACAACATTTCCCCTTTATGCCCGCCTAGATATATTGCTCCATTACGTTTACATGAGTATTTGCGTAATAATCTGTCATAAAGAAAAAAGTCATAATAGATTTCTTCTTCAATCTCTTTCTTGATTTTTGCCTCTCCTAAGTATTCTTGTAATATCTTCTTTTTTAAAATAAGTAATTCGCTGATCAGTTTACCTTGAGATTCGATATCTTGGAGCATTTTCATTGTGTCAACTTAGAGGGTTAGTTAGATAGAAGTAACTGATGAGTATTTTACACGCTTACGTGCGTGAACAGGTAAAAAAAAAGCCAAGTAGACAACGATGCTGATTATCGACACCTTTGTGGATGCCCTAAAACTACCAATTCCCAGTTTCCTAGAAGATGGTGAAGAGATTTAAAGTCCCTTAGGTCAAATGCTTAACGATCCCGATGCTTTTGATTTACCATAAGGATCTGAACCAGCAGGAGCAACAAAAGATTGCGTTCTTATCTCGAGAGACGCACCTCCACCTTTACATTGCAATCATCCAACAGTCAGTATTCACCAGAAAATGGAAGGTTGACACAGATGGGTTTTCTGATTAGAAATCGAGGAAATTAGCGGTCTTTATTCGGTAATTATTGACGGTTCAGGGACTAAAGTCGCCTACAACTACGAAGTGAGCTAATCAGAGTAAACCTAGTCAGCGTGTCACGAGGGGCAACTAGTACAAAACCTTTTGTAGTATGATACTACGGTATCTTCTATATAGTGAGTTTTTTGATTTTAAATCTACTCTATTACCCTTGCCATAGATATGAGAACTATTTAACCAAAATGTTATGAATAATAAACAGATAGAAATATTTTTTCAACTTCATCAGGGTATACCCAGGGAAGGTCCAGGGGATTCGGAATCTACAAAAAATGCTTTCTTAAAATTGAGAGATTTACCACCTAACCCCCACATTATAGATATTGGTTGTGGACCCGGCTTTCAAACTTTAGACTTAGCTAGCCTGACTGATGGCACAATTATTGCTATTGATAACCATGATATTTATGTGAATGAACTAAAACAGCAAGTGCTTCAACAAGGATTATCAGAAAAAATTACTGTAATTAATGCTGATATGTTTGCTCTTGATTTTCCTGATGCAACTTTTGATGTAATTTGGGCGGAAGGCTCAATATATATTCTTGGGTTTGAAAATGGACTAAAGCAATGGAAACCTTTGTTAAATCAGAGAGGATACTTAGTAGCTTCAGAACTTACATGGCTTAAACATGACGCACCAAAAGAATTAAAAGAATTTTGGAGTGTAGGTTATCCAGCCATGCAGGATATTGAAGGTAATTTAAAGATTATCCAAAATAGTGGCTACAAAATTATTGACTATTTTATACTCGCAGAATCAGCTTGGTGGAATCATTACCATCAACCTTTAGAAAAAAAATTACAGGGTTTAAGAAAATATTACCAAAATGATATAGAAGCTCTGGAAGTAATCAATATGGAGCAATTGGAGATTGATATGTATCGTAAATACTCAGAATATTATAGTTATGTGTTTTATATTATGCAGAAATGATAATTTTCTACTAGAAAGATTATATAGTGTTACTAATATTACGTAATATTTTGGAAAATTATCTTTAATAAATCTCCTTGTGTAAAAGGTTTAGGTAAAAAACCGGAAGCTCTAACTAGCTTGGCTCTAGCTCTATCAATGAGTCCTGTTTTAGCTGTCACCATAATTACAGGCGTATTTTTAAACGATGAGTGCTTACGTAATAATGAGCAGACTTCATAACCATCAAGTTGGGGCATATCAACTTCTAACAAAATTATATCTGGTTTATTCCGCATAATTTCCGTTAAAGCATTGAAAGAATCGGTAATTGTAATTACGGAAAATATTTGCTCATCTAAATAATTTTCAATACTATTTAATACCGTAGGATTGTTATCAATAAACAGTATCTTGTAGAGCTTTTTTGCAACAGGCGGTTTAGTTTGCTCACAACTATTAGGTATATTTTTCTTGTCTTCACTTACTTTTTGTGTTTGTGGTGATGGCTGGTGAAAGCGCACATCTGGCGAAAATTTGATTGCAGAACCGGGTGAAGTGTCTCTGTAAGTTCCCTGACGGTGTTCGACTAATAAACGGATATTTAAATGACAATATTTTGGCATATCATCCAGAAAGCTTTCTGAGATAAATTCATAACTTCCTTCTTCTAAGCACAAAAATGTTTCTAAGACTTCTAGCGCCAGTAACTCTATGAGTTTCCCTGCTTGAGTCGGATTAATGTATTTTTGACTGACTAACCAACAAATAGCCAGATAATCTGGGTTGGAGATAGCCTGATTTTCAACCCGGTTTTCAAACATGGCTTGCAATTGCTGATCAATTCCATCAGGAAGAGTTGAGATTTGCGGACTTAAGGTTTGCAAATTTCTGTAAAGCCGCTCAAATATCTTCTCTGAATAAGAAGCATAGATTAGCTTACCTTCTTCTATATAAATTGACCAAGAACCAGATGGGCTAAATACTTGCAAGCAACCATTAACAGTCTTAGTGGTGATTTTTTTTAAAAGAGATATGGGTTGAAGTTTTTGGAAAAATCTATATCTACTAATGGGAAGTGTCTTCATCGGCACAGATTTGAGATATAATTAAAAGCCACGATCAAAATTAGTGAATAACTATTTCAGCATTCACAACGAGATTTTTAAAATTAGTGTTCAGCTTAATATAGCGGTCATGTTCGAGTTAGTACAGAGATTCTTCACCCCTAACTCCTAATTGCCAAATATCTGTTAAGATATGGCTGATCTATTGATAATTTGCAGTGGTAGAGTCCGTTATGCTGATGTAAAACAGCAAAATCACCCCATTAGTTAACGGAAAGTAGTGGTAGAAAAACCAACTCAATTGTTTGTTATGACGCTGATTAGCCTAGTATTACAGTAACTTAACTGCGGTAAATAGACTATTGGCTCTAGCCCATCAGTAGCAAAAATATCTCTGTTATCCGTGTTTTATCAATTGATATTTTCGTTAATCAGGTATTAAAGCTCAAATCACTAGGATAATGTGTATTGTAATTAACTAAGTATCTATCCTGGTTAGGTTTGCACAAGTTTGGGATTACTGGTTTCTTTGTTCGGCCAATGGTAAGCCATCAGGTTACTGTGATTATCGTCACTGATGATGACAAGTTGAGATAATGGGACGATTGCTGACAGAAAAACCAATAGTCTAGGATTCAGTAGAATTTAATCACTTGATCAGCCTTGAAAATATGTCTGGTGTTATGTGGTGATCAATAGTGATTCGGCACTACTTTTATGGACATATTAAATCATTTGCAGTGCAATCCTATGAGGATAGTAGATACAAACCCCATAGCTTTTTTAGCTAAATGGTAGAGTGCAAATTACTTGTGAACTAATTCTTAGGTTACTATAATTTTTGCCAAAGGAAACAAAAAAAATGTAAATATCATCAGGAATCAGTAAAGAAAATGTGAATCGAAATTAATGGCATTTTTCTATACTTTTTCGAGATTGTATACTTTAAAAATAGTCCCTATGCTGATACGGTAATTCTCAAAAATGAGTAATTCTCAATTTATAGGAGTCTGATGTGATTTTTGTGGTTTATCCTGGGCTGTGCGCTGACAATCTCGGAATAATACAATCAAGGTTTTTTCTCACCCTCTATTCCCCATTTGGTTATAGCAACCGCCAAGGAAGTTAGGACAGAAACAGATAATGAAACCCTTACAATTAGGGAGCCTCCAGCCCTTCGACTACGCTCAGGACAAGCCTGTTCCCTGCGATGCACTGAGCTTGTCGAAGTGTTCCCTGTTCCCTGCTATAAAATTAACAGAGTTACCATGTCTCTGTGCTTAACTGCAAGCAAGAGGAATTAATTTAAAACAATTGTGACCGCATTTAATTTACAAGTTGAAGAAACAGGTGTTGGGGAAGTCATCACTGCTGGTCAACGCCTTGACCGCTACCTTTCGCAAGAATTACCAGATTTATCTCGTTCTCGCATCCAGCAATTAATTGAACAGGGCCAGGTTCAAGTCAATAATCACATCTGTACAACTAAGAAAATCCCTGTCAAGGTAGGCGATCGCATCATTCTGGAAATCCCCGAAGTCCAACCCCTGAAAGTAGAAGCTGAAGATATTCCTCTAGATATTCTCTATGAAGATGACCAAGTACTGATTCTGAATAAACCGGCTGGCTTAGTTGTCCATCCAGCACCCGGTCATCCTGATGGGACTTTGGTGAATGCTGTATTGGCACATTGTCCCGATCTCCCAGGAATTGGTGGTGTCCAGCGTCCAGGGATTGTGCATCGATTGGATAAGGATACAACGGGGGCGATCGCCATTGCCAAAACTGATCTTGCTTATCGCAGCTTACAAGCACAACTCCAGGCAAAAACTGCACGAAGAGAATACTTAGGTGTAGTTTATGGTGCGCCAAAAACCGCCTGTGGCATTATAGATGAACCAATCGGTCGTCATCCCCAAGATAGAAAGAAAATGGCAATAGTCCCCATCGAAAAAGGAGGTAGGTCTGCCATCACTCATTGGCAAGTACTAGAACGCTTGGGAAACTACACATTAATCCATTTTCAATTAGAAACCGGACGTACCCATCAAATTCGTGTTCACAGCGCTAAAATCGGTCATCCCATTGTTGGCGACCCAATTTATGGTTCTGGTCGTTCTCTAGGAGTTAACTTAACGGGTCAAGCACTACACGCTTGGCAACTCAAGTTGCAACAT
This sequence comes from Nodularia harveyana UHCC-0300, assembly GCF_034931085.1. Taxonomy (NCBI): domain Bacteria; kingdom Bacillati; phylum Cyanobacteriota; class Cyanophyceae; order Nostocales; family Nodulariaceae; genus Nodularia; species Nodularia harveyana. Next base: position 346,975 of record NZ_JAYGHG010000001.1, on the reverse strand, counting down.
CCAGTCTCTGAAGATGAGATTTCAGTCACAGCTACCCCTCCTCAAACATTCACCACTTTGCTACAAATTCTCCGGCGGCGAATTGCTACCTGAAGTCACAGTAAAAGCAATGGCGGGGATTAGTGAGTAGTCCCCAATATTGAGATTTGTAACCTTTTTTCCAGTTTTTGACTCTGATAACGATGGATCACAAGTAATTACAGGACAATTAAGATAGATTAAATTAATAAATTTTAATAAAAACACCACTTACTAAGTGTACACCTAAAAACTCTGATACCCTGTATTTCCAACAGTTATGTAAAAATTAATAAAATATAAAATTGATAAATCTTTAAGCTATATGTACAAAATATAAACTAATGTTACGACTTTTCTACCATTTTCTCAGGCAAAGTCCTTGTATGTAAAGGATTTGAGGTGGTTCTTATTCCTGCATCTTATTTATTCATAATTTGTAACAAATAAAGGAGCTGTGGCATTGTATAAACATAAGCTGAAGGGGTGAAATGACAGACGAAAGTCAAACAAAGCAATTAGTTTATTCAAATTTGCCGATTTCTCATAAAAATACCCCCGGTTCTCATAATTGCTTGTTACTTTGGTAATAGGGAATAACGAGACTAACATGAGGAGCGGTTTGATCCCCAGTCTGTTTTTAAACATTCCCAATTTAATTAGTCGCTGTCGGTGCTACAGAGACTTAAAACGCCTATTGAGAATCTATAAGACCTGAAACAATTCAGGCAAGACTCCTGGAAATAGGAATCGCATGATTTATAAGTCAGGCGAAGTTCAGAAAACATTGCCAGTTTTAATCTAGACATCTCACAAATTAGGAGATTAAAGTCCATGACATTAGACGTATTTACCAAGGTAGTTTCTCAAGCCGACTCCAGAGGCGAGTTTTTGAGCAACGAGCAACTAGACGCTTTAACCAACGTTGTCAAAGAAGGTAACAAGCGTTTGGACGTTGTTAACCGCATCACCAGCAACCAATCAGCTATTGTCACCAACGCTGCTCGTTCTTTGTTTGAAGAGCAACCCCAATTGATTGCTCCTGGTGGTAATGCTTACACCAACCGTCGTATGGCTGCTTGTTTGCGCGACATGGAAATCATCTTGCGTTACGTTACCTACGCTATCTTGGCTGGTGATGCCAGTGTTCTAGATGATCGCTGCTTGAACGGCTTGCGCGAAACCTACCAAGCGCTAGGAACTCCTGGATCTTCTGTAGCTGTAGGCGTTCAAAAAATGAAAGACGCTGCTGTTGGCATTGCTAACGATTCTAACGGCATCACCAAAGGCGATTGCAGCCAATTGATGTCTGAAGTAGCTAGCTACTTTGATCGTGCTGCTGCTGCTGTTGCTTAATATTAACAAAGTCCAGCACCTAAGAATTTAGGTAATCAGACCAAAAATTTACGAAATACCAAGGAGATTTTAGAACATGGTTAAAACACCAATTACCGAAGCTATTGCTTCTGCTGATACCCAAGGACGTTTCTTAGGAAACACCGAATTGCAAGCTGTTAACGGTCGTTACGTCCGTGCGATCGCTAGCATGGAAGCTGCTCGTGCCTTAACTTCCAACGCTCAAAAATTGATTGATGGTGCAACCCAAGCTGTGTACCAAAAATTCCCCTACACCACCCAAACACCAGGACCTCAGTATGCTGCTGATAGCCGTGGTAAGTCCAAATGCGCTCGTGATGTCGGTCACTACCTACGCATTGTTACCTACAGCTTAGTTGCTGGTGGTACTGGTCCTTTGGATGAGTTTTTGATTGCTGGTTTGGCTGAAATCAACAACTCCTTTGATTTGTCTCCTAGCTGGTACGTTGAAGCTATCAAATACATGAAAGCTAATCATGGTTTGAGCGGACAAGCTGCTAACGAAGCTAACACCTACTTTGACTACGCTATCAACGCTCTTAGCTAGATAGTACCTTGCCCGGAGAGGGGTGCAAGTGCTGGATGGAGACTCGCTCCTTTGGGAAACCAAAAGACCGATGTAGCTCACCTAGCAGTTGGATCTCGCTCCGGGCTAACTTTTGTTGAGCAGAGAAATAAAAAATAACAGATTTAGTAAAGTCAGCAGTCGGTACAAATAGCCGAAATGCAAATAAATAGGTGAAGCACAATGGCAATTACAGCAGCAGCATCTAGGCTAGGAACAGAGCCTTTTAGCGATGCACCTCGAGTTGAACTGCGCCCCAACGCCAGCAGAGATGAAGTACAGGTTGTAATCCGCGCCGTTTATCGGCAAGTGTTGGGTAATGACTATTTAATGGCATCTGAACGTCTCGTAAGCGCTGAATCACTCCTGCGGGATGGTAATCTGACAGTGCGGGAGTTTGTCCGGAGCCTAGCAAAATCAGAACTCTACAAAACCAAGTTCTTCTATTCCAGTTTCCAAACTAGGTTAATTGAACTCAACTACAAACATCTTTTGGGACGCGCTCCCTACGATGAATCTGAAGTTGTGTACCACTTGGATTTGTACGAGAACAAAGGGTACGACGCGGAAATTGATTCCTATATTGACTCTCAGGAATACCAAAATAATTTCGGTGATCATATTGTGCCGTATTATCGTGGTTTCGAGACTCAATCAGGGCAAAAAACAGTTGGGTTTACCCGTCTATTCCGATTGTACCGGGGTTATGCCAATAGCGATCGCGCTCAAGTAGAAGGTACTAAGTCTCGTTTGGCAGAGGATTTAGCTAGTAATAAGTCTTCCACAATCGTGGGACCATCGGGAAGCAACGATAACTGGAATTTCCGTGCTTCCGCAGATGTAGCTCCCAAGAAGAATTTAGGTAATGCTGTTGGTGTAGGCGATCGCGTGTATCGCATTGAAGTAACAGCAATCCGTGGTTCTGGCTATCCTAGTGTGAGAAGGAGCAGCACAGCAATTATCGTACCTTACGAGCGACTTTCTGACAAGATCCAGCAAATTCATCGACAAGGTGGCAAAATTGTCAGCATAACCTCAGCTTAAGGGCAGGTTACTAAACGGCAGTAGCTGATGGGGGTTTCCTCTAACACAGTGCTGCCTTCACAATACAGGAGATATAGAAGTAATGTTCGGTCAAACCACACTTGGGGCTGGTAGCGTTTCTTCATCTGCAAGCCGAGTCTTTCGTTATGAAGTCGTCGGATTGCGCCAAAACGCAGAAACTGACAAAAATCAATTCGATATCCGTCGCAGTGGTAGCGTGTTTATCACCGTACCATACAGTCGGATGAACGAAGAAATGCAACGGATTAACCGACTAGGTGGCAAAATCATCAATATTTCGCCATTGAGCGCGGAAGAGAACTAATATCCTGGTAATGAAAGCACCCAGTGGAGAAGAATACTCAGCAGAAAACACGCCCCAGTTAACACCAGAGTTAGCACTCGCCAACCTGCAATCATCAGACTTAAGTCTGCGCTATTACGCAGCTTGGTGGCTAGGTAAATTCCGAGTTAGCCGCCCAGAAGTCGTTAATGCCTTAATTGCAGCGTTAGAAGATGAGGATGACAGAACAGAAATGGGAGGTTATCCACTGCGGCGTAACGCAGCCAGAGCATTGGGTAAATTAGGTGATTTTAATGCTGTACCAGGATTAATTAATTGCTTGGAATGCGCTGACTTCTATGTACGTGAAGCCGCAGCCCAATCCCTACAAAAGTTAGGTGACAAAACTGCCGCACCAGCATTAATGAAAATGCTAGATGGAGGTATCGCCCAGGCGGTTCAAGTATCTGGTCGCCCCCATCTCACTCAGCCCTATGAAGCGGTAATAGAAGCCTTGGGAGCGATTGGTGCAACTGAGGCTATTTCTTTAATTTCACCGTTTTTAGGGCATGAAGTCCCAGGGGTGCAGTGTGCCGCGTCGAGAGCAATGTATCAACTAACACAAGACCCTAGTTATGGGGATAGGTTAGTAAAAATGTTGTCTAGCGACGATCTGAAACTGCGCCGCCTGGTTTTAGCAGATTTGGGTGCAATTGGTTACATGGCAGCAGCAGAGGCGATCGCAATCGCCAAAGTAGAAAATAGCTTCAAACTCATGGCCCTCAAAGGATTACTAGAGCATCAACTCACCCCAGAGTTAGATGCCTTATCTGTTTCTGATCATGCCATCCAGGTGATGAACTTAATGGATGCACTTTTGTAGTTATTAGTCATGAGTTAAATGATTATGAAGCAATGACTAATTATCCACCGTTGACTAATGACTGATCAACTAATCCATGCCGTCACCCTGGCGGATACACCAGAAAAAATGGTGGTCGCGGTAAAAAACTTGGCAGCAGCCCCAGATGTCGCCGCCATTCCCACCTTAATCGCGGTGTTTGGGTATAATAACCCAGCAGCAGCAACAGTAGCCGTGGCTGCATTGACAGAAATGGGAGAAATAGCAGTACCACAATTGCTATCCCAAATAGACGATTATAACTATGGCGCACGGGCTTATTCGATTCGGACATTAGCCGCGATCGCCGATCCCCGTGCCGTAGATGTTTTAATTACAGCCGCAGCCACAGACTTTGCTCCCAGTGTCCGCCGTGCTGCTGCCAAGGGATTGGGAAATTTACACTGGCATAAACTTAACTCTCCCCACAGAGAGACAACGCTCAAAAAAGCCTTGGAAACCCTGTTATCAATTTCCCAAGACTCAGAATGGTCAATCCGTTATGCTGCTGTTGTGGGTTTACAAGCCTTGGCTCAAATACCCGAATTGCAGCAGATTGTACAGAATAGACTCCAGCAAATGCTAGCCACTGATCAAGAAAAAGCAATTCGCGCTCGGGTACAGCTAGCCATCTAAGGACTACTCAGAACATAGAATTGCTTCTACAGATAGAAACCTGGAAATCATCTAGTACGGCGAGGTTTTCCATCCTACCAGAGCAGATAATTTATGTGTTGCTCTTCCCTAAAATTAGTAGACAGTTATCAAAGCTGGAATTGAGGATTTCACACCCTCCTCAAGTAAGCCACTGTCTAAAGTGGGTGACTAATAATTTTTTTGATAACTTATTTATCCCCCACATACCATAAAACAAGGAAAAAGTAAATATGTCAATACCATTGCTGAATTATCCATTCACCACGCAAAACCAGCGTGTAGAAGGCTACGAAGTACCCAACGAAGACACACCAATCATGTATCGGTTAGCAGATGCTACATCAGATACAGATATCGATGCGATTATTTGGGCAGCATATCGGCAAATCTTTAGCGAACACTTAATCATCGCTAGCAATCGCCAAAAATTTCTCGAATCGCAACTACGAAATCGAGCCATTAATGTCCGTGATTTTATCCGAGGCTTGGGTAAATCGGAAGTTTACCGGACACAAGTAGCAGATATAAACACCAACTACCGTTTAGTTGACATTACCTTAAAGCGGTTTTTAGGACGCGCCGCCTATAACAAAGACGAAGAAATTACCTGGTCTATTGTCATTGGTACTAAAGGATTACACGGTTTCATCGACACCTTATTAGATAGTGAAGAATATCGTGAAAACTTTGGCGATGACATCGTACCTTTCCAACGCCGTCGGTACAAAGACAGACCGTTTAACTTAGTCAACCCCCGCTACAGTTCATACTGGCGCGATCGCATGATGTTGGAATCCATCGGTGGTCGTTCCTTCTATAGCGCCCGCACCACAGGCGTTGCTAGTAAAGAAGAAATCCGTCGCGTAATTCCTGCCAACTTTATGAGTATGGCTGGAGAAATTCTCCCCACCGAACGTAACTATCAACGAATTGTAGCTACAGTCACCTCCCAAATCAAAGATATCCAGATTCCCGACAACTCCCGCGAAATTGGTACACCGCAACCAACCATCAAACCTGTAGCCGTTGCCCTACCTTACCGTTACATCCCTGCAAATCCCACCAATTAAGGGATCACAAAAACTCATAATAAAAACCGAACACTAGCAACTGAAATGACAATTCCTTTACTAGAATACAAGCCTAGTTCTCAAAATCAGCGCGTCGCTGGTTACGAAGTTCCTAACGAAGATACCCCCAGGATTTACCGCATCGAAGACTGTGCCTTTGATAGTGAAGTCCAAGAATTAATTTGGGCAGCCTATCGCCAAGTTTTTAGCGAACATGAAATCCTCAAATTCTATCGTCAAACAAACCTAGAATCTCAGGTAAAGAATAGAGCCATTACCGTGCGTGACTTTATCCGGGGTTTGGCTAAATCCGAAACCTTTCGCAACTTGGTAGTACAGACCAACTCTAACTATCGTCTTGTAGAAATTGCCCTCAAACGGCTTTTAGGTCGTGCATCCTACAACAAAGAAGAAGAGATTGCTTGGTCAATAAAAATAGCAACCCTCGGTTGGGATGGTTTTGTCGATACCTTAATAGACTCTCAAGAGTATCAAAGCAACTTTGGTGAAAATATAGTTCCCTACCAACGGCGACGCTACAAAGATAGACCCTTTAATTTAGTCACACCCCGCTACAGTAACTACTGGCGCGACAAGTTAGAAGATGCACGCTATAAAGCCGGAGACATCAAGAACTTCATGGAATTAGCCGATTCCATCACAATCAAAACACTCACATTTACACCAGTAAACCTAGCCAGCATTGAAATTCCTGACATGGCCAGGGATACCAACCCCGAAGGTATTCCCGTTTCCATCAATTCCAGTGCTAATTTCCCTTTGTAGTAAATAGCTGCTTGTCAGATATATTACTAATATTCAGCCCCGGAATAAGTTTCTTGTTAATAGTAAATTGCTGGGGAATTACCTCTAGCTATTAACATAATGGGGGAGAATAAATAGAGGAAGAGTGAGTGCTTGAGAATTCAAACCTCCTTCAATTTTCCCAGCTAGTTCTTTTGTTTAACTATCCTATTAGAGGAAAAAAGCAGTATGTCTCTGCCATTACTTCAATACAAACCAAGCAGTCAGAATCACCGAGTCACCAGCTTTGGTGTGGCTGACCTGAATGAAGATACACCATATATCTACCGCATTGAAGATGTCAGTTCTTACACTGATATCCAGAACATCATTTGGGCAGCCTATCGCCAAGTTTTTAGCGAACATGAAATTCTCAAATTCAACCGCCAAACAGCGCTGGAATCTCAACTGAAAACTGGCTCGTTATCTGTGCGTGACTTCATCCGAGGTTTAGCCAAGTCTGAAGCCTTCTATCGTTTGGTTGTCTCATCCAACAACAACTACCGTTTGGTAGACATCACTCTCAAACGTCTATTAGGCCGTGCGTCTTACAACAAAGAAGAACAAATTGCTTGGTCAATTGTCATTGCTACCAAAGGTTTTGGTGGCTTTGTTGATGCTTTGGTAGATAGCGAAGAGTACACCAATAGTTTTGGCGATAATATCGTACCCTACCAGCGCAAACGCATGGAAGGTCGTCCTCACAACTTGGTAACACCTCGTTACGGCGAAGACTTCCGCGAAAAAGTGGGTACAGTCGAAACCGATTGGCGCTTCACTTTGGAGAAGTTCTACACCCGCAAGTTCCAAGAAAAACGCCTTCCAGAAGGCGACCCCCGCAAATATGCGGATATGGCAGAATCCGTTAGTGGTAAAGGTAACTACGCCCAAAAGCTCTCCGCATTTGATATTGATTATCTAAATGCAGTTCCTTACCGTGGTGGTAACAGACGCTAAGATTAAAAATCTGACTGTCTAAATTTTTATACTGGGTCTAATTTTTGCATTAATGTGACGAAGGGTTTGGCAGTTTTTCTGTTAGCTAGGCGTTGCGTTAAGTGGAAACTAGACCCAGTAGCTTTTAATACGATTAATAATATAATTTTGGCTTTCTATAAATTTTTAGTGGTGTGACAAGCTTAAAATAGTACATTATGTTTTTCTTGTGGAATAGGCAAGATGCCTGTTTTGGGCGGGCTAGAAGCCCACCCCACAATATTTATGCTTATGCACAAAATTAGCTGTGTCACGCCAGTAGGGTGGGTATAGCCCAAGGAGCATAGATGCGGTAAAGCGACAGCATAACCCACCATGAATATTGATAATTATCTAAGACGTGAAGTAATTTGGTTAGGCGTTCCAATTTACCCTAATAGCAATTTTTGAAACCGTTCATCATTGCGAATGCTGTCAAAATCAGGGTTATATTTCGCTTCTGGCCGACATTGGGAAGCATTGATATTAATTGCTTGTTGCAGATTTGCAAGGGCTAAATCAACTTCATCTTGTAAGGCATAAAAACAAGCTTTACCATAATAACCACTTTCATTTTGAGGATTTAATTCTAAAGCTTTGTCGCAATTCTCCAGAGCTTCTTTATAGCGTCCTGCACGAGCTAATATAATCCCATTATTCGCCCACAATAAGGGATTCTTCGGTTCAAGTTTCAAAGCTTCTTTGAGGTTAGTTAATGCTTCGTTATAATTGCCTAACAAACTGAGAATTAAACCTTTGACACTTAAAAACTCGAATTCGTTAACTTTGTACTTTAAAGCTTTATCAATACTAATTACGGCATCTTTATAACGATGTAACATTCTCAGCAGCGAACCTCGGTAATACCAAATGTCGGGGTCATCATCTTTAATAGCCAAGGCTTTATCGAAACTATTGAGTGCCTCTTCATGTCGCTCTAAACTGCGCAATGCTAAACCTCGATTCTTCCAAAGTTCAGGGTCATCATCTGTAATAGCCAAGGCTTTATCGAAACTATGGAGTGCCTCTTTATCTCGTTCTAACAGTCCCAATGCTACACCCCGATTATTCCAAATTTCGGGGTCGTCATCTTTAAAAGTCAAGGCTTTATCGAAACTATAGAGTGCCTCTTCATATTGTTGTAAATTTATTAGCAGATTACCCAAATTAAAAAATAGATTGCTGCTGAATTCAGGATAACTATCAGAGGCAATTATTTCAGCTTGCGTTTTCGCCTGTTCGAGCAAATGTACTCGCTGATTTGGGCGACTGCGTAGGCTTTTGTATAAAAGCCATGCATATTTACCCAAACCATCTTCCAAAAAATCAACTTGATCAAAACATAGTTTGATGGCTGCTTCTATCTTATTTTTAGAGGGTCCAGTTCCATTTTCGTAGTTAATTTCATATTTAGCTGGGTCTTTTGACAACATGAACCAACCAAAGACAAAGCCAAATGTGATTTTTTTTAACAATTTCCCAGTCTGGTCGGGCAAAAGTTGATAATTCTCAACCGATGCTTCTGCGGTAATTGCAGCAAAAGGAATGATCACAACTTCCAGTTGATTAAGATAGCGAGAAGCAAACAAATGAGAAATAAATTGGCGTTGACCTTCATCTCTGTTTGCAAATAGAGCATGATAAAGAGATTCAGCCGTGTATTCACGCCAATCAGCATTCTCATATTTTGCTGGAGGAGAACTATCTGGAGAAACTTCTTTGTTTGCTAGTTGCTCAAAATATTTGGCTAGTAGTTCATGAGTTTCACGAAATTGACTTCTCCCTTCGTGATAAAGAGACATCCGAAATACATCTCGCGCCACATCATCCAGGCGATAGCAACCTTCAACAAATTCGACAAAATCACATTGGTTTAACCAATCAAAACAATTCAGATTATTACTAGCACCAGTTTCAAAGTTTATCCTTTCCCTTTGCATCAAGTATTGAATTAAAGGACGATCAAACCAACGACAACAAGCTGCCAGTTGCACTATTTGTTTTTGCTTTGTATTCAGACCTTGTAGTAATAATTCAACAATTGCTTGATTTCCACGAGAAAAATCAATCTCTATCTTTTTTTCTTTTTGGTTTTTAATCCAATCAAGATAATAGGGTAAACCCTTAGTTACTTTATAGATTTTTTGGATATCCCCAGATTTGGTAATGCCAATTTGCTTGAGATATTCTTCCGTCTGCTTTCTATCAAATTCATCTAAACGCTGTTCATAGATTAAATTTTGACGATCTTGTTGTAACTTCCTCCAACTTTCTTTTTCTAGTAAAGAACGTCGTCCTGCTACCATAATGCGGACACCATAAGATTTTAGAGGCGTATCTTCTAACAAATATTGCCATAACCAAGTATCAATATCTGTCGGTACTTTTTCGTAGGTATCAAGAACCAATACAATAGAACGTTTTTGCCCTTGGGTTTTTTGAATCAAACCTTGAGCAAATGCTTGAGTTAATTTTGGTATCGGTTCTAGCACTAGCTCCTGAAGTTCTCTGTCCTCCTTCGTTGCTGGATGCTGTTCCAGCAGTTTCTGCATTTTGTCTTTTGTTGACTTAACAGACTGTGAAGCATCTGATAACATTCCCATAGCTTTTGGTATGCCTTCAAGGGCTATACTCGCTGCTGTTCCTGGGTCTACAAGGCTTGTACCTGCTGCCAACGCTGTAATTGTTCCCAGTTCACACCAGTCCTTGACTGTGTTTTGCTGCTCCGCCTCAACTTTTGCTCCTTCAACAGGTTGATTGTTCAGTTTTCTAATAGTCTGCTCATACTGCTCATAAAGCGATGTAAACGGGTCAGATTTTGGCATAAAATCAGATTTCCGTATATCTAAAACATCCTTTCGGAATAGGCTGGTGGATTTTGGCAATAGCTCATAAAGCTTTTCCATCAGCTTTAGTGGCGTTTCTATACCTGGTGTAAGACCAAATGATACTTTTGCAAAATCAGCCTTGGAATTATGCGCTTCTTCAAGTTTTTTAGTCAGGGTAGTTTTGCCAACTCCCCCAATCCCATAAATCTGAAACAAGAGTGGACTAGAATTTGGAGACAACAGTGCTTTCTCAAATTTATCTAGAAAGTCCTGGGCTGCCTTGCGAGAGATATATAATATGGAATTATTCATTTAAAAATAACAATTTTCGTTGAATATTCTAAGATGTTACAAGTTATTATTCTAACTCAGAATTTCAAGCTCAAGAGCAGTTTCTAAGTAGGTAGGGACGAATAAACCGCACTATTTAACCAAATGTGAATTATTCAAAACCCTTGATATTGCTTGATTTTACTATAGCTAACGCCACGCTCTGCGTAAAGCCCACGGTATAGATACACTTAAAGCGGAGCCTTCACTTTAGTGGTAAGTTCCACTCGCAATTACATACTTGTAAATTTTCCCATCCACCTAATTAGCGTGAGAGTGACGCAATTAATAGAGGGCTGGCTTTATTACTACAAAATACAGAAATCTAGACGCTCAGGTAGGTTAGATTATTGTAAATTTAATCCTAATCACATTTAGCTAAATCAGGCATGATTGTATCTTGAAGATTAGCACCAGTGAGGTTAGCACCTTGGAGTTTAGCACCTCTTAAATTAGCTCCTTGGAGATTAGCCCCAGCCAAGTTTGCTCCTGTGAGATTAGCCCAAGTTAAGTTAGCACCACTCAAGTTAGCTTCTGTGAAGTTAGCTCGGAATAAATATGCTTCACTGAGGTGAGCTTGGTGCAAATTGGCTTTGTCAAAATCAGCTTTATAAAGATAAGTTCCGTTTAATTGCGCTTCGTATAAATTGGCTTCACTTAAGTCAGCACCAATTAAGTTAGCTTCAATTAAACTGGCAAAACTCAGGTTAGCTCTGATTAACTTCGCTGCACCTAAATCAGCATCTCTCAAGTTAGCGTCTCTCAAGTCAGTTCCAATCAGGTTCGCTTCAACTATAATCGCGCCTTGAAGATTTGCTCCACTCAAGTCAGCGCCAATGAGATGGGCGTAACTCAAATCTGCTTGGGTCAATGTAGCACCATTTAAATTAGCTACACTCAAGTTAGCGGCGCTCAAGTTAGCTTCTATGAGCTTGGCTTGGTGGAGGTTTGCGGCACTCAGGTCAGCGTGACTGAGGTTGGCTCGCACTAGTAAAGCATGACTTAAATCAACTTTGTTTAAGTTGACTCCTTGGAGGTTTGCACCTCTGAGATTTTTTCCTTTGAGGTTGGCGGTGCTGATATCTAGTTTCATTTGGGGATTTTGCTGTCTCCACTCTATCCATTGGACTGCACCTGCTGTAAGTAAAGCCAGATGCTCTCGATTTGCCATGTTTTCTCCTTTATTCGTTTCCCCCACCCTGGGAATTTATCCGACCTGCGACGTTTTCAATGGCGGCTAATGCTCCGGCTGCACCTGCGAGGATATCCTGTTCGGCTCCACCTAAATATAATCGACCAAAACTGCCGACGGCTTGGACTTCCAGGATGTTAATTGCTGCGGCTTTCTCGGCTTCATTGGCAGCTAGTGCAGCATAAGCCGCCGGCTGAACTTCTAATACATATAAGGTTTGTCCGGCTAGGAGTAGCTGTCCTCGGCGTGTGCGATTAATTAGTTGGGTTTGGTAAGCGTCAATGTTGCGGATAATCTGGTTAGAAACTACACGCGGTTTCAGACCTTCGTCTTTTGTAACTCCTAGTGCTGCCAAAATAGCTTGACCAGCAGCCCGTGTTTCTCCTTGAGAGCTAGAATGAATTTCTAATAATCCATATAGTCGTTCTACTACTTGTACTCCTGGGCGCACAGAGGCGGATTTCAGGGCTACATCTGTAATTCGATTAATTTCAATACCAGGAGAGATTTCAACCCACAGTGATGTATCTCCCGGTAATGGTAGGAAACCTTGGGCTACTGTTCCCATATAGGCTGCGTGTTGAGGTTGCAGGTTGTCGAGAAATACAAAACTGCGTAATTCTATTCCCAAGGTGATGCTCTCCAGTCATGAGGATAAAAGTAGTTTGTTGTAATGTGTGAGTGTAACCTTAAATTACCATAAGGCTAGGTACTGTTTTATTACCCATGACTGAGGTTAAGTGTTTGAATTTCTGCTTGGAGATTGAAGCGAGCAGATTGTTCTGCAATATTGCACATCAAGGGCGTATGATAGATGCTCTGCTGCTGCAAAAAATGCTCTAAAACTTTTTTTCGACCTGTAATATATTCCAATTCTGATAACCATGCATATTCTTGGCGAATGGCATGGGCGTATTTCTGGTATTGGATGGGTTGAGTAGCCAAAATTGCTAAATCTGCATCGAGTAAGACTTGGCTATCATAGTCTTCTGTAGCGGCTTGGTGCTGTTTGGTGTTGAGAATGAGACGGTTGACGGTAGCTATAGTATTTGTGGGAATGCCCAAGTTACTCAGTACTTTATCCGCATAGTGGGCGCTTTTTTCTTCGTTATCTTGAGCTTGAGTATTATAAACTACATCATGAAACCATGCTGCTAGTTGCACGGCAGGGAGGTCTTGAGCGTAGGCTTGTAAAGTATCAATTGTGCCGAGGACATGATTAATGTGTTTGAGTGTGTGGTAGTGGCGATCGCCAGTAGAGTAAGCTGTAACCAAGTGAGCAAAGGTTAGCTCTGCTGTTATTTGGTCAACTCCAAAGCTTTGTAGTGTCTGCTGCCAATAACAAAACAATTACATTCCCACCTTTAACGCACTAATTCTTGAACTGGCTGATGATTTTCCCAGGGTGGTAGTGGCTGGTTGCTAAAGTCAGGATGTTGGGCATCAATCTGATGTGCTTTTTTTACTAAGCGATTAAATGCGCCATCAGTCATTTTTGATTGGTCAAAAAATTTCTGGGGGTTAACAAGATGTGTCTTTTCTGGTTTGTGTCCCATTTCTTTGAAAACTAAACCCAGAGGGACATTAATTTCGTCTTGAAGTTTGAGATATCGAGAGAAAATTGTGCCGTAAGCAGAAATTACCGAGCCAACCCCACCTCTGATTTGCGACCAACCGATGTAGTACAGTCCTTTGTAATCATCGAGAAAGGAGTCTGCATAACATTGAACTACTGAACCTTTCACACGTTGCAATTCTGGAGGTAAAAATGGATACGCCACATAGTAACCAGTTCCACAAACAATTAGGTCAAGTGTCTCTCGACTACCATCGACAAATTCAACTTCCCAACCATCAAGGCGACGTACAGCTGGTTTGGGAGTAATTCTGCCATGCTTGAGGTAGTAAGGTACTTCGCTGTTAATAGTGGGGTGTTTCTCGAAAATCCGATGCTGAGGTTGGGACAAACCGTAATCTTCGTGACTACCAAAACTCAGACGGATGATGGTATGAACTGCGAGGCGTGTTAACCATTGTGGAGTTCCCAATTTCGGTAAACCAGGAATTGAAAATCCAGTAAATTTACGGTTGCTAGAAGTCTTAAAAATGGATAATTTAGTCAACCATTTTGGCGTTCGCCACCCAGGGAAATCCGCCACTGGCATACCAGCAAATGTTTTCGGAATAAACCACACTGATTCGCGCATACTCAAAACAGACTTAGCACCCACACGGGCTGCTTCTGCGGCTAAATCACAGGCTGAGTTACCACCGCCAATGACCAAAACTCGCTTTCCACGCAGTTGGTCTGGATGCTTGTAATCTTTAGAATGGATAATCTCACCGTTAAATTCTCCCTGAAATTCGGGAAAACGTTTGCGCCAATGATGTCCATTGCACATCACCACACCTTTATAAATACGCTGTTCCCCATCAGCAAAGGTGACTTGCCAAAGATTATTTTCCACTGGTCGCACATCACTAATAGTCCGATTCAGTTCAATCTGCCCACGCAAATCAAAATGATCAGCAAAAGAGTTTAAATAATCCAGCATATTCTGGGCGCTGGGAAAGTCGGGATAATCATCCGGCATGGGGAAATGAGTAAATTGGGTAATCTTGCGTGACGAAATAATGTGTGCAGTTTCGTAAACGCCGTGATACCAATTGCCGCCGATATCATCACTAGCATCAACCTGATCGTAGGGGATATCAGCAGTTTTGAGGGCTTCGGCCATACCCAAACCGACAAATCCCGCGCCGATAATCAGATGTTTTTCCGTGGTAGGGACTATATTCTGAATGTTAGTAGAGTTACTCACCTGAACCATTTTTCAATCTGGTAACGAATATATGATTAATTAAATTGGTTATTTGCGGAAAATAGCGTTTGAGAAGATGGGAATATCTAGCGATCGCATCAGGAAAAATATGGAGTTTATTACGTTGTATTCCTCTAATTGTGGCACGTATTACCTGGGCTGGCTCAGTTGCCACTTTGTATAAAAAATCATTATTAACTTTCTGTAAACTGCCAAATTTGTCACATTCGAGAATTGGGGTACGGCTAAAAAATGGATAAACGGCACTGACTTTCACATTGTAATCTTGGACTTCATGAAATAATCCTTCACTAAATCCACGCAAACCAAATTTTGTCGTTGCGTAATGAGTTAATCCCGGTGATGCCCACCAACCTGCTAAGGATGAAATATTAACGATATGACCCTGTTTTCGGGCAATCATATCATTCAAAAATAAAGTAGTTAAGCGTATCGGTGCTAGAAGGTTGATTTGCATGAGCAGTTCCCATTTCTCATGGGGAATTGTGTCCATGAAAGCAAAAACTGAAATCCCGGCATTGTTAATCAAAATATCAATGGGGATATTCAGTGCTTTAACTTGATTATAAAGAATTTCACAACCTTCTCTGGTAGAAATATCAACAGCGAAGCAAGCCAGTACATCACCTGTAGAGACTTGGTTTTGAATTGCTTGCACTCGTTCACGCAGAACTGTTTCATCTAAATCTGTTAAAATTAGTCGGCTACCTGCTTCTAATAACTGTCGGGTTAGTTCTTGTCCAAACCCACCAGATGCACCAGTAATCAACACAACTGCTTTATCTAGCTGGGTCATATTTTTTATTCCAAATTATCAATTTTAATGCTGGTACTTTGTTTCAGGGATTTTTATTGATTCAGAAGACCGGGTAACTCAGTGGAAAAAACATCAATGTAGGGTTTTAGGAAAATTTATTAACATAGCGGTCAACTCTAGCAACGAATTAATTGATTTCATAATACTGTCATATAACATCAATTTTGGTTAAATCTTAATATTGTTTTTGTAGTATCTTGGCGTATCTAGAAAAATAAAGTAAAGAGCATGGGGAGTAATTGAATCAGGGGTCCGGGGAGCTTGTGGATGTATTTTTTTTATTTTAAATTTGGGGTGATTTAAGTGTTGTTAATAGCAGCAGTGACCACGGGACTTTGATATCTGGGATCAGGGATGAGTATTTTCTGAGTGCGGGTAGGGCGGCTGGGATGAGAAACTTGAGGGAACGTAAGGACGCGGGGCGATCGCCTGTTTCCTCTACAATTCCATATTTTTGGGCTAGTTCGGCGACTATCTGCACTTTCCCGGTGCGGCGCATGATGTTTGTATCACCAGTCAAGGCTGCAATTACTCTCCCTGTAAATAAGGGCGTTTCCCAGTTATAACGGGCGGAAAATACGGAGCTTTGTTGGTCAACAGTGTTTTCTGCTACGACTTTATCTGCTAAACTGGAAATTTGCTCAGTACCCACGATTCCCGGCCACAAAGACACAGAAGCGACGTTATGGGGCTTGAGTTCTACTGACATATCAGCCGCTAATCGGTCACAGGCGGCTTTACCAGCACCGTAGGCTGCGCTAAAAATTTGGGACATCCCACCCCATGAGGAGATGGTACAAATTAATCCCTGTTGACGTTTGACCATGATTCTGGCAGCATAAACACTGGCAATATAATGGCTACGTAAACCGACGTTGTTACTAGCATCCCAAAGGCTGGGTTCAGATTCCCAAAAGGTTTTTCCTTGACTGTTACTTAAGGCTTGGACTCCCGAAAAGACGTTATTAACTAATAAATCTAGTTGTCCATTTTGCTCATCTTGGATGCGTTCAAACAGCGATCGCACCTGTTCATCATTGCTATGATCTACTTGAACGGGAATACATATTCCACCGGCCTGTTCTACTGCGGTTTGGGTATCTTTAAGATTTCCAGAGATTTCACTACTAGTATCAGAATTATCAAGAGTACGTCCGGTAATATACACAGTTGCACCAGCTTCACCCAGTCCAATAGCGATTCCTTTACCAATACCTCGTGTAGCACCTGTAACTAAAGTTACTTTTCCTTCAAGATTTGTCATTAATTATTTTATCCTCAAGTTCATAAATGGCGATCGCTTCATCTTTACCTCTTAATTTCACCGATTTATCTAGTAATTTTAGTGAAAATAATTCTGGTTGAGATAAATTCAAAACTACTGCATCAGTTACTAAAATTCCACATTCATAGTATTTAGTCATATTTTCAACCCGTGAGGCGATATTTACAGAATCACCCACTACTGTAGAATCAATGCGACAGGTAAATCCCACCGTACCCATGACGACTTCACCACGATGAATGCCAATACCCACAGCAATGTGTGGTAAACCCTGTTGCGATCGCCCATAATTAAACTGATCAAGAGCCTTTTGCATTAAAATTGCAGCTTTCATTGCGCCATCAGTAGCTTGGTCATCAAATAGCGCCATAATAGCATCACCGATATATTTATCAATAAAGCCACCAGATTTATCTATGACTTTTCCCATACAAGCTAAATACTCATTTAAAAATACAAAAATTTCCATCGGTGTCATCGCTTCTGACATGGAAGTATAATTGCGAATATCACAGAATAAAATTGTCATTGTCCGTGTCGCCGCCATCCCTAATTTAATATTTTCTATTCCTTGGGGAGCAATGACAGAAACAAATTTATCTGGGACAAATTTCTCAAATGATTCTAATGTTTTTTGCAATTTACTAAATGATATCTGCAATGCAGAGGACATTTCATTTACCGAATTTGCTAATGCCCCAATTTCATCAACACGATTATAAATATTTACACGATGTTGTAGATCTCCATTGGCAATTTGAGCAACACTCAGTTGTAAACGCCTGACTGGATAACTCAGTCGATGGGCTAAAATATATGCACACAACCAACCAACATTCAGTCCCAAAAAACCTACGATCAAAGCTTGATTAACTGCATTATTAATAGCATTATCTATTCTTTTTAAGGAAATACCTATGCGTAAAGTACCGACTTTTTGCTGATTTAATAGCACAACATCTGAAGCTACCTCAATCACTTTTTCACCACGTTTAGCGCGGAGATTTTCACCAAAATAAACATCTTTCAGCAGAAATGTTTCTGATACACGAGTCTGAATATTGGTAGAGTCATCTAGGGCATGATTAGTCACACTTAAAGGTACTATATCAGGAATATATTGCTCTAGAAATTCTTCAGGGGAACCTGCAATAATTTGCTCACTTTGACGGGTATCCGAGACAAAAACATAGATGACATCTTTATTTTCTTGGAGTAAAAGATGTAAGTTTATGCGAATTTGACTCCAATTTTCTTCCGATAATTCGTTAGAATAGGTAGAACTCAGAATTTTAGAGGTAATCTTAGCATCATTTAACTTTTCTTGACGGTAGAGATTACTTTGAGTGGTTGTCCAAACCGTAACTATAGCAGTAATCAAACCCAGAATCAGCAAGGTTGTTGAAGTCATGATCTGGGTGCGAATAGAACGAAAAGCTAATGTTTTCATAGTTGTGGAATTAACTCTTCTACAAAAGTTACCCATCGCTGATTCTTAGTTCTGCTGGGACAATTATCACCAAAGGCTAAAGTGACGGGACCCCCCATTCTCGCGGTAATTTTTTGTCTGTCATTACCCCATCTAGTAGCTAAGAGAATATCACAGTTCAGTATATCCTCAGTTACTAATTCTATTTGTTGAAAACTTCTCCGGTAAACTGCTGGTTTACCACGAACGACTACAGAATTGATAGTATTTAAATCTACACCTGCTGAGGAGAGAACATCTCGTAGTCTCACACCAGACAATTT
This sequence comes from Nodularia harveyana UHCC-0300, assembly GCF_034931085.1. NCBI lineage: Bacteria > Bacillati > Cyanobacteriota > Cyanophyceae > Nostocales > Nodulariaceae > Nodularia > Nodularia harveyana. The sequence continues at coordinate 328,234 of NZ_JAYGHG010000001.1, read as the reverse complement.
CACTTCATCACTCGGCCACCAGACCCGGTAACCAACCTTTTGAGTCAGGTTAACTTGGGGTAATTTATCTAAATCCGCGATATTAAGTTCCCGGTTAGCTATATTCACTTTGGCTGTTTCCGTCCCAAATATCACATGAGTGACATAGAATGCCCACATCCCCTCATCATACTTTTGTCTAATTTTTGGATACTCAGTATAGGGAAAAATTAAATAAATCGGTCCACCTTGCTCACGGGGAATTGGTTTACCATCCTTTGTAACTGCTAAAATAATGGGGTACTTGAGTATATCTTTTATGTTAACAGTCACTTGATAGGCATCATAACAGACGAAAGTTATTTCCGTAATTTCTCTTTCAGTACCAAGCTTTTCTATTAGTGATTTTACGGATATGCCTGTAAATTTAAATAATTTTTGAGGATCAACAACGTTATTGCCATCAACAGTATTAACATTGACCGTAGCTAGATCTTGCAACTGTGACCAATTTAATGTTTCCGTTTTTCCTGTTCCTGTCTGACCTTGTATAACTAAATTCCATTGTAGCTCCTGGTTATTTTGAGCTTTTTTTGCCGAAATTTCAGCATTGCGATCGCTGGCTTCTTTACGCCATACTGCCAATTGTGCATCTGTCGGTGTTTCTGTACAACCTCCTAGTCCGACAATAACTATCCCCAAAGATATTAAAGCCAGGTTTTTCCAGACATTCCATACAACCACGTTCAAAACCATCACTGGAGAAAGTTGACACAATGGCGCTAACTACGATGGAAACAGCACCGTATTAAAGCTTACACTATGATTCAACATTATTCCAAATGGTACTTGACAGAGGGGATGTCAATAACCTAATGATTCATAACTCATAACTCATAACTTTTATGGTATTACAAGCACAAACCAACACCTACGAAACGAAAACTCAAGAAATTGCTAAACAGCTACTCTCAGCTACCCAAGAAAATCGTTCCTTTTTAGGTTCCCTACGGGATCAAATGCGCTGGGATGATAAATTACTAGCTTGGGCTATGAGTAATCCTGGTTTACGGGTACAATTATTTCGGTTTATCGACACATTACCGGCTTTGCAACATAAACCAGAAATTGCTGCACATTTACAAGAATATTTAGGCGAGGAGTCTGTAGAATTACCCTCAGCTTTAAAGGGGATGCTCAACTTTGCTAACCCTGATTCTATGCCAGGACAATTTGCGGCGACAACTGTTTCTACAGCTGTGGAAACTCTGGCGCATAAATATATTTCTGGGGAAAATATTAAACAAGTTATCAAGACAGTTGAACGACTGCGAAAAGATAAAATGGCTTTCACCATCGATTTACTTGGTGAAGCGGTAATTACTGAAGAGGAAGCCCAATCTTATCTAGAACGCTATCTAGAATTAATGCAGCAATTGGTGGAAGCATCAAAAAATTGGTCTGTAATTCCAGCTATTGATCAAGCGGATGGGGAATCTTTACCACAAGTTCAGGTTTCTGTCAAGTTAACGGCGTTTTATTCCCAATTTGACCCCTTAGATGCTAAAGGTAGTGAGGAACGGGTGAGCGATCGCATTCGTATTTTATTACGTCGGGCGAAAGAATTAGGCGCAGCTGTGCATTTTGACATGGAACAATACGCCTACAAAGATTTAACGCTGAATATTCTGCAAAAGCTACTACTAGAAGATGAGTTTAGACAACGTACAGATATTGGCGTGACAATTCAAGCATATCTGCGTGATAGCGAAGAGGATACGAAAAAGCTGATTTCTTGGTTACAACAGCGCGGTTATCCCCTCACAGTCCGCTTAGTGAAGGGTGCATATTGGGATCAGGAAACCATTAAAGCGGAACAAAAACACTGGAAACAGCCAGTTTATAACGATAAGGCGGCGACAGATGCCAACTTTGAAACTATTACTCAGCTATTGTTAGAAAATCACCAATATGTGTATGCTGCTATTGGTAGTCATAATGTGCGATCGCAAGCTCGTGCCATTGCCATAGCCCAAAGTTTAAATGTCCCTCGTCGTCACTTTGAAATGCAAGTGTTGTATGGGATGGGGGATAAGTTGGCGAAGGCTTTGGTAGACAAGGGTTATCGGGTTAGAGTTTATTGTCCCTACGGTGAGTTGTTACCAGGGATGGCTTATCTGATTCGGCGGTTGTTGGAAAATACGGCTAATAGTTCCTTTTTACGGCAAAATCTGGAGAATCGACCTGTTGAGGAGTTACTCGCGCCTCCGAATGTGGATTTGTCTCACGCAGAGGCGCAGAGGCGCGGAGAGGAGAGAGAGTTTGTCGGTGTGGCTGATACTGATTATTCCGAGGAGGAAGCAATTAGGAAGTCTGCGGCGGCTTTTGCTGCGGTGCGTCAGGAGTTCGGTAGGACTTATTTACCTTTGGTGAATGGGGAATATCTGAATACTGCGGAGTTTGTTGATTCCCTGAATCCTTCTAATTTTAGTGAGGTGGTGGGTAAGGTTGGTTTGATGAGTGTGGAACAGGCGGAGGAGGCTATGCGGGCGGCTAAGGCGGCTTTCCCTGTTTGGAGAAAAACTCCTGTACAGCAACGGGCTGGGGTTCTCAGAAAGGCGGCCGATTTACTGTCAGCACGTCGGGCTGAACTTGCAGCTTGGATTGTTTTGGAGGTAGGGAAACCTGTTAAGGAAGCAGATGCAGAGGTTTCTGAGGCGATAGATTTTTGTCTATATTATGCTGCGGAAATGGAACGCCTGGATAAAGGTGTAAACTATGACGTGGCTGGGGAAAACAATCGTTATATTTACCATGCGATGGGCATTGCTGTGGTGATTTCTCCTTGGAATTTTCCGTTAGCGATCGCCTGTGGAATGACAGTTGCAGCATTGGTTGCAGGGAATTGTACTTTACTCAAACCTGCGGAAACATCCTCTGTAATTGCCGCTAAATTTACAGAAATCTTAATTGAGGCTGGCATCCCTAAAGGTGTATTTCAATACGTCCCCGGTAAGGGTTCCCAAGTGGGTGCTTACTTGGTAAATCATGCAGATACTCATATCATTGCTTTTACTGGTTCTCAAGAAGTGGGTTGTCGGATTTATGCAGAAGCCGCAACATTGAAACCAGGACAAAAGCATCTCAAGCGGGTAATTGCCGAAATGGGCGGTAAGAATGCCATTATTGTGGATGAAAGTGCTGATTTAGACCAAGCAGTTGTGGGAGTTTTGCAGTCAGCATTTGGTTACACTGGGCAAAAATGTTCCGCCTGTTCACGGGTAATTGTCCTAGAACCCATATATGATAACTTTGTGCGGCGATTGGTAGAGGCGACGAAATCTTTAAATATTGGTGCGGCTGAGTTACCGAGTACCCAAGTGGGGCCAGTTATTGATGCTAAGGCGCGCGATCGCATCCTAGAATATATTGAGAAGGGTAAGGCAGAATCACAAGTAGCCCTGGAATTAACAGCACCTACACAGGGGTATTATATCGGCCCTGTAATATTTAGCGAAGTCCCACCGGATGCGACTATTGCCCAGCAAGAAATATTTGGTCCTGTACTAGCAGTAACTAGAGTGAAGGATTTCGCAGAAGCCTTAGCAGTAGCTAACGGGACTGACTACGCCTTAACTGGGGGACTTTATTCCCGTACACCTTCCCACATTCAGCAAGCACAGACGGATTTAGAAGTCGGGAATGTCTATATTAACCGCAATATTACAGGTGCGATTGTTGCTAGGCAACCTTTTGGCGGTTTTAAACTTTCTGGTGTGGGTTCTAAAGCCGGCGGACCTGATTATCTGCTGCAATTCTTAGAACCCCGCACAATTACGGAAAATATTCAACGCCAAGGTTTTGCACCTATTGAAGGCGCGGAATAATTCTTTTTTTTAACGAACCACGAAGGACACGAAGGGAAGAAAGAAAAGGAAGAAATAAAAACTCTCTAAATTTCTCTTTCCTTAGTGTTCTTTGTGTCCTTTGCGGTTAGTTTCCTCAAAATTTCAAACCCCCAGCCGCGAAAGCTAAAACACCCCAACCAATAATAAAAGCGACACCGCCAATGGGGGTAATTGCACCCAATATTTTCACCCCAGTTAAGCTCAGTGCATACAAACTACCTGAAAAAATCGCAGTCCCTACAATAAATAACCACCCAGTAGCTACTAACATCGGCTGAGGAGATGTTGCACGACTAATTAGTAAAGCTACTAACAACAGTGCCAAAGCGTGGTACATTTGATAACGTGCGCCAGTATCGAAGATCTCTAGCGATCGCTCACTAATCTTTTCTTTCAAGGCATGAGCAGCAAAAGCACCGGCAGCGACAGACAAACCACCTAAAATGGCAGCTATACTCACAAAAATTTGTGCCATTCCTAATGAAGATTTCTTCTAAATGTCAAAATGATATGATACTCCGCCTTTTTCATTCACCTGAAAATCTGCATTGAATTCTTTAGCTTTCATATCTAAATACTTTTCAGCCTCTGCTGCGGGGAGTTGACAATTCATCGCCAAACCTAAAACAGTCACACGACCGCCATTTTCTTGCAGCATTTGATAGAAATTCGATTGTAGGCGATCGCTTAATTGTTGCTGAAGAGCTTTTTTCTCATTCTTACCTTGACGGTACAATCCTAAACTCAGCCAACCGCCTAACATTATTGTAGGAATACCAAAAATTATCCCATTTCTAGCCGTATTATCCAATAGGTAAAGCGCCGGCTCATTCACAAAATCCTGGGCTACCGCCTCCTGGTATCCTGTAGATATCGGCTTCAGCATGGATTTTTTCTCCATTGTCGCTGAAGTGGATAATGTCAAAAACATAAATCCCAGTGTTAATAGCCAACCCGCAGCCAATTTTTCAGAAGTCTTCATAATTTCACATCAGATTTTAAACTTTGCTTGCGATTCTAACCTGACTTATCCCAACCTTCCATTAAATATGAAACAGGTAAGTAATATCACCTTCATCACTGCATTCAAAACTAGCATTGAACTCTTGGGATTTATCATTTAAATATTCTTTGGCTTCAGTTCCCGGTAGCTTTGCTGACATCGCCAACTGTAAAACAGTCACCTTACCCTGATTAGCTGCCAAAATTTGATAAAATACAGAATCAATACGCTCTTTCAACTCCCGTTGATATCTGCGGCGTAAACCCCACAACATATATCCGCCCCCTGTTGTTAAAGGTATACCTAAAACCATTCCCGCCACCAGCCTATCCTCTGCTTCTTGCTGGACGATAAAATTGTTTTCTCCCTCTAACTCAGATAAAGCTATCACGCTAGCAACCAAACATAAAATCCCCAACGAAAGCATCAACCCACCGGCAACCTTTATCATGATTTTCATTTGGGGTTTCCTCACAATACAACGATTTAACTAAATCCAGTTCAGTAGCTAGGGGTCGAATTTTTCTACCTGCTTCACCGAAAACAGTTATCAATGCGACAGAGGATATACAAGTATCTTGCCGCATTTTTTGCCTTATTTGCGCGTAGCTTCTAATAAACGCGAGTAATAAAAACGAGTTTTAGTCATCGCTTGGCGTTGTACCACAAAGCCATTATTTTCCAAGATTTTCACCACATCAGCCTCACGATGGAGATAGGCGCGAGTAGCTTTACTAGGTCCAGGAAAAAAACTACCTATTTTCTTCAGTATAGTCAAAGCACAATTCTTGGGCGCAAAACTCATAATAACCCTTGACTCAGCCAAAGAACAAAGGTGAGAAATCATCTCATCAGCTTTTTCTTGGGGGTAATGAATCAGTACATCCAAGCAAATAACACTATGGTACTTACCACTCAAAGATTCTAAATCTTGCACCGCAAAGGTAGCATTTTCTGAATTTTCTAAGGTTTTTACAGCTCTTTCTTGAGCTTCTGTCACCATCTTTTCAGAAATATCACTCGCATAAATTTTAGCCCCATCAGCCGCCAAAGGGATACTCAGACTACCCACACCGCAACCAGCATCGCAAATTGATAGTTCTGGTAAATTACCATCATCTTTTAGCCAGCTAATCACCGTATCTACAGTTTGCTGGTGTCCATTGCGAATATCTAACTGGACTTTGTTAACTTCCCCATCACCGTAAATGCGTTGCCACCGGTCAAACCCTGTGGAATTAAAATACTCACGAACAATCGTTTTATCGTCAGCTACGTTCATAAACTTTAATTGTCAAGTGTTCCCAAGCCTTAAAAATATCATTAATATCAACCGTCAAGAATACTCCGACACATTTTTTTTATGAGTCTTTTCTCTGACTTCCGAGATATTAACTAATTATATATAATACTTGGTTTAAATTGCTATTTATGACTTATAGAGATTACCTTGGAGTTTTTAACTCAGTCAAATCAAATAAACCATTGGTAACTAAAGCCCTGAGCATTTTATAGTCACTTTACTGTAGAGTTCCCTAAACTTCACTCATTTTACTTACACAACCGCAATTTTTTAATTTTTACCCTTGAGGATTCTTGATTAAGATATAATTATCAAATATAATCTCAGTAATTTTGACATCAAGCAATATTACATATTAATTATACATCTTCAATTTATAATTTAACCTGATTAATTACCCATGACCTCAAATTTACTAACTGAAAGTCCCATTATTCAATTTACAATTCTCCTTACAGTTATTTTTAGTGTACCGCCTATATTTGAGCGACTACGAATACCTGGATTAGTAGGGTTGCTGGTAGCAGGTGTGGTGGTAGGACAAAATGGATTAAAACTTTTAGATACTAACTCAGAAACCGTCAGTTTGCTTTCAGATATCGGCAAAATTTATTTAATGTTTGTTGCTGGTTTGGAAATTGATTTAGGACAGTTCCGTAAAACCAAAAATCGCTCAATTGGATTTGGTTTCCTCACATTTGTAGTCCCATTAATTGCTGGAATATTTGTGGGGAGATTATTTGGTTTTGGTTGGAATGCTTCTGTATTAATTGGTTCTTTACTAGCCTCCCATACTCTCTTAGCTTATCCCATTGTCAGTCGCCTGGGAGTCGTGATGAATGAAGCCGTAACAGTCACAGTAGGGGCGACAATTTTTACTGATACAGCCGCTTTATTAGTCTTAGCAATTTGTGTGGGTATACATGGGGGAGAGTTTTCCATCATAAGTTTAATAACTTTACTAGGTGGATTAGCAATTTACTCGGCAATTGTTCTCTTTGGCTTTGACTGGCTAGGTAAAGAATTTTTTCGCCGTTCGGGAGATGAACAAAGTAACCAATTTCTCTTCATTTTATTAGCTTTATTTTTAGCATCTGTAGGAGCGCAAGTAGTTGGAGTTGAAAAAATTGTTGGGGCATTTTTAGCAGGTTTAGCAGTCAATGATGTTGTGGGACGCAGCCCAGTTAAAGAAAAAATTGAGTTTATCGGTAGCGTCTTATTTATCCCCTGTTTCTTTGTAGATATGGGACTATTAATTAATATCCCGGCATTTATCAAAACCCTGAGTTCAATTTGGTTAACAGTAGTAATTGTGGCTGCTTTGATTGGCAGTAAATTTATCGCTGCATTATTAACCAAGTTAATATACCGCTACAACAATGCAGAAATGCTCACAATGTGGTCACTATCATTACCACAAGTAGCCGCTACCCTAGCAGCATCATTAGTTGCTTATCAAACATTGAATCCTGCTGGTGAAAGGCTAATTACCGAAGGTGTGTTAAATAGTGTGATTGTCCTCATGTTAGTTACTTCCATTATGGGACCATTAATCACATCTAGATTTGCCGCATTATTACAAACACCTCAGAATGACTTTGAAGCAGAAAGTCTATCAACTTGGTGGGAAAATTCTGACAGTCAACCCTCAGAACAAACTCAAGATTCATTCACTGTAGTTGTCCCAATATATAACTCTAAAACCCAGCGCTACTTGATTGAAATGGCAGCCTTAATAGCTCAACATGAATCTGGGAGAATCTTACCATTAGCTATTACTAAAGCCCATATTCACATGGATGATCCAGAATTAGGAATATCACTGGAAGAAAGTCATAAAAAATTAAAATTAGCGCAGGAAATCAGTCAAGAATTTAATGTGCAAGTGTCCACAGCAGTTCGCATTGATGATGATATAGCCTTGGCTATTAGCCGCACTAGTCGAGAACAAAATGCTAGTTTGGTGGTTATGGGTTGGTCACGCACTACAGGTTTACGCGCCCGCTTATTTGGTAATGTAATTGATAGTGTTTTTTGGTCTTCTCACTGTCCGGTTGCAGTCACACGGTTAGTTAATAGTCCCAAGACAATTACTAGAATTATTGTCCCCATTGGCGATTTAAGACCTCAAACTGTTAGCGCTTGGCGGTTTGCAGAAATGTTGGCTGATGTGAATAAAGCTGAGGTGGTACTATTGCACGTGTCTAATAGCAAAACTCCCGCTAATTTAGTAGAACAATTCACCAATCAATTGTCTGAAATTGTCGCTAAAAGTCAGTTACAAGTAAATACAAATATTCAAATTATTGTCGATGACGATGTGGCTAAAGCGATAGTTAGGGAAGCTCAAGCCTTTGATTTAGCTGTTTTACGTTCTGTGCGTTATCGGACTACAGGTGGGTTAGCTGTGAGTCAAGTGACAACTCAGGTAATTTCAGAGTTAAGCGGTTCTATTGTGTTACTAGGTGAGGCTCATTTATAGACAGGACTTACGCAAAATTATGAAAACAGGACTTACGCAACAATTGCCAAAAATCTTGATTTATCGTTCGCGTAGCGTGCGCGAAGCGCATACCGCCAAGCCGCCAAGAACGCCAAGAAAACGTAGATTATGCGTAAGTCCTAGAAAAAACGAACCACGAAGGAACGAAGGACACGAAGTTAAGAGGGTTTGAGAGAGATTTTGCGTAAGTCCTAATAGATTTTAAAGTAATCTTTGCCAAGTTAGTGCTTTTGTATCTTTATCTTGATGCCAGCGTAATAAATTGGCGGCGGGGCTGTCAATAATTCCTGGTAAGTTCATGGCTTTTCTGGGTGAATTGGTTGCTAGGGAAATGGCATTTTCTAAATCACAAATTTCCCATTTGACTAAGTTCTCCACTCCTACCAATAAAGGTAAAGTTGTGCCAGATAAAGTGCCATCTGCTAATCTAGCTGTACCTTTTTTTACTTCAATTTGCCGACTATCCCAAGGATATACCCCATCCGGTAGCCCTAGAGGTGCAAGGGCATCACTGACCAAAAATAGCCCTTGTGCTTGGTGGCTGGCGCGGAGTAAAATTTGTAGCATTGTGGGTGTAACGTGTTCACCATCGGCAATAAAACCACACATCACGGCCGGATGGGTAATGGCTGCACCTAATAGCCCTGGTTCCCGGTGGTGTAACGGTGGCATGGCGTTAAAGGCATGAGTTACCATAGTTGCCCCCTGTTGAAAAGCTTGTTCAGCTTGGGCTGTTGTCGCCTGGGAATGCCCTAAACTGACAATTATCCCCAATGAACGCAAATATGGGATGACTTCCCCGGTCGTGTCTAATTCTGGGGCTAATGTGATTATTTTCACTATGTGGGCGTAATCACCTAAAATTCTTTTGACTTGTTCAATTGTTAGGGGTAATAAGTATTCGGCTGGGTGTGCGCCGCGCTTCTGGTAATTTAAATATGGCCCTTCTAAATGTACTCCCAGAATTTTTGCCCCTGTTGTTTGATGTGGGAGAAAATCAGCAATTGTGGCGATCGCACGTTGTATATTATCTACAGAAGTAGTCACCAAAGTTGGTAAAAATCCATCCACCCCCATATCCCAGAGAAATTGGCATATTTTCCCCAGCATTTCCGCATTTTCAGGTTTTAAATCGGGAAAAGCGCACCCCAAAGCCCCATTAATCTGTAAATCCACACCACCCAAGGAAATCCAATCACCATCCACATTCAAGACAGGGGAATCACTGGGAAATTCCTGACTCATAGGGAGAATTTTCTTAATTACACCCTGGGTCACTAAAATTCTCTGTAAATCTTCATAGCCAGGGACTCGCGCATTAATTATATTTAGGCTGGTTTCTATTGCTTTAATCATCACATTAGTTAGAAAATTAACTACACAGCAAGTAATTAATCCCCAATCTTAAATTAATATGGCTCCTCTTATCGGTATTATTATGGGTAGCGATTCCGATTTACCCACCATGAAAAATGCGATCGCAATCTGTGAAGAATTTGGAGTAGAAACAGAAGTCGCCATTGTTTCCGCCCATCGTACCCCAGAACGGATGGTGCAGTATGCCCAACAAGCCCATGAAAGAGGCATAAAAGTGATTATTGCTGGTGCTGGTGGTGCAGCCCATCTTCCCGGCATGGTAGCATCTTTAACACCATTGCCTGTAATTGGCGTTCCCGTAGCAACTCGCAATTTACAAGGGGTTGATTCCTTATATTCTATTGTGCAAATGCCTGGGGGTATTCCCGTCGCTACTGTAGCTATAGGTAACGCCAAGAATGCAGGCTTGCTGGCGGTGCAAATTCTCGCCACCCACGAACCACAATTACTGGAAAAAGTCCAAAAATACCGCCAAAACCTCTCAGCATCAGTAATGGCCAAGCAAGCCAAACTGGAAGAACTGGGCTATGAAGAATATTTGCAAACAGAATTGTAAGCATTAACCGTTCAGAGGTTAGGACATAAACAGATAATTAAACCCTCGCAATTAGCGCGTTTCGGGGCTGTTACCTCCTAATATATTAATTTTGTATAAAAATTTAATATTTTCCTTGATTTTTCTATCCTGAAGTCAGAAAATGCTGACACTGTAAAGGATATAGATTCTTTCTTTCAAAAATTATCGGCTATCAGAAAAGTTAAATCAGAAAAAATAGTATCCCATGATACAGAATTACAACCTGACTAAGTAGAAAATCAATCAAATTTTATTGCTAAATTGCTCCACGTTGATGAAGAAAAATACTGTAATCATTGCTAAGTTTTAGGAGGTCAAAGCAATAAGTTTAGGCTAATAGTTATGAATTTTTCCTGTAGTGTTCAGGTGAAAGTTGGCAATTTTGGGGATGATTATTCTCAAAGGAGCATATTCACCAATTAAACATTAAATACAGAAGGCTTGACTGTTAAACCATATAATATTTTCTAAATCAAATCATAAAAAATGTTTACAAATGTCCCAATAGTTTTCTAAACTCCTAGTTGAGTTATCTGAGTTTCTGTCTTGTAAACCCGTGGCACAAGAACCACTAGGGTTAACTTTGGGGTTTAATTTCTGGGCTAAACTTGTTTTTTTATCAAAAGACTGGAGGATGTAATTTAAACTGATGTACAAACAGAAATCGAAAATCAAAAATAGACGAACATCTGCAAGAAAGTTTAATAAAACTACACAATTAAACTCAAAAGTCAAGGGGTTCAATATATTTATAAAGCAGTTGTCTCCTAGTTGGCAAGCCTGCTTACCCCTAGCTTGTTTAATTGTTTTGGCTTGGGGTTATGTAGCCGTTGCTCAAACACCAGATGCAGGTCCGACAACAACAGAATTGAAAGTGGCTTTGGATACTCTTTGGGTAGCGATCGCCGCTTTTTTAGTATTCTTTATGAATGCTGGGTTTGGAATGTTAGAAACCGGCTTCTGTCGCCAGAAAAATGCCGTTAACGTTCTCTCAAAAAACCTGATTGTCTTTGCTCTAGCCAGTATTGCATTTTGGGCAATTGGCTTTGGGATCATGTTTGGCGATGGTAATAACTTCTTGGGAACCTCCGGGTTTTTCCTTTCAGGAGCAGATAACAGTCCCATAACAGGGGATGATTATCAAGGTGTCTTCAGTTCCCTGGATTGGGCTGGTGTACCTTTAGCCGCCAAATTTTTATTTCAATTAGCATTTGCGGGAACTGCGGCCACAATTGTTTCTGGTGCAGTTGCAGAACGGATTAAATTTGCCGACTTCTTAATCTTCAGCCTCCTCCTAGTCGGTATCGCCTACCCCATCACCGGACATTGGGTTTGGGGCGGTGGTTGGTTAAGCGAATATGGATTCTGGGATTTTGCTGGTTCCACCGTGGTTCACTCCGTTGGTGGTTGGGCGGCGTTAATGGGAGCAGCATTTCTTGGCCCCCGGATTGGTAAATATCAAGACCGCCAAGTTGTAGCTTTACCCGGTCACAACATGAGTATTGCTACCTTGGGCTGTTTAATTCTCTGGTTGGGCTGGTTTGGGTTTAACCCCGGTTCCACAATGGCTGCTGATCCGAATGCGATCGCGCACATCGCCCTCACCACTAACATGGCTGCTGCTGCTGGTGCAGTTGGTGCTACAGGTACAGCGTGGATTTACTTAGGTAAACCAGACCTCTCAATGATCATCAACGGCGTATTGGCTGGCTTAGTAGCCATTACCGCACCCTGTGCCTTCGTAGGTATTCCAGCTTCATTACTCATCGGCTTTATTGGCGGAGTCATCGTCGTCTTCTCAGTCACACTCTTTGACAAAATCCGCATTGATGACCCAGTAGGAGCCACCTCAGTTCACCTAGTCTGCGGTATCTGGGGAACCCTAGCAGTTGGTCTTTGGTCTGTCGGTCCTGGGATTTATTCCTGGTATGGTGAAGGTGCTGGCCCCACTGCGGGTTTATTTTCCGGTGGCGGTTTAGGACAATTAATCATTCAACTGGTTGGTATTGTCAGTGTCGGCGGAATCACAGTTGTTCTCAGCAGCATTTTCTGGATGTTACTCAGGGCTACTTTAGGTATCAGAGTATCCAGAGAAGAAGAATTAGAAGGTTTAGATATCAGTGAACACGGTATGGAAGCCTATAGTGGATTCCTCACAGCAAATAACTCTGGTGGATTCTCAGAAGATAAATCTTAATTTCTGATCAACACCCGTCGGTGAAACTAATGATCTTGTTTCTCGTGGCGGGTGTTTTTATTCTTTGAAAGGCACAAACAAAATAAACTACAATTTGAGTCAAGTGATTGGGATATTTTTGTATTTGTGTCTACTTCTGCAAAAAGTTTTCCCCTCTGGGGATTTTTCTTGCTGATAACTAACAGCATACTTATGTTGGCGGTAATCTTGCTCATTTGGCAACAGCAACGATTAACAAATGTTATTGATAATCCACTTTCCCCAAATTCCAGCGCTACACCTGATTTAGGTCCTCGTCATCAACTGAATTATCAGCAGTGGGTAGACATTCTCAAGCAAGAAGCTAAAGTTGCTTCTGAACAGCCGACTGAGCGTTTAAGCATTCTGGTGGGAGATTCTCTGACGCTGTGGTTTCCTCCTGAGTTGTTACCTGAAGACAGAAATTGGCTCAATCAGGGAATTTCTGGGGAATCCAGTGATGGACTATTAAAAAGATTAGACTTATTTGAAAGTACCCAGCCAGAAGTCATTTTTGTAATGATTGGCATTAATGACCTGATTCGGGGGGTCGGTGATCAAGTTATTTTAGAGAATCAACGGCAAATTCTCACTCAACTCCGGAAAAAACATCCCGAAGCTGAAATAGTTGTCCAGTCAATTTTGCCTCATGGGGGTGAAACTGCAACTTGGGAGGGTAAAGATAAACTGCTGAGGATTCCTAACAGTCAGATTCGCCAACTAAATCAAGAATTAGCAAACATCGCCGCTAAAGTCGATGTGAAATATCTCGATTTATATCCTTTATTTACTAATCAGCAGGATAATCTCCGCAGTGAATTGACTACGGATGGTTTACATCTCAATCCCACGGGTTATTTGGTTTGGCGTACTGCGTTACAGATGTATAGCAATTTGCAGCTGGGGGAATAGATAGAATATGGGTATTAGGTATTGGGTATTAGGAATTGGGAACTTGAGAATCTTTCCTCCCACACTCCCCACACTTCCCACACCTCCCACACTCCCCTTTTCCCATCTCCGATAAAATCTTGCCTGAGCAAGAGACAATAAGAAATAGTGGTTTAGACTAAAAAACTCATGGATACAAAAGCTTTTAAACGATCGCTGCAACATTCGGAAAATTACAATCGTAAGGGATTTGGTCATCAAGCAGAAGTGACTACCCAGTTGCAATCAGAGTATAACAGTAGCTTAATTCAGGAAATCCGCGATCGCAACTACACATTGACCAGGGGTGATGTTACTATTCGACTCGCCCAAGCCTTTGGTTTTTGCTGGGGTGTAGAACGCGCCGTCGCTATGGCTTATGAAACCCGTCAACATTTCCCCACAGAACGCATTTGGATTACTAACGAGATTATTCACAACCCTTCTGTGAATCAAAGAATGCAGGAAATGAATATTGGTTTTGTCCCTGTAGACGCAGGTAAAAAAGATTTTTCTGTCGTGGAAACTGGTGATGTGGTAATTTTACCAGCATTTGGAGCCAGCGTTCAAGAAATGCAAATTCTCCATGAGCAAGGTTGCAAAATTGTTGATACAACCTGTCCTTGGGTATCTAAAGTCTGGAATACCGTGGAAAAGCACAAGAAATTTGCTTACACCTCAATTATTCACGGTAAATATAAGCATGAAGAAACAGTTGCAACCAGTTCCTTTGCGGGCAAATATCTGATTGTATTAAATTTACCAGAAGCCCAATATGTTGCCGATTATATTCTTCATGGAGGCGATAGCCAAGAATTTTTGCAAAAATTCGCCAAAGCTTGTTCAGCAGGATTTGACCCTGATCAGGACTTACAAAGAGTGGGTATAGCTAACCAAACCACCATGCTAAAAGGTGAAACCGAACAAATAGGTAAACTATTTGAGCGGACAATGATGCAGAAGTATGGAACCATTGAGTTAAATCAACATTTCCAAAACTTTAATACCATTTGTGATGCTACCCAAGAACGGCAAGATGCTATGTTGGAATTAGTAGAAGAAAAACTCGATTTAATGCTAGTAATCGGGGGCTTTAACTCATCAAATACCGCCCAGCTACAACAAATTGCTGCTCAAAAAAATCTTCCTTCCTATCACATTGATTGTGTCGAAAGAATCAAATCAGCAAACACCATTGAACATCGTCAACTGAATGGAGAATTAGCGATCGCTCAAAACTGGCTACCCAAAGGTAAAATCGTAGTCGGCGTGACTTCCGGTGCTTCCACCCCAGACAAAGTAGTCGAAGATGTCATGGAAAAGATTTTCGCCTTAAAAGCATTAGTCCCAGCAAATTAACTCTTGAATTTGTGTTATCTGTGCCTCTGTGGTGTAGTTAATTACTATTAAAATACAAAGTTACAAGGAGAATTCTCAAGGCAGAATTCTCTTTTTTGTTATCTTAATTTACAAATAAATTTTAATAATTTGCTTTAATATTTGCACTTGCTAATCTCACAGTTTCATCAATTCTTTTTTGTCGAGTTTCAATTTTCTTTGCGTTAAAAATCCACTCTAATATTCCACGCTTTGAAGAACGGGAAAACTTTTGCCAATATTCAAATGCTACTTTATTTTGGTCAAATGCTTTCTGTAGATCATCAGGAATAGTGAGATTTTCCACTTCTTCTAGTGCATCCCAAGTGCCATTTTTTTTTGCAATATTTATCATTTCTAGTCCAGATGAAGTCATTAATTTTTGACTAATGAGGGTTGCAACTTTTATTTTGTTTACTCTACTCCAATTACTTTTGGGATTCCGTTTAGAAAAGAATTGATAATAACTATCTTGATCTCGTTTGTTTGGTTTACTATCTATCCAACCAAAACATAATGCTTCATCCACTGCTTCAGGATAATAAACGCTCGGTACTTTACTTGTTGTTTTGTAAATAATTAGCCAAACAGATTTTTCTGATTGATGATTTTCCTCTAACCATTTACGCCATTCGTTTCTTGTCTGAGCATAAAAAGTTTTAATACCGTTTTTGAGTTCATTTACCACATTGAAAGTTCTCCATCTATGAAAAATTTTTCTGTGTTAATATTTTTAACTAAAAACCTGCTTCACCGCACCACATCTACAACTTAGGTAAAATTTCCGGTAACAAATCACCAGGAACCTGAGATAATGCCATATTTTGTCCCTGTATACCCAACTCAGCGTGAAAAGCCCGAATAGTTTTCACCAAATAACTAAAAGTTGTTTGATAACCTTCTGGTTGTTGACGAAATCCTTTTAAAGCTTGCAAATGATTAGACAGTGCTGCTTCTAAATGTTGTGTAATTGCATCTTTATCAACACCATGATCTGTAACTAGCTGAAAATGAGCTAATGCCAAATTATTGTGAGCAGCAAATAAATCAAAACTTAAAGCTATACCTGTGAGTGAGTGAGCCAAGGCAATAGCTTCATCATAAGCCGCTATAGATAACTCTAAGAAATTGCGTCCTGATTCTTTAGAGGTTTGAGGTAAATTTGCTAAATGCCAATATGCTGTACCCAAATTATTTTGTGTTGCAGCGCAAGCACTGGGAACATTAACTGGAGTCCGATATTTTAAAGCTTCCTTGTAAACATCAATAGCTAATTTTAAATTTTTAGCAGGTTCTTCCTCGTATTGTGCGAGATTCCAGTAAGCAGTACCCAAATTGTTTTGAATCATGCCATACTTCAACGGTTCCTGTTCGGGGCTATAGTGAATCAACGCTTGGCTATAGGCGGCGATCGCCTGTTTTAAATTCACCACGGGTTGATTATACTGTCCTAAATGCCAGTAAGCAGTCCCCAAATTATTTTGGCAAGCCGCATATTTTAACGGTTCCAAATCCGCTCGGCGATAACGCAGGGCTTCAGTGTAAGCTAATACTGCTTGTTGCCAATTCTCCAAGGGTTCCACAAAACGGGCTAAATCACCATAAGCAGTACCAAGATTATTTTGTACCCGCGCATAGGTTTCAGATTTTTCGGCGGGAGAGATTAGCTTTAAAGCCAAATGATAAAATTCAATTCCCTGGGCTATGTAGGCTTGACTATCCCCGGAGTGATTAGGAGCGCGGTACAGCATCCAATACAATGTACCCAAATCATTTAAAATGTCTGGTAGTTGTGGTGAATCATCATCACAGGCGATCGCCTCCTGATAAGCCAAAATTGCTACCATCAAATTTTCTAGACTTGACTTTCCTTGCTCAATGCGGAGACGATATAAATTTCCTAATTGATGATAGGCCGCCGCCAATACCTTTCCAGAAGCTGCTTGAGAGTGTAGTTGTTCAATTTCTAAAAGAATTTGCTGCGGTTCTTGGTCATCCTTTAACTCTTCATCACTGGTCGTCTTTATTGTTCCCAGAACTAACTCTGTTAACTCCTGATTAATATGCGAAAACGACGATGAACTAGTAATAACCGGAGATTTTTCTAACTCCCGTTCCGTCTGCAATAATTCCGCAGTTTCTTGACTTGGATGACCCACAGAGGAATCAAAATTATCAGCCTTTCCACCTTTGACTTCTGTTTCCATGACTGATTCATCGAAAACAGATTCCTCAATATCCTCTAAATCACCATTTTTGGCACTAATCGAACGTTCGGGATAACTTTGTTTTTGTGTACTGGGTGTGGGTTCCCCCGCAAATACAAACACACCAGTTCGCCAACGCCAAAACTGTGGTGCTGACTGCTGAATAGCAGATAACCAAGGACGAGACACCCACAACAGTAGGCTAGATTCTAGACAACCACTAAAATCTTGACTCGAAAAATGTTCATCAGTTAAGCGTAGATACTGGAGAAATGAACGCTGTATCGCTACAGGTTCCTTCGTTAACTGTTCCACCCCTACAATCTGAAATATTGGTATGGGGAGAGCCGTCCCAGAAGTATCTTTTGTTGCACCAACAATTGGTGGTGGATAATTAGCCAGCCATTGATTTATATGATCTATCGGATTGGGATTACTTAAATTTAACCGCAACGTCACTAAGCGCGGATAAGCTGGAGTGCTAGTTTCATGACCATCTGTAGGTTGATATAGCACTTGCCCCACTGGATAAGCTAAAGTTGAGTGCAAACGGGCAGCTACTTGATTTCGCAACTGTAAATTATCACTAACTGCTAAAAAAACTTGTCGTCTTAAACCAAGACTCAAAGCAAGTTTTAGACGATGATAGACTTTGCGATTCCAAGTGGAATTATTGGAGTGTATGGTATCAATCACGCTCATGGCGGCTAAAGAGCCAAAACATGGTATATATCAATTTACTACGAAGGATTACAGTATCCAGACAAAATTCAATTACTGAGTATGTATTTGGTTATTTTCACTTGAGTAAAGCTGTCGTACTTATTTATACTTATTTACCTTATATAATTGTAACAAAAAATAAGGTTCCTTTGACTGTAGGAACCTGAAAAACTAAATTAATCAGTTTTATTAAAAAATTTTATCCAACTTGAGAAACAGAGAAGGCAACAACAATTAAACCAGTCACTAAAGCTGCACCAGCAAGTCCTAATAAAATATAATTACGCTTTTGGTCACTTGTGGGAGGTTCTGCTTCGTAAACCTTGGGTTCACGGGCAAAATTGTTTAAAAGTCCGCCTTCTTCGTTTGTATAGGGCATAAATTAATTCCTGATGATCTGATTTTGATTAATGTCATGTTACAGAAACCCTAGATTCTGCTTTCGTAACTAGATACAAATCTTTACGTTGGGGATTAGCGACTGGGTATTGGGTATTGGGTATTGGGTACTGGGTATTAAAAATCTTTCCCCCCACACCTCCCACACCTCCCACACTCCCCACACCTCCCACACCTCCCACACCTCCCACACCTCCCACACCTCCCACACCTCCCACACCTCCCACACCTCCCACACTCCCCACACTCCCCACACTCCCTAATTAATTGTTCCAGTCAGGGGCGAACTGGGGCTAGCGTAGGCTTTTAAAGGCATTCTTCCCGCTAGGTAAGCCATCCGACCGGCTACTGCTGCTAAATTCATCGCTTCCGCCATTGCTGGAGGGTTTTGGGAAAGTGCGATCGCACTATTAATTAATAAAGCATCTGCACCTAATTCCATCGCCTGAGCCGCTTCCGATGGTGCGCCAATTCCCGCATCTACAACTACAGGGATACTGGCATTTTCAATGATAATTTGAATATTCGCTGTAGTTTTCAACCCTTGTCCTGAACCAATAGGCGACGCTAAAGGCATAACTGTAGCACAGCCCACCTCTTCTAGTCGCTTGGCTAACATGGGATCAGCATTAATATAAGGTAAAACGGCAAAACCTTCTTTAACTAACTGCTCGGCGGCTTGTAGTGTCCCAATGGGATCAGGTAGTAAATATTTAGGATCAGGTATTACTTCTAACTTAATAAAATTATTATCTTCCTGTCCCAATAGTTTCGCCATTTCTCGCCCCAAACGCGCCACCCGAATTGCCTCTTCTGCGGTTGCACAGCCGGCAGTATTAGGCAACATCCAGATTTTTTGCCAATCTAAAGCTTCCGCTAATCCTTCATGTCCTGGAGCTTGAGTTTGGACTCTTCTAACTGCGACCGTGACAATTTCGCAACCACTAGCCACAACACTTTGCTGCATTTCCTCAATGCTGCGATATTTCCCCGTTCCCGTCATCAAGCGGGATGTAAAACTTTTACCAGCAATTACCAATGGTGAATCTTTAAATACCCGATTCCTATCGAGATTTCCCTGAGAGAAGTTAGCAGAGTGGGTGAGCATAGAGGTAGATGGTTCAGTATGAAAACGGGAATGGTGGAAATGAGACAATATGGGATCAGATTTTTCCGCCCAAATCAAATCAGCAATTAAAGCGGCGGTGATGGGTGCAAGTAATATCCCATTCCGATAATGACCTGTAGCCAAGGTTAAATTTTCACAGTGGCTAGTACCGAAAATCGGTAATTCATCAGGTGTAAGGGGACGGAATCCCCACCAAAATTCCTGAATGGGATAGTCCTGTATTTGGGGATAGAGGCTAATAGCTTGTGCAAGTAAGGTTTGTATACCTGCGGGGGTGTTGTGGGGTGTAAAGCCGACATCTTCGCTAGTCGCCCCAATGATGATGGAACGGTTTCGCCTGGGTACGATGTAAATATTATCTCCGAACAAAACCCGCGTTAGGGGTAATTCTGGGATGAAGTCTGGTACACGCACTCTGAGCATTTGCCCTTTGCGAGGACGCACAGGTAATGGTAATAATTCATTAGACCAAGCACCTGTAGCTAAAACATAATGGTTAGCATGAATGATTCCTGTGTTGGTTTGGACACCAACTACTTTTCCCTGCTGCTGTAAAAATGCTTCTACTTTGAGTCTGTCTTTGAGTTCCACACCCAGAGACTCAGCAGCTGTCCACAGTGCATTTACTAAGGCACGATTATCAACTTGTCCGTCTTCAGGATGCCACCAGCCACCAATTACCTCTGGGGCTAATCCTGGTTGATATTGATGAATTGCGGTTTGATTCAGCCAGTATGGAGAACCATCTATTTTTGACTTTGGCTCTTGTGTCACTGGTGATAGGATGCCACAGGGCCAGTAACCAGGATTTAAACCAGTTAGATCTTCGAGTTTGCGCGTCCAGTCTGGATATAAGGCACGCGATCGCCGGCATAAATCCAGCATAGCGGCATTGGGGATCTGTTCCGCATCTGGTGCTAACATTCCGGCGGCGGCGTGGCTAGCAGCACCCTGAAAATCTCGGCATAGCACTGTTACCTTTGCACCGCGTAATTTTAATTCTACGGCGATCGCCAAGCCAATCGCACCGCCACCAATAATTAAAACATCACTAGTCATTAGTCATCGATCATGAGGTATCTATATCTATAACAATCAAAGCAGAAACCCCGCATAAATCACGGAGGCTTTCAACTTCATGACTCCTAACTAATGACTATCCAGATTTACCACAAAGCCCGAATAGGTTCTCTATCCTGATCTATGGTGTCGGACTGAAAGCCAGTATCTGATGTACTGTCACCAGGTGAAGACGAATTATTATTCTGAGCAACGCTGGTGTTGTCATCAGAGGTTGAAAAATTCTCCTGAGCAACGCTACCCCGATTATCGGAGGCAGTATTGTTACCATTACCCTTACTACCGGAAGAACTATTAACATTAATATTAGCTGGCAGTACTCTAGAAGTTCTACCTTCAGGGTTATCATCATTCTGGGAAACTTGTTGTCCACCTATGGGGAAGTTGATCCCCAACAATGTACCCATTAAAATCGCCAAGCCTCCGGACATGAGAATTAGTGGAGTCCATCTACCCATTTTATATTTTCTCCTTATTTAACCTAACCTTCTGGTGTCCATAGGATTTGAGAACTTTGTCCCCAAAATCCATCAAATTTTGTTACCTTTACATCCCCTAGTACCTGAGTTTGACAAGCTAAACGCAGTTCGGCTGTAGGAGAATGGGGAGGAAGGGAACGTCTGGCTTTGTCTCGCCAATTCGGGGCTGACACCTCACCTTCTATCTTGACTGCACAAGTACCACAACTGCCAATTCCTCGACAGTTAATTAACTTAGCACCGCCATTGTAGAGGTCAATACCATTTTGCAGCAAAATCCGACTTAATTTAGCACCGCGATCGCATTCAATTGTCTTACCCTGAGCTAGCACCTTGGGCATATTTCAATTACCAAACTGGCTTTTTGTTGTATATTGGCACATCGCTTCACTTGTTGTCTCGCAAGTCTCAGTTCTATGACCATACACTCCTCACCTCAACTTTGGCTATATGACACCACCCTACGAGATGGCACTCAGCGCGAAGGATTATCAGTTTCCATAGAAGACAAGTTACGCATTGCTCGCCGACTAGACCAACTGGGTGTTCCCTTCATTGAAGGTGGTTGGCCTGGGGCTAATCCCAAGGATGTGGAGTTTTTCTGGCAACTCCAAGAAAACCCTCTGAAACAAGCAGAAATAGTCGCCTTTTGTTCGACACGCCGCCCCCACACCACGGCAGAAACTGAGGCCATGTTACAGGCGATTCTGAATGCGGGTACGCGTTGGGTGACAGTTTTTGGCAAATCTTGGGATTTACACGTCACAGCCGGACTGAAGACGACTTTAGCCGAAAATTTAGCCATGATTCGGGATACCATCGAGTATTTGGTGGCTCAAGGGCGACGGGTAATTTATGATGCTGAACACTGGTTTGATGGCTACAAACACAATCGAGATTATGCTTTACAGACCTTAGAAGTGGCGATCGCCGCAGGTGCTGAATGGCTAGTCCTTTGTGATACTAATGGTGGCACTTTACCCCATGAAGTTAGTCAAATCGTGGAATCAGTGATTAATCATGTTTCATTAGTCGTTACTCCAGAACCAATCCCCCAAATTGGTATTCACACTCACAATGATTCCGGTACAGCCGTAGCCAATGCCATAGCTGCCGTTATGTCCGGGGCAAAAATGATACAAGGAACAATCAACGGCTATGGTGAACGTTGTGGTAACGCTAACCTTTGTACATTAATTCCCAATCTACAAGTAAAGCTGGGTTATAGCTGTATCGCCGAACACCAGCTAAATCAACTTACAGACGCGAGTCTGTTTGTCAGCGAAGTCGTAAACCTTGCCCCTGACGAACACGCGCCCTTTGTCGGGCGTTCAGCGTTTGCACATAAAGGCGGTATCCATGTCTCAGCCGTAGAACGAAATCCCCTAACCTACGAACACATTCCCCCAGAACAAGTCGGTAATCATCGCCGCATCGTAATTTCCGAACAATCTGGACTCAGTAATGTGTTAGCCAAAGCCCGGACTTTCGGCATTGAACTAGATAAAGACCAACCAGCAGCCCGACAAATTCTGCAACGCCTCAAAGAATTAGAAAGTGAAGGATATCAATTTGAAGCAGCAGAAGCCAGTTTTGCATTATTAATGTACGAAGCTTTGGGTCAGCGTCAGCAGTTTTTTGAAGTCAAAGGCTTCCAAGTGCATTGTGATTTAGTGGAAGGTAAAGAAACTAACAATGCTTTGGCGACAGTCAAAATCGGTGTAAATGGTAAAAATATTCTGGAAGCAGCCGAAGGAAACGGCCCAGTTGCCGCCTTGGATGCCGCATTACGCAAAGCTTTGGTCAACTTCTATCCCCAACTTGCCACCTTTGAGTTAACTGATTACAAAGTCCGGATTCTCAATGGACATTCAGGTACAGCCGCTAAAACCCGTGTGTTAGTGGAATCAGGAACCGGTTCTCAACGCTGGACAACTGTGGGAGTTTCCCCCAATATTTTGGCGGCTTCCTATCAAGCAGTTGTAGAAGGGTTGGAATATGGTTTGTTTTTACATTCTCAAGTAGGGAGTGGATAAGAGGCAGGGGGGCAGGGTGCAGGCTTGCCCTGAGCGCAGTCGAAGGGGTGCAGGGGGGAAAATTAAGACTCCTCAATCCCCAATCCTTTCATGAAAACTGTTCCCAGGATTGGGTCACTAATTGACTCAGCCAACGGCGTTGGTGGTGATTTAGCATGGGGTCATCAGCTAATAGTTGAGCGGTTAATTCTTCTAAGGATTGTCCCTGGGAGCGTACAAGTTTGATGACTCCAGCGATCGCCGAGGCTACTAGTTCTTCATCAATTGGCTGTTGTCGTAGGGCAAAAATTTCCTGGGGACTGTCTGGAATGGGATAATTCATAACGTAAGCTAAAAAAAATACAAAATGAACAATAAACTTTGACAAACTATTAAAAATTCTTTACTCAATCTTTATTGATCCAATAGGGCGGAGTCTAGCTTAGTTCCTACCTTTATAAAATCTGTCTGAGTGAATAGATTGATCGGCAATGTCAGGAAAAAATCATGAAAGAAATACTTTATTTAGAAGTTCCCACACCCAATATTGCAACTGTACTTAATTGGCTACAAATTCAATTTGAGCCAGGAGTTGGGGAAAAATTCCTCACCCCAGATGGTTTTCGGCTAAAAATCTCCACAAAGACTACAAATCCCCAAGGGGAGATTACTGAAAAGTTACCGACTGAACTTTCTATATTCCTCTGGTCAGTGCAGCGAACTACTTATCTCAAAGTCTTTCGTTGGGCGGATCAGCCTGTTGATGGAGAAGCAAAAATTCTCCAAAGTCTGACTAGTGAAATCAGAACCCAATTCCCCCACCAGTACCCGGAACCTCCAGCCATTGATCCCGAAAAATCAATTTTCGATGAGTTAGCCAGTTCTTACCCCCTGACGGTTAAATATTTTCAGGAAATGCCCAATGGGGAGTATGACCTGAATCGTGCCTACTGGTGGGAGCAAAGATGGCGGGAAGGGGTACGGAATCCTCAACAGCCCCGCCAAGTAGTTTTTTCCCACAGCCAAAAATCCAGCAGCATCACGCCTTCGGGAACGCCCACTTATGACTTGATCTACATTGGTGGCGCATTAGGGATAATTCATGCGGCTGTCATGGCGCGGTTAGGTTATAAAGTTCTGCTGGTGGAACGTTTGCCTTTTGGCAGGATGAATCGAGAATGGAATATTTCTCGTGATGAACTGCAAAGTTTAATTAATCTGGGGTTAATGACAGTTGCTGAGGTAGAAACTCTGATTGTTCGGGAATATAAAGACGGATTCAATAAATTTTTTGATGGTAATAATCCCCCCAAATTGCGATCGCCGATTCTGCACACGCCCACTGTGTTAAACATCGCCTTAGACTCAGAAAAACTACTAAAAATGTGCGGTAAAAAACTGCAAGCAGCAGGTGGTGTAATCTGGGATGAAACTGAGTTTCTACGTGCTGATATTGCAGAATCACAAGTTGAGATTACAGTCAAGCATTTACCCAGTAAAAATCAGCAGTCCGTTACAGGAAGACTGTTAATTGATGCGATGGGAACAGCTTCCCCAATTGCTTGGCAATTAAATGGTGGTCGTACCTTTGATAGTGTCTGTCCTACGGTGGGAGCAGTGGTTGAGAGGGGATTGGGTCCAGGAGTGTGGGATTCCCAATATGGGGATGTCCTGTTCAGTCACGGAGATATTTCTAGAGGAAGGCAATTGATTTGGGAATTATTCCCCGCAGGTGGTGAAGAACTGACCATTTATTTATTTCATTACCACGAAGTCAATGGCACAAATCCCGGTTCCTTGCTGGAAATGTACGAGGACTTTTTTACGATTTTGCCAGAGTATCGACGCTGTGATTTAGATCAACTGGTGTGGAAAAAGCCGACATTTGGGTATATACCAGGACATTTTAGTGTCGGAAGTAGCGATCGCACCATAGCCTTTGATCGATTAGTTACCATTGGTGATGCGGCTTCCCTACAATCTCCCCTAGTTTTTACCGGCTTTGGTTCCTTAATCCGCAACTTAGACCGTTTAACAACACTTTTAGATACAGCCCTGAAGCATGACTTGCTGAGTTTCCGATATTTAAACAAAATTCGCGCCTACCAAAGCAATGTTGCTGTGACTTGGCTATTTTCTAAAGGAATGATGGTTCCCACTGGGAAATTTTTACCACCCCAAAGAATTAACTCCATGCTGAATACGTTCTTTGGATTATTAGCAGATGAACCAACAGAGGTAGCAGATAATTTCATCAAAGATAGGTGTGATTGGTTGACTTTCAACCGCCTAGCACTGAAAGCTGCACGTACAAATCCTGCCCTATTATTATGGATTTGGGAACTAGCTGGATTTAGAGATTTAGTCCGGTGGCTGGGTAATTATTTTAGTTTCAGTCTTGATTCCCTCATCAGTGCTTTACTCAGGGGATGGTTCCCGCGCTTGTTGGTGCGGAGTAAACCTTGGTTAGAAAAGCGTTATCCGGCTTTATGGCTGCGGCTATTGGTCATTAACTATGCGATCGCTGCTGGTAAACGACAAACCGACAAGTCAGCCCTGGAGCTATCGCAAAATCACTCAGCGCAGGTGAATCCAGATACCATCATTACCAAACCAGAAGCGAAAATTCTGCATTAGTTGTCGGATTTTCACACAATAAATTACTCAAAATTCTCCGGTGGGTTGTCATATCGTTAACCCACCATGCTCACAACATCAAATTCCCAAGTTGACAAATTATTGAGGGTTTTGAGACTGATTACCTATCCGAAAGTTAGGTAGTTCGACTGATGATAAAGACTTGCGCCCTTT
This sequence comes from Nodularia harveyana UHCC-0300, assembly GCF_034931085.1. NCBI lineage: Bacteria > Bacillati > Cyanobacteriota > Cyanophyceae > Nostocales > Nodulariaceae > Nodularia > Nodularia harveyana. The sequence continues at coordinate 302,219 of NZ_JAYGHG010000001.1, read as the reverse complement.
AGGTGGACGGTCAGGATAAACTACTGGTGAAGGCGATGGATCATTATGAGAATAGTCCTCAAAAGGGTCTGCAATCACATCCGTCTCATACATCTGTGGATTTCCTGACCCCTGAACATTTTCCCCTGCTGTAGCTTCATCTAGGTAGCTATTAGCATTCATCTCGTTAGGGGAATCTTTCTCGGTGGTCATGATTGGCAATTGCTGATCATCCTCTGGATTAGCATCTTCAGTTTCAGCCGAGATGGGTGATGTAGATTCAGGGTTACTAGTAAAAAACATTTGGATCAGACTATCCAATTGAACATCTAGATTTGATGAACCCATCTCTGATGTAGTTGCAGAAATCTCCATTTCTTGGGAAACAGCTTCTGATAAAGGGAGTGTGTTTTCCTCCACTGGCAAATTCTCAGAAGATGATGAAATAGGCTCAGAAGGATCAGGGTTACATACAGATGATGGGGAATATTGACCCCAAGCCGAATCCACTTGACAGCTATCGCCTTCTGATTCTCCTGACCAAGGTCGAATAGGCTGGACGTTAGGAAATAAAGAACGCGCCTTTCGAGAAAATCTGGTTTGGTGGTTAGCGGTATCCTCTGAGGATTCATCAGGGGCGGGGGTATCGAGGCATTTTTCCAGAGCTGCTTTAAATTGTAAGGTCTGGCGTTGTTGTCGCATTAACCGACTACGTAGCTCTCGACAGGTATTTTCCGATTGCAATGCCTGTTGAGATTGTTCATTATAGTTAGTTTGTACCAGCGCACATTCTCTTTCTAACTGAGCCAAACGCTGTTGGCTAATTTGTAGTTGTGTTTTATAAGTTTCAATAAAGTTTTCTTGGCGTTGAACAGTTTGTACAGATGTTTCTAATTCTTGGAAGAGAGATTTAATTTGTTCTTGGGCTGCGGCCAATTCTTGAGTTTGTTGGTTAAGCATTGACTCGGCGACACTAGAACGCCTTTTTTGCCACTGCAAAGCCTTTTCTGATTCAGCGAGGTGATCTTTGAGATGCTCTACCTCCTCATACAACTGATTGTTTGATTCACGCAATTCTTCATTTAATGCTAGTAGCTGTTTAAATTCTGTATCCAGTAGTATTTGTTGTTCGCTATTCGGCTCAACAACCCAATCGGAATGAGTTTGATCCTGGTGGGACTCAGGAATTTGTACTTCCGGCTGTGGTTCGGCCGCAGATTTGAGGAGAGGCGCTTGTGTGTTTGCCATATTGTCAGGAGGCGCAATTGAGTAAAATGGACAGTTTGACTGCTCCGGTCGTAGCGAATTATGAGAATTTAGGGATTCCATTTTAGCCCTGTTGTTTGTGGTGTCAGTTATTTATCATCACCAGAAGCTCCGCGCGTAGTTAGGCTTTGGTTTAAGATATCGGGGTAATTAGCCATTTCCTTGTATTTGAAAGGTAGTTAACTTTTCTCTTACAAGCCCCTTCTCGCTTTCAAGCAGGAGTCAGTGACAATTTTTGCATTTAGTAACTGATGCCGTTATAACATTACGAGTTTAAACCTCGCCAACTTTGAGAAGCAAGACAGATATTAATGCAAATACCATTAATATACTGGCTGTTTTCCAGATGCTGAGAAAGGGGTGTTACCTACTTGACTTTTGTCAAGATTTATAGGGTTAACTTCCCGCAGCCTTGTGTAATTATGGCAACCAACGAGGATGAAATCCGACTAGAGGCAGTTTTTCTGGTTTGATGGTGGTATTGGAAGTATCATCAATGGGTAACAAAGGCATTAACCACAGGCTACTAGAGGCGATCGCTTCGCCATCTTCAGTTTTAAGTACATTAGCAGATAAAGGTACTGGATCTACCTGTGGCATTACTTGATCAAACAGCAAGCCTAAACCATCTGGGGATAAACTCATTTGGACATTCCTCTGTTCAATTGGTAGTAATAACAGTGGTTTTTGTTCTCCGGTTCTCAGGTCAATTGCCACTAGATAAGGCTGTTCGATATATTCTTCGTCAGAAATTAGCTGTGTTAATAAGCAGTAGAGGGTAGGTGAAGCGGGACCAAATTGGCAGTTGAGAATGGAACCTGTGGTTTTTAACAGGGGTTTCTGGGTTCCTTGGTTGGTGACCAAAAACAAATCTCTTGTATAATCTGTATTAAATTTTACCATTGCTGCTTGAGAGCCATCTTTGGAGAAAGACTGCACTAAGCCAAATTGGGGGAGAAAATCCAGAGGTTTGCTGGCATCGGTTTGTAGCGGTAGAATGGCAGCGCCTTGACCTTGAGCAACTGCTACAGCTTGACTGTCGGGAGTAATCATAAAGTCTCCCCCTGGTTGGCTTTCGAGGCGTTGGGGATTGGGTCTTTGTCCATTGTTGCTAGTGCTAGGCATAAACCATAGCCCAAAATCGCTGGGATCTCTTCTGTTCCCTCGCTGGACAACAATTGTTTTCCCATCTGGCGACAAGTCAAATTTCAGGTTTTGATATTCCTGATTATCTAAAACTAGGTCAACTCTCCCGGCTGGTTCTGCTGGGGTTTCTGGTTGAGCGGAAATACCTGTGGTTACTGTATATAATTGAGCCGAAAGTAGGTCTTGGTTGTTAGCAGTGCGAGCGGAAAATAAAATCTTTTCCCCATTGGGAAATGGTTTAAATTCCATCACAATCAGGTCTTTAGGGGTAAGGATATTTTTTTTCTCTTCGGTGAGATTGTAAAGAACTAATTGACCTTGATTTTCGGCATCGGCTCCTATGTACATAATCACGCGATCGCGGGTTCTAAAGTTACCTGTAAAGGGCTGTATTACTTGATTTTTCCCTTCTGCGATCGCAAATCGATCTCTGGCATCTTCTAACCGTACTTGATAATTAGTACCATAGGGTGCTGGTGTCAGCAGTGTATAAACCATCCGCCGCCCCGCCCAACTAATTTTACCTGCTAACGGTGGCTCAATTTTCAAATTCTCCTCGACGCTTTTGATATCCATCGGGCGACTAAAGTTGAGACTAAAGGAGATATCCTCTGCGCCAATTTGTTGATTTTCCCAAGTAAATTCCCGGACGCGAGCTGCTACTACATCACCTTGAAATATCATGAATCCAATCAGCAGACTCAGTAGCAGCATAAATGCGATCGCCACGCGATCTAATGGTTGGATCAATGTCTTGGATGTAGCCATTTTTCAAATATTAATGATGGGTTTTTAGTTTTTAGTTATTAATCACTAATAACTGTAAGGATTTCGGGGTTGAGGAATTTCTTTAACGGAAGTAGCCGCAATAGTCAGGTTGCGTTTCCCTGCTAGAGTTTCCGTGATCATTGTTCCCTCCACTTCCAACCAAGTATCAGGAGAATAGCGTTTTTGATTTTCTGGTAGTTTAACTGGTAATCCCACCGGATAAGCATCTGCGGCACAACAAGTCAGCACAAATCGCGCTAAGAAAATATAACTTTCTCCGATATCTGGCGGGTGAATCACAAATCCCTGAACTTTGGCATTTTGACCTGTGTAAGAGTCTGGTTCTGGGTAGACATTCAATGTCCGCGCCCAATCTACCAGTGAGCGCTCCTCTGGGCGAGTAGAAGGGCGAAAAGATTGGGGTTGGGCGCGTCCAGTGGATAGTAAATCAGTCACACCCAGCTGCAAAGCCGTGTCACTAGCAAAAACACGGGGTGTAATCATTAAACCCAAAATCGCTACAGCTAGTAATAAGGCACTACCCCAACCAGGGGGAAATAAATTAATATGCTGAAGGTTAGCAGTATTCACCCGGCGACGTTCTCGCCAAACTTGGCGCATCTTCAACAAGCCAATGATTACAAAAGCAATACCACAACCAATCACTAAGCCAAAGAAATTGGGGTGAATTAACAAATACAACTTGCCGGATAGCCAGTATTGCAGCATCAAAATGCCCCAAGTTGTCACGGCGAAGGCATCAAGCCACGGAAAGAAAATATTTTGCAGGGAAATTTTGGTTTTTTTAGCCATTGGTTAAGAGTAATTAGCCAGTAGTCAGTGGAGAAGAATATAGCAGTTATCAGTTATCAGTCAAGAGACATATTTGAGTTGAAGAATCCCGCTATATCGGCATTGACTAAATAAATTGAAAACTAATAACTGAATTCCGATGAATGGTAAAGGTTGATTGCGGGTCTAAATTCCTTACCGTCGCCCTTAATCACTGATAACTGATAACTGATAACTGGTTCACAGCACATACAAGTTGACGAACAGGGAGAAGACAAAAGTCAATTGTGCAGCTAAAGCAAATAAGTAAAATATCGTCTTGGCATTAAAAACGGTGAGCATCAATCCCACACTTTTGATGTCAACCATTGGGCCAAATACTAAAAATGCTAACAGGGAACCACTACTAAAAGCTGAGGCGAAGGACAAGGCAAAAAATGAATCCACTGTGGAACAGACTGAGACAACTGCGGCTAATATCAGCATCACCACAATAGAAGTAATGTGTCCCGCACCTAGACTGAGGATTAATTCACGGGGAGCAAATACTTGTACAGAAGCGGCGATCGCACTACCTAAAATCATTACGCCCCCTAGTTCTCGTAGTTCCTGCATGACATTATCCAAAACTAAGTTGAGTTTATCCGCCACAGATTTACTAGGGCTAGCGGCTGGTGTGGTTGCCTGTAATGAATTAGGATCTAAGCGTTGAGTTAGTCCTGGTTTTCCTCCTAAAATATAAGTCCCCGATTTCAACACATTGGGTAGAATTACTTGGGCTGCTGCTGCGTCACCTCTACCAAGGCGTTGAGTTTCTTGCTGTGTGGGTGGGTTGAACTTTAAATAACGGGCGATCGCAGGTTGTACCAGTGGTTTAACATCTTTCTGAAAACTGAAGACAATGCCAATAATTACGGCAATTGATAGGGAAAATACCACTCGTAAAACTACTATTTCTGGCTGGTCTCGAAAGGCTAGCCAAGTCGCCCAAATTACAATGGGGTTAATCGTCGGTGCTGCTAGCAAAAAGCCAATAGCCACCGGTGTGGGTACTCCCTGCATCAGCAATCGGCGCGCTACCGGGACATTACCGCACTCACACACCGGAAACATAAAGCCGATCAGACTACCTGCTAAAGCACCCAATATCGGATTTTTGGGCATTCTGGTCACTAGTTGGCGCTCATCGACAAAAATAAGCAGCACACTGGAGAATAGAACCCCAAACAGCAAAAACGGCATCGCCTCGACTAGCAAACTCAGAAATATAGTGAAACCATTGTTCAGTTGATTCATGGGTGTCGCAGTCAAAAGCGGTTGAAAGTTGTTAGGTTATGCCTAGCCATTCTATCGGAATGGGGATCAAAAGTATCTATGGGTGATTGAAACTGATTTAAACCAGAAATTAGGGTTTTTTTTCTAGTTACGCTTAAGCGGTTATCAACGGTGGTGAGTTGTAGATAGTCGTATTTAATTCTGTACATTTACTGACACTGATTGATGTGAAAGTTGTCGCTTTGGGTAAAGTGTTCCCAGTTTAGGAAAATAACTATCTCACTGCATGATGTTTGAGTAATGAATGTTTATACTGACTTTAAACTAGTCAGTCAGGATGTTATCTTTCACAAAATTTTATAATCGGTTTATAGTGTTTAAACATTTCGGGATACCCTCAGAGATGAACCGATAGTTCTGCGTAGGGTCTTTTCATACCGTTTTTTTGTGAATATGCGCCTTATTCTTGGCTGTAGAGAAGTTATATATTATTGTCTAAGTCTGTAAATGCTAGCCCAAATCTCATACTTCGATCAAAAAGAGTATTTTTCCTGAAAGTAGAAATTATATCGGCTTTAGCTGTAGGATGAATGCGTTACGGTTTGAGTTTATTAATTGCTAGTTTGTGTAGATATTGAAATATTAGATATCAAAATCGCCAGTGCCACAAGAGTTTAACCCCCCAATTTTGCCACCAGTTTTATCTCGTGGTAGCGATCGCGATCTCAGTGTAGAATCAGTCATCGCAGAACTGCCAACATACCACTTTCAAGTAGAAATAAGTTGTAGTGGTGTGGAAGTTGCTCATTTTTTGGAAAAATACCCACTCCTACCAGGAGTCATATTGCTAGAGCAGGGAGAGTTCATGGGAATGATTTCTCGGCGACGACTGCTAGAATTTCTGATTCGCCCTCATGGACAAGAGTTATTTAACCAAGAAACATTGGGTGTGCTTTATAGTTACGCACGCACAGCGATTTTGCAGCTATCCGGGACAACACCAATTTTAACAGCAATGCAGCATACTCTCAGGCGATCGCCTGAATTTTTAGCAGAACCAGTTGTCATCGAAACAGCAGTTAATACCTATAGACTATTAGATATACATGACCTCAACATTGCGGCTTGGCAAATTCAAGGAATCAAAACTCAGCTACGCCATGAACGTAACCAAGCCCAAATGATTCAAAATGACAAAATGGCACGTCTAGGACGTTTAGTAGACGGCGTAGCCCACGAAATTCTTGATCCCGTTGGTTTTATCTGGGGTAATTTAACCTATATTTCTAACTACAGTCAAGGTTTACTCAAGCTCATAGCCGAGTATGAAAAAGAGTTACCGCAAATTTCCCAGGAAATTACCCAAATTAAACAAGAAATTGAATTTGATTTTTTAGAAGAAGATTTAGCAAAAGTGATCACAAGCATTCGCACCGGAGCAGAAAGATTAAAAAAACTTGTCTCTGGTTTACAAAATTTTTGCTACATTGATGAAATTTATCCTAAACCAACAGACTTACACGCCTGTCTAGATAGTATTATTCTCCTAATGAAGAGTCGATTAAAAGGAGAAATTAAAATTATTAAAAACTATGGTCAACTACCGCCTATTAATTGTTTTATGGGGCAGTTAAACCAAGTATTGATGAATATTTTAAGCCAAGCTATAGATGCTTTAATAAACAAATCAGTGCGGCAAGATTTTTCTCAATTAGATCCAAACACAGTTACAAAACCACAAGTTAAAATTACCACAAAAGTTATTTCCTTAGAACCTACCGACGAAAATTTACCAGACTCTCGTTGGGTTTCACTCTGTATTGCTGATAATGGACCAGGAATGTCTCCAGAATTACAACAGGAAATTAGGGAATCCTTCTCCTTAGAAAAATGGGCTGATAAAGAAACTAGTTTATCAATGAGTTATCGAATTATCTCAGCCAGACATGGTGGTAAATTAAATTTCCGTTCACAACCAGGTATAGGAACTGAATTTGAAATACTATTACCCTTAGTATAATCAAATCTAGTTGCATAGTATTACCCCTTATAAATATAAATCTGCTATTACCAATTATTGGTGATTCTGTATATTATTTATACTTCTCCAGTTCCCTCCCCGCAAGAAGGGAGGGTTTTTTTGATGCATCTTTATATTAAATTGATATTACAATTGTGGCTAAAACTTAGGTATGCTTTCCAGCAAGTTTTTACCTCTCTCGTAAATATTCTGGGCGTGATTGGTCCATGAACCTTGTCCCCAATAACGGAAACAGCTAGTTTGCAACAAAAGGTTATGTAAAAGAGCATTACGATATTCAGATGAATTAGTCGGCAATGTATGATCAACCTTTTGATGAAATAAACTGCTTAATTCATACATGGGAGAGATGACATTTTCATATCCTTTTACCCAACTAATATGATTTGTCCAAGAAGCTCCATCAACATGAAAGTTAGGGTTAATTTCTTTTAATTCTTGAATGGCATTTTCTACAGCTTCTGGTTGGCAATTTTCTGGTGAAACTCTCTGCCAGATTTGATGTTGTCCTACTGGTTGACAGGTAGGATAGTCGTTAGGTTGACAACCTGCGGCGGTGATTAATTCTAAATATTCTGTCCCACATACGCCAACAATACCCGATTTACCCCCACCTTGATTTACCATATCTTCCCAGGCTCGTTTGAAGGCACTAGGAAATTCATTCATCATTACTCCACCATTTTCTCCATCGCCAATTTGACTAACTATTGGTGGAATTAAAGCACTTCCTAGTTGTTGTTTAGATAGGGTTTTGGCTTCATAGTAAGGTTGCATCTGTGCGACTAATTTAGTATCTGAACCTTGGGTTTTAATTAGGGCTGTAATACTAATGGTTTCACCTTGGGAATTGCGGGCAATTAGACGATGTGGTAAATGTTTGTGAGTGAGAGATTCACCGCTAATTGTTTCTACGGAATGTTCTTGTACCAGTAACCAGCGATAACCGCATTCTTTGAGGGCTTTGATAAATGCAAATAAAGTGTCAGGATGATTTGGTAGGTGCATTTCTGGGGGGGAAAATCCTTTGACTCTCGCCAATGCTTCCCAGCCAAAAATTGCGGCAAAATGATGTTGCCATGCCACGATATGCAGTTTAATGTCGGATATGGGTGTGGAAGGAATCACCGCATGACCCCACATTGTCCCCAGCCATTCTACATAAGGTTGATAAGTGCGATCGCAGGTAATACGTTTGAGATTATCTAAAATATCGCTGCGTCCCATTTGTCTGAGTCCCCACAAGAGGTTACCAGAGTAATCCAACATCACACGGGGATTGCAACCTTGATTAACTAGTTCGGGGATTAGGTCTCCCATCCGACTGTAACAATGGGCGAAAGGTGCGGCGTTATGGTTATCCCCTTCATGGGTATGCTCAAACATATATTGCAGATTGCTGATTAAGCCACCATCATGTCCAGCAGGTATAGTTGGCTGGTGCATATGTAAGGCGATCGCAAAAACTGCATTTACATTCTCTAAGGAGATATTTGTGGACGGTAAAAATATCGGTGCATCATGGTTAACGACAGCAAGCACCTCTGTTTCCCAACCAGAAATATTCGGTAAGTCGTCAATGATTTCGGGCAAAGTAGGAAGCGTGGTAGGTAATGTCAGCATTTCTGATTGCTCCGAAATAAGTTACGTCTATTGTTACACCAATAACCTATAGTCTGATTTTTTTGGTGTAGTTCTGGGAAGAAGCAGAGGTGCAGCCTTCGCTCAGGTTAAGAACACTCCCGACTTCCTAGCTAAAACGATAAATTTTCCGCATTAAACGGCGTTTTGCAGAAAGTTGTGGTTGTGTCACCCTTGGCGGAGTGGCGATTTGTAAAACTATCTCTAGTAACCAAGGGGCTAAACGTTGACACCACACAGCTAAATGACTTTGCCAACCCACGAGAATTTCTGGCGCGTCTTTTTGTAGTCCGGTGATCAGTACTTCCGCTACTTGTTCTGGTGTCATGGGGATCACCCAGCGAAATAATTTTAAGTCCCGCGCCATATCTGTGTCTGTCAGAGAAGGTAATAAGGCAATTACCCGGATGTTATGTTCAGCGAGTTCGCGGCGCAAGGCTTGGGTAAATCCTAAGATGGCAAACTTGGTAGCTGAGTAAGTCGCCATTGTGGGTGCGGCTACTTTGCCCATCAAACTAGACACATTGACGATTGTTCCTTGCTTTTGGCTCACCATGCGTCGGGCTATGAGGCTGGTGAGGTTGTACATTCCTAGTAAATTTACTGAAAGTTCTTCTTGAACTTGGGGTATTTTTGTTTGCAAAAATGAGGTTTGGTAGGCTACACCTGCACAATTAACGAGCAGATGAATCGGGCCATAGTTGCGCCACAATTGGGCAACAGCAATATTGACTTCAATTGTTTTAGTTAAATCGATGGCTAAGATTGTGGTTTCTACGCCCATTGCTTGGATTTGATCAGCTACTGCGGTTAGCTTTTGGCGATCGCGTGCTACTAAGATCAGCCGCTTGATCCCTCTTTGAGCTAATACAAGTGCGATCGCCTTACCAATACCACGGGAAGCCCCAGTAATCAGAGCAACTTTACCTTGAATATTCATCGGTTTTAACCTCCAAAATTGGTGTCTTACCCTACTCTTAGTGATTGCCGACAGATACAACCAAAGCTACTCGCTTGCTTGCACAAGGTAAGACAAAAAATCAGTCGTTATTGAAATTAAAAAGTGAATAAGCCTTTGGCAACGAAATATTCCTAGACTAATCTGCATTATTTCTTCAAGATATTTCTGCCTTGTTTTCCAGACTAAAAATCAACGCTTCATACAATTGGCTGAATGGATATAGCTCATAGGTTTTATCTCTCCTAAATTCAGAGCGTTCACCAGCATCGTTACCAAACACAAGCTAACAATTAAATCAATGTATTGCAACATTCTTTAATAAGTATTGCTTAACATTTCTTAATCTCAAATATCTATATAAAAAATCGTTTAATAATCTCACTTAAACAATTAATCTCGCAAACAGTTCTTCCCACATGATCCCCGCCCATACTGTGTGTGCTATTTCTTCATCCGGGATCACACATAGATAGATAAATTTTTATGAATAGATTGAATCGTAATGTTTCCATTCCCTGACAAATTATCAGCACTACCCTCTGATATCCGCCCAATCACCCATAATAGTCAGGAATAAAGTCTTGATTATGAGTCAACATTTATCGTACCAAAATCTATTAATGGGTAATACTTTTTAAATCTATGCCAACAGCCAAAAGGGTTAAGATATAAACCGCCAACCTGTACTAGTCACTGGACACTGCGCGACTTGTACTGAGTGCAATTGAAGTAAGTCTACGTTCAGTCCTCAGCTATAAATCATCCAAATACAAATAATCCCCAATAGTTATTACTATCAAGGATTAAAAAGAACTAATAAAAATGCTCAAAAACTTGATTGTTTCTTAAAAATCATCAAGAAACTGACTTAGGCGGCTGATCACGGGATCAATCTCTTCCGGTGGATCATCAGCATAAGTAGCATTAGCCAACTCTGATTCTACTGCTGATGGAATTGAAGAGTGAATAACTTGCTGTTCACTGACTATAGTAGCCAAATTTGCAATTTGTTGGGTAAGTTGCAAAATATGGCCTTCTATAGACTCCAAACGATGAGATTCTTTCGTAAAAAAACGTTCCTCTAGGTCAGCCAACTGACGTTGCAACTCGTCGATTTTTGTTCCCACCGAATCTGTTGCTACTGTTTTTGGACTAGGTTTTACAGCTTCCGGTACACATAAAGATTGCCATAGGGCTTCTTTACAGATATCGCTAAAAGTCTTGTCAGGTAGTTGCTCTAAATAATTTTCCACAACTGCTAACAAACTCTCATCAGCGACCTCTGGGTTGAATGTTACCGATTTAACTACCTTTTTTGACCATTGGAACATCAGTTTTAAGCCCTAGCAGCTTTAGCGGAGGATAATTGCGCCTCTCCATAAATATACTGTCCCAAGGCGTTAGCCTGACGGGAAGGTGCAGATAAATGGGCATTAATTTGAGCTTCTTTGAGTAAACGTTGAACGTCTTCCCAGAAAAACTCGCCACCACCACCAGTAATAATCACATCAGTGACCCGCTCTGGCAACCAGGCTAACACACGACTACAAATATCTCGGGAAAACATTTCTATCAAGTTGGGAAGAAAATCATCCAGGTTGGTTGGCTTACTAGCACCTTTAGGACGATAGAAGCGTTCGCCTTTAGGTTTGTTGACAGCAGAAATGAGCGCTAAAGACTGGCTATCAGCACCTTCGATTTCGGCGGCTACCATGTCATAGAACTTGTTCATTCCAAACTCCTCACTTCGAGAAGCACCGCGAGCAAAACGGAAGTTATCCACCATCAACAGATCAATTGTTTGATGTCCGATATCGACAACTGCTACAGATATTTTAGTGAAGTCGGGAACTTTCATCACACCTGTCTTAGGTTGAGCTTCTGACCACAGAAGACTGCCATAACCTTCTGGCATTACCCAAACTTTAGTAATATTCAGGGATAAAGGTTCGCCTCGGAAGTTAAAGACATGAGGACCACTTACTTGACTAATTAACTGTGCTTTTTCCTTTTCAAATTGTTCTAAAGACAGGAAAGGCAGACCGAGTATAACTGAGAGTTCGTCTTTGAGTTTGAAGTAACCGGCACTTGCTAAAACTTTGACTAATGCATCCTCTACTTTAGATTGACCGACTCCTAAATTTGCGCCAAAGTCGGCTGCTATTTGACCAACAGCATATCCATTACCTTGATACTCCAGCCATAAATCCATGAGAGGGTCAGTAGCTCTGGCTTCAAAAACGCCACCTTTGACCTGTTCTATGGACATTTTTTTAACGTTGGCAGGTACGAACACTACATTGGCTGGTTCGCGGCTGATACAAGTTTTGGTAGAAGTTCTGCCTAAATCAACACTGAGAATGGTTTTACCGCCAATATTTGACCTGTTGGTTGTCAAATTAGCATTTATGGGCATATTACCTGCCCTATTTAGAGGTATAGCAGCAGCATTCATTGGTGTAGCGGCGGAAGGTTGGTCTGTCATAAAAACTCCTAGTTTTTGATTAACTTTAAAAATTTATCATGCTCATCTGACAAACATTGGAGGTACTAAAAATTAGACACTTCGTCAAGTTTAGCTACAAATACCGCACTGGTTGGCGAATACCTCGTTTTTAGCCCTCGATTCATGAGGAAGTATATTGGGTGACTGCTCCTAATTGAAGCTATGACCCTCCAGCCACTAAACCTTGGATTATGGCGGGAGCCTTCTCTCATAATTCCGTAACCCTGAATTTCAAATGAAAGCAGAATGTTTCATCTGTAGATGCTTTTATGTTGCCATTTGAGTAAGCGGACAAAAAATGCTCAACACCCACTCCCCAGCACGATTGTATATCTAAGAGCAAGGTAGTTGTCCACAAATTCCTACTAAAAACTAATACCCATCGAAAATCTGTCAGTAAATATATTGATAGTTGTAAGTGTTTTAAGTGTCCAGTAAAGTTAAATCTTAACTGCAAGCATAATCATGGAATTTTTTTCCTCAGTACGGTATAACTGCTTTGTTAATGCCAAGAAGCGATTATAAACAAACCTAGCTGAAGCAATTGTCTGATGAATTAAGACTTTTTGATTGTGGTTGAGAGTGAGTTTAAATTGAAACCTTTTCAGGATTCTGATTTTTGAAATGTCCTAGAAATAACTTTGGTATATTTTGTTTAGTTTGTCCAGAATGTATGAGTAATTTACGTCCTGGACAAATCGCACTCCTGTTTTAAACAGTTTGAGTTAATGAGTGTAATTTTGCTTCAGATTGCCAGTCTAATGGGTTCAATGCCTGATCTTCCAAAGCCATTTTTTCAATTAAACTTGCCAATCTCAGGGCTTTGAGGGCTTGTTCACCACCTACGGAAGGTTGATTACCACCGTGTACGCAGTTGACGAAATGCTCTAATTCTGCACTCAGAGGTTGGACATTAGTAGTGTAAACTTTCTCAATCAAACCATCTTGCCTGTAAAGCACCTGTCGATGGTCAGTGAGAGTATTATGATTTGTTTGTCGGTGAATTAAAATCTCATTCTTGAGAAAATCTGCTTCTGTGAAGGAGTTTTTGCAATGAGCCACTATGCGGCGGATTTTCCGGTGAGTGACTTTGCTGGCTGTTAAAGTAGCGACAATACCATTAGCAAAGCCCAAGGTGGCTGTTACGTAATCCAAGTAACCAGAATCTAAAGAACGAGTACCGCTAGCGTTTAACTTTACCACTGGAGAAGCGGCTAGTTCCAAGAGTAGATCAATGTCGTGGATCATTAAATCCAGAACGACGGAAACATCATTTGCTCTATCTGAGTAAGGACTCATGCGATGAGCTTCTAGGGCTAGGACATTTTCTGTTTTTAGAACTTTACTCAGTTCTTTAAATGCTGGATTGAAACGCTCAATATGTCCTACTTGCAAAATACATTGAGAATCAGCCGCAGCATTTACTAGTGATTCTGCTTCAGAAATACTGGCTGCGATGGGCTTTTCAATCAAAACATGAATTCCTGCCAAGAGACAGTTGATACCTACGGCGTAATGCATACGGGTAGGGACAGCTATACAAACGGCTTCTACGTGGGGTAGGAGGTCACAGTAATCTTCAAAAAAATGTCCCTTGTATTTACTGGCTGTTTCTAAACCTCTTTCAACATTAATGTCTGATACACCTACTAGTTCAACATCTTTCATGGAACTCAGTATACGAGCATGATGTTGTCCCATGTTACCCACACCAATTACGCCTATGCGAATCGGTTTTGTTTGATTTCGCTGTGTGTATGAATTTATTTCTGCCACTGACATGCTATTTTGCACTATTATTCTCTCCTCAACCACCAAATTTAGAGATGCTACGGCCGTTGGCATTTATACTTGAAAGCCAGTTATGCTCTATCGGAAACCATCCAGATGGTAACATAGAGGCTACATTTATGAAGAATTTCAAACTTCGGAATCAGTTCCCGAAATTTGGCTTTTTCTTATATATTCATTTGTAAATTAATCAAGATTTTTTTCTTCACATAAAATATGTAATGTCTTTTTATTGACTTTATAAACTGATGAAGACGTAAGTAATAACTCATAAAAACAGTTGAGCAATTAATGAGCGGGATCAATATTTTACTGGGCAGGATGCAGAAATTAGATTATTTTGTTATCAACAATACAGAATTTTAAAAAGACTGTATGATGTTGTATCGAAAAAGAATATATTGGGAATTGTCAAGGCTGAAACACTCAAACAATTTTGGCATAATTATCTATAAATTTGACATATTTAGCAGTTTAAGTTTTTTCAAACGCTGATATATAAAGTTGTATTTGGCTATGGTAGGCACGGTAAAAACTGCTATAACTCAAATGGGTTTAGCAGGACTGTAGCATTGTTTCTGGCATTTTGTGGATGTGTGATTTGGGAATGGGAAATCGAAAAGTTGAAACTGAGATGAAAGCTGTAATTTTATTGTCTGGAGGATTAGATTCTTCCACAGTTTTGTATCAAGCTAAAGCTGATGGTTATGAATGTCACGGGATTTCTTTTGATTACCAGCAGCGACATCGCCGAGAGTTAGACTCTGCGTTTCGGGTTGCTCAAACTGCTGGGGTGGTTCAACATCAAGTTATCAATTTTGATTTACGACAATGGGGAGGTTCGGCTCTGACGGATGAGACCATTAATTTACCTGAAGAGCGATCGCTTGAGGAGATGTCTCAAAATATTCCAGTCACCTACGTACCTGCACGTAATACTATTTTTTTAAGTTTTGCCCTGGGCTATGCGGAAGCGATCGCAGCCGAACGGGTATACATTGGTGTGAATGCTCTAGATTACTCCGGTTATCCTGATTGCCGTCCTGATTATATCCAGGCGATGCAGCAAGTTTTCCAACTAGGAACCAAACAAGGACGTGAGGGAAACCCGATCAAAATTATTGCACCTTTAATTGATTTGAAAAAAACCGAAATCATCCAACTTGGTAACCAATTGGGTGTTCCTTGGGAGCTAACTTGGTCTTGCTATGCAGGTCATGATATCGCTTGCGGTGTTTGTGATTCTTGTCGTTTAAGGCTAGCAGCTTTTGCGGAATTAGGTTTAAAAGACCCATTGTCTTATAGGGAGTAGGGAGTGTGGGGGGAAGAGGCAGGGGGGCAGGGAGCAGGCTTGCCCTGAGCGCAGTCGAAGGGGAGCAGGGGGGGAAGAGGCAGGGGGGAAAGATTGTAATTTCCCAATACGCAATACGCAATACCCAGTCCCCAGTTCCCAGTCCTATCATTTTTCCTCTAAGCGTCGGACTTGAATTTGATGCAGACGGGGACCGAGGGCTGAAACTACGGTAAATTCTAAGTTGTCGTAGTAGAAAATTTCGTCATTGGTGGGGATTTTTTGTAATTGGTACAGCACAAAACCCCCTAGTGTGTGGTATTCCTTGGTTAAGGGTAAGTTGAGATGTAAAACCTCGTTAAGGTCTTCGAGGTTAATTTGGGCTTGCACTAAAAATGTTTGGTTGTCTAACATTTCTACTAGCAAGTCGTCTATATTGTTAGGTTCGCCGGCGTTACCAATAATTTCGGCAATTACATCTTGGATGGTTACTAATCCCACCGTACCGCCAAATTCATTCACAACCATCACCATAGCTGGCTTTTCTTGCTGCATCATAGGTAATAGTTCGCTTAAGGGGGTTTGTTCTGGTACAAACCGGGCGTGACGCATCCACGGTTGAATCTTTGTTTCTGGAGTCAGTGTCCCCATTGCCAAGGGTTCTGCCAAGTCTTTAAAATATACTATGCCGCGAATGTCATCTAAAGACTCTCCCATGATTGGGTAGCGGGAGTGACCAGTTGAGATCATTTCTGTTAGTAAGTCCTGGAAAGTTGCATCTTTTGATAAGGCGATCATTCCAGTCCTGGGAGTCATGACTTCTTGGGCGATGACATCCCCAAACTCAAAGACGTTATTTAGTAATTCTCGCTCTGAAAGCTGTAAACCAGTTGATTCTTTTTCTGTAGAGATGATCAGCTGTAATTCTTCTGGTGTAACAGGCGATCGCCAACTTTGTCCAGTGTATTCAATACCAAACAGCCTTAACAAAAACCGGGTTGATTGGTTGAGAATCCAGATGAAGGGGTTAAAAAACCGGACTATCGCTTTCACCGAAGGCCCCAAAAATCTGGCTAAATCCTCTGAATACAGCATCGCCACTGATTTAGGACATAATTCACCCAAAACAATTTGCAGATAGGCGATTAAAAAAAAGGCGATGGGAATTGATAGAGAATGAGCGATAAAATTACCCATTTCTGAAGGTAAAGACAAGGATTGTAACCATGACTTCACTACAACGACAATCGAACTTTCACCAATCCACCCCAACGCCAAACTAGAGAGAGTAATACCTAACTGAGTTGTAGATAATAATCGTTCAATACTGCGTTGTAGTCCCTCCACAGCGATCGCCGGAATATCACCAGCCTGAACCAGCTGATGAATGCGCGATCGCCTCACCGTCACCATTGAAAACTCCGCCGTCACAAAAAAAGCATTGATCGCAATCAGCATTAGCACCGATAACAATCTCAGCCCCACATCAGTCCAAATTAAACTAGAAAAACCAATCACCGCCAAAGCTCGTGCAAAAATCACGCCCCCATTTTGGAATTAGGTATCTGGTATTAAGTATCCAGTATAGAGTCTGGGACAATTATCTTCTCCAGTCCTCATCCTCATCTACCTTTCAACAGGAATATTTAACACCTCTAGCTTTAGTTTTTGATTTGGATAATCTGTCAAAGAGAGGGATATTTTATTCACATCATCCAGCAAAGCCGTAGGAATAATCACAGTACCAGAAACAATTGGGCTATTAGCAGCTAATTCCAGTGGTAAACCCTCTGTAGTAGCACTCAGTGTTCTGCCTTTGTCGTCAGTCACATCCAAGAAACTATACAAAAAGCGCACAGAACCAGCACCCTTATTCTGCATATTCACTCTCATTAATAAATCACCCCCAGAGTAGCGTACAGATTGCACCGCAAAAGTTACATCCTCGCTTTCAGCAATCACAGGAAAACCGGGTTGCAATTTTTCAGTTACAGCTGAGAATTTTTCCTGGGGTTTCTGCCGACTAATTCGATTTTCCTCATCATATTCCTCTAATTTGTCTGATTTAGCAGCCTTGGTCTTACCCTCAATTCGAGCCTGGACAATTTTCAGGATCTCATCTTCCTTCAAAAGTTCTACCCCTAACTGTTGAGAATTACTAGTCTTGCTACCAGGAAATTTAGTCTTGGGGCGAGCATCTGGTGCTGTTACACCCTTAAGCGCGGCACTCCCCATCCCAAAACCTAAAAATGCACTCACAGAACCTGCACCCAACATCAGGATTAACAATATTAAAGTTAGAAATACAGTGGAATTTATTTTCATCGCTAACAAGCTATGGCGGAAATATGCTGGCCTATGATCAGGGTATTCAAGATTAAAGGAACTTAATCAATACTAGTCTGCACTATTTCTGCAAAAATATGTACCAGAAATATTTAATAAATTATTCTCAATTACACACAAACCGTAAAATTACGCTACAATATAAATCCGACCAGGGTTGGCCGAGCGGTTGAGGCAGCAAACTCATAATTTGCCCAAGGCAGGTTCAACTCCTGCACCCTGGATTTTCAAACACTCAGTAGAGACGCGACTAATCGCGCCTTTACAAGTAACTCAGAAACTTTTTCGTTGTTTTATTAATTAAAATCGGAACTCAGTCCCAACTTTTAGCTTCTCAGAATTCAACCGAGGAGACATCAGCAAAGACGTACCATAAGGATTTGGTAAATCTGGAGTCCGAATATAAGGATCATTACCTACCTGTTGTTGAAAAACATCTCGATAGAGAGTATTAACCAACTCGGCATCCCGCACAATTTCGTTTTCTGGAAAAGAATTCTGGAAAACTGAGCTAGAACCCAGAATTGAGTCTAGCTGACTCTTAGGGGTATTATTCTGGTAGAAATTGCCCCCATGTCTAAAAACAGCTCGCTCAAAGGCATCATTGGTCGTCTCATAATTGGGTGTTTCCGTCTCAGCAACTACAACAGCAGGAAAAACTACACCAGAAACTAGCAACCCTAATAAACCACCAAAGGTTTTAAACTTTATCCCCATATTCTTTACTCCTCAATGTTTTGGGCAAATCTTGACTTATGCTTAATTTCAGAACTCTCATCAGTTCAACCTTTTGTGTAACATAACTTAGGCTGTTTTGTAATGACGTATACTACTGAAACCTTTACTAAATTAGATATTTGTGCAGCTACTACTGACTTAACGACTCTGCGCCACAAACTACTAGACTTACTTTGTCAACTCGCTTATAAAGAAGGTGACTTTGTTCTTTCTTCTGGACAAAGCAGTTCTTACTACATCAATGGTAAGCAAGTAACACTCCATCCCCAAGGTGCTTTAGCCATTGGTCGCATTCTTTTATCTCTGATACCCTCAGATATCGCAGCTGTAGCAGGTTTAACATTGGGCGCTGATCCCATTGTATCAGCCGTCAGCGTAGTTTCTGCTTATGAAAATCGACCCATACCAGCCCTGATTATTCGGAAAGAAGCCAAAGGTCATGGAACCAGAGCTTATATTGAAGGGCCTAATTTGCCATCAGGTGCAAAAATTATCGTCTTGGAAGATGTCGTCACCACCGGTAAATCTGCCATGAAAGCCGTTGAGCGTCTTCAGGAAGCAGGTTATACAGTTGATACAGTAATTTCACTAGTAGACAGATTACAAGGTGGAGCCGAGTTTTACCAGTCCGTAGGGTTAAACTTTCAGGCGGTATTCACCATTAAGGATCTTCAACAACGGTATCAAGAATTAGGTAAGTAGTCGGGGAATTAGGGTCGCGCTGCGACTCTCCCAAGTCAAGTTTTGAATAGTGTTCTTTAATACTACTTGTCAGCACATCTACAACCCCATGACAAAATCCGCAGACGTTAGCACAAAACGTTTAATTAGCCTCGCGCCTGATAACTGGGTGAAATGGGTAACGCAAATTCCCGATATTGCAGCACAGGAAATACTCAACTCAGAATTTCAGTGGATAAGTCGGGAAAGTGATGTTTTAATTCGTGCTAAAAGTCCCCAGTATGGAAATTTTCTTGTTCTCAATGAATTACAATTGCGTCCCACACTGGATATGCCTCGGAGAATGCGTGCTTATGCAGCACTTGCAGAAGAAAAATATAAGTTGCTAACCTATCCTGTGTTAATCAACATTCTCAAAACTACGAATGCAGAAATCTCTACAACTTATGAATCCAATATTGCTGGTTTGCGGGCTATTCAAGATTATCGCGTGATTAATTTGTGGGAAGTTGATGTCAATATTGCTTTTCAACAACCTTTACCATCTTTGCTTCCGTTTGTGCCAATTCTCAAAGGTGGTGAAAATGAGTCTACAATTCGAGAAGCGCTACAAATACTCCGGGCTGATGAAGAATTAAACCAACTCGAAACAGTTCTAGCATTTTTTGCTACTTTTGTATTAGATAGCGCCTTAGTTCAGGAAATCATGAGGTGGGATATGGCTGTATTACGCGAATCGCCTTGGTATAAAGAAATTGAGCAGCGTGGAGTAGAACAAGGACGAAGAGAAGAGCTATTTTTAAGTATTGAGATGTTACTAGAAATGAAGTTTGGCAACGAAGGTTTAGAATTGATGCCGATAATCTCTCAAGTGAACGATTTGGAGCGATTAAAAGCATTTCAAAAGGCAATTAAAACTGCCGCTACAGTTGAAGAGTTAAGAAAAGTTTTGTAATGCGTTCTTCCTGTTTATACTGCATAATAATTTAGCAAATCTTCTATTTTCATCTGATAGATACTCTTCTCTCGGCATTTTTACGATCAAAAGCTATCCATTCATCTTTAGTCAGAGGACGAACATTTTCTAATCGTTTAATAGCCCAATTGTTATACTCAATATTCAGGTCACATCCCATCCAGTAACGATTAAGTTGTTCTGCAACTACAACAGTTGTTCCTGAGCCAGAAAATGGATCAATAATTAAGTCTCCTTCCTGAGAAGATGCAAGCACAAACTTTCTAATTAACTCCTCTGGCTTTTGAGTGGGATGAGGTGTTTTCTCACCCATACCATTACAAGTGGTAGGAATCTCAATCACATCTTTAGGCTTCGCACCTTGGGGGTGTGGTGTCCAGTTCTGATGTTTTTTGCCTTTTCCGTAAGCGCTGGTTTCTGCTTGTGGGTGAGAGGGATATTTTAATGTGTGTGCGCCATAAGGGATTCGCACATCATCAATGTTGAGTTTAACGGAATTAGATTTACGAAAATGAATGATACTTTCGTGGGAACGCCCCCAATCATTACCTAAATTAGCTTTATTTTTATAATGCCAAATTAACCACCGACAACTTTTAAAATATTTTGAGGCTGGATGTTTTAAATCAGCTAATATTTCGGAGAAACCACAAATATAAAGAGAGCCAGTAGACTTAAGAATACGTGCGGCTTGGCTAATCCATTCAATTGACCACTGGATATATTTATCTTGGTTTTCAAAGTTATCCCACTCAGCTTTTTTAATGTTATAAGGTGGGTCAGCAAAGACTAAATCAACGCTTTCCGAATCCAGTGATGCTAGCCAATCTATGGAATTACCTTGATAAAGTTTTCCGTGAGGATGTGTGTATTGCAGTTGGAATCCTTGAGTTAAAGGTTGCAATTGTTTTTCTGCTACTACTTGAATATTGAGAGAAATTCTAAATTATTTTAATGAGTTATTATATTTATTTTATATCAGGCGATCGCACCCGTTACTACAAGCGATCGCACATTTTTCTCAAATATGAATGAAGCAATAAAACCTGCATACAAAAATTTCAATCAATATGGCAATTTTTGGTTAATCTCGCCCAAGCACTATACTAACCAGTTATCTAAAATCAAGGCAGGTACACGCTCAAATTCACGAGTATTTGCTGTTACAAGGGTTAGGTTAAGGGCGTGGGCGTGGGCAGCAATCAGCAAATCATTGGGACCGATTGGAGTTCCCGATTGCTCTAGGTGGGTACGAATTGCGCCATAATGCTTATCTATAGGGGACTCCAAAGATAAAACTGGGAAAACTTCAAGGATGCATTCCACCTGTTCCACAAGACGGGAAGAACCATTTTTAGCTGCGCCAAACCTCAATTCACACGCTACGATAATACTGGTACAAACGCTGCCTTCACCCACGGTAGCGATACGCTGGAACACCAGACCTTGAGGATGCCTCACCAAATCTGAGAGGATGTTGGTATCAAGTAGGTATTGATAGCTCATTGTTTAGGACTACAGCGTAATATCATCAAGGGGTAATAGTTCTTCATCCACACTGGGAAAATCATCTGTAATGTCCTCTAGTGTTGTCAATAAAGAAATGAGAGAACCGGGGCGAATCGGTTCAATAATTAGTCGGTTTCCTTCTTTGCGTAACAAAACTTCTGTATTCGGTAAAGCAAATTCATGGGGAATAGTTAGGACTTGATTTTGTCCATTAGCTAAGAGAGAAATATGGCATGAGTTTGGCATAAAGCTATCTTTTTGAAGGTATAAAAAACTGTGAAACCTATCTCAATTATATAATGTGATCGGACCCTTTAGTACAGACGATCGCTCTTCTGTAATTTGACACCCTTGCTTTTTAAGCTGTAGTTTAAAGATATGGTTGATAATACTGTTTTGGTTAAAATTATTTGCATGATTCTAAGTGTTTATTCGGTTGTTAATTACTTAGATTCAGGGTCATGATTAGTATATTTCTTAGCAAAACCCTTACTATACTATTTAGTCATGACAGAACAAAATATGCAAGCTCAACAAGACGAGTTACAGCACATTTTTGTAGCTTATGGAACAGCCAAGCAAGGTGGAACGCAACAAGTTACATCAAGGTCAGGAAAAAGCTATGAAGTAAAAATTACTGCTAACTGTTTGGAAGAAACTAAACTACGCTTGAAAAGACGTAATTCACAGAAAAATCATAATTCTTTTAAAGGAATTATTAGTAAAATTTATGAGAATTTTTCACCCGAATATATAAATAATGAAAATGATATTATTATCATTGTCCATACATTGTTTGATAATAGTACAAACATAGAGAAAATAATATATGACTTAATCAACAATGCGGATATTAAGTTAACAAGCAAAGAAAGATGTGCGAATGTATATCAGAATATTAGCGATGCTAAATCTATAGATGACTTACCTGCTCTAAATTTATTAGAATTTATTGTTTCATCCTCTCAAATCAATTCTTCAGTTTCTAAGCGATACAATATTGCAAGTCAAAGTTCTAGATTATTCAAAATAGAACAATGTATTGAAAATGCCTTAACTGCATCTAACTTAAATAAAAATGAGAAGCAGTTGATTAGAGGAACATATCAGTGTATCAGAGCCGGAGAAAACATAGCTGATTTTGAGATTTTAAATCAACTTGATACAATTATTCAAAATAGTTCATTGCCTGATGAACTTAAACAAATATACTTTCGTTACAGTGTAACTGCTAGGGCAAGTACGGCTGATCTATTTATAGTAGATATAATTGATAGTTTTTCTGGTATCAAAAGTAGTACGCATAAATCTGAGATACTTAGTACCTATTCTGCAATCAGAGATGGTAAACAAGTTTCTGAGCAAGCAAATTTAAAATTATTAGACTCACTCATCTTAGATTCTCAGATACCAGATGATTGTAAAGTAATTTATAAGTTGATGCGTGAACAAGTGAGCAATCAGAACGGAAAGAAAAATGATGATGTTTTTGCCAAAGTCACAATAATCAGCGATTCAGTGAAAAAAGCGGCGGGAATTGTTCCAAATGCTATACAAATTGCATCAACAACTGGAATAAAAGCAGGAACAGGAATAGCTATAAGTACATTATCTGGAGGTGCCGCGACTAATGCAACTTTAGCTCTGTTAGGTGGTGGCTCTGTAGCTGCGGGTGGTTTAGGAATGTTAGGAGGATTAGCAGTAGCAACAGGTGGAGCCGCGTTAATTGGTGCAGCTGCTTTAGTATCTGTTGCTTCTGTTAGCCAAATGGATGCTGAAGATAAGAAGAAACTAGGAATTGCAGCCGGAGTTGGAGTTGCAACAAGTGCTGCTGCTGTTAGTACAGCTTGGGCTGCTATGGGTGCTTTTGGTGTTGCTAGTACAGGGACTGCAATTAGCACTTTATCAGGAGCCGCAGCTTATAGTTCTATCATGGCTGCTCTTGGTGGAGTTGGTGTCATGACTGGAGGTGCAGCTGTCATTGCTGCTGGTGCCGGTTTTGCAGCTTGGAAATTTTTCCAGGGAGATAAGAATAATCCTAAGCGGATATTAAAACAGTTAGAGGCTAAATTGTATTCCTGATCGCCTGCTCTATCCCTATTCAGCGTATCAAGTCAGTTTAGTTAGTTATCATAAACACTCATGAAAATTCTCTGCGACTCTGCGACTCTGCGTGAGATTAAATTATGTTTTGCCAAAAATGATAGTAGTTAAAATCTTAATTAAATTGTTGTTTAACCTGCTCATAAATTTCCAGAGTGATTAGAGATATACTATTCTCTTCAGCATAGACTTCAATCTTTTTACGGGCGAAAGGACGGACAAAAAAAGGAATTTCTTTCAGTTTAGCTTCAGCTTCCGCAGTCCATTTAATTGATTCACTCATTGATTTTTAGGCTTTAATTTCAATATAAATATTTCGATTTTTCCAAATTCACTCTTAACATGAATATCGTTACCAGGTTAACCCCAGTAACGACATTTAACGAGAATTAACTTAACCTTGAGTTACAGGTTCCTTCGCCAAGAACTTCTCAAGTTCAGTCAACGCATCAGCATCAACCTTGGTTTGCATGGGACAGAACTTAGGACCACACATGGAACAGAACTCAGCAGTTTTATAAATATCTGCTGGTAGAGTTTCATCATGATATTCCTTAGCTCTTTCGGGATCTAAAGATAATTCAAACTGACGATTCCAATCAAAGTTATAACGGGCTGCTGAGAGTTCATCATCTCTGTCTCTCGCACCTGGGCGATGTCTAGCAATATCAGCCGCATGAGCCGCTATTTTATAAGCAATCAAACCATTGCGGACATCTTCAGCATCCGGTAAGCCTAAATGCTCCTTGGGTGTGACATAACACAGCATAGCTGTACCGTACCAGCCAGCCATTGCTGCCCCAATTGCCGAGGTAATATGGTCATAACCAGGAGCAATATCTGTTACCAATGGTCCCAATACATAGAAAGGTGCTTCCGAACACTCTTCCATTTGCTTGCGAACATTGAACTCAATTTGATCCATTGGGACGTGTCCTGGCCCTTCTACCATCACCTGGACATTATGTTCCCAGGCTTTGCGGGTAAGCTGTCCGAGGGTTTTCAGTTCTGCTAATTGTGCAGCATCTGAGGCATCATGAGTACAGCCAGGACGCAGGGAATCACCCAAACTGAAAGAGACATCATATCTTTTGAAAATCTCAATGATGTCGTTGTAATGGGTATACAGAGGGTTTTGTTTGTGGTGATGTAGCATCCACCGCGCCAAAATTCCACCACCGCGAGAGACAATACCGGTGATACGGTCTCTGACTAATGGTAAATGTTCAATTAAAATCCCGGCGTGAATGGTTTGATAATCAACACCTTGTTGGGCGTGTTTTTCAATAATGTGCAGAAAGTCGTCGGCGGTGAGATTTTCAATTGTGCCGTGGACACTTTCTAAGGCTTGGTAAACTGGTACTGTGCCAATGGGAACAGGTGAAGCGTTAATAATAGCGGTGCGAATTTCATCTAAGTTACCGCCACCTGTGGATAAGTCCATGACGGTATCAGCACCGTATTTCACGGCTAGATTCAACTTATCTACTTCTTCCTGAAGGTTGGAAGAGTTGGGAGAAGCGCCGATATTAGCATTAACTTTACATTTGGAAGCGATACCGATCGCCATTGGTTCTAAATTGGTGTGATTAATGTTAGCCGGGATGATCATTCTTCCCCGCGCCACTTCGTCACGAATGAGATCCGCCGGCAGGTTTTCCCGCTTGGCCACGTAGTGCATTTCTTCAGTAATTACACCCTGACGCGCGTAGTGCATCTGAGTTACGTTACTCTGACCACGACGTTTAGCAACCCATTCTGTCCGCATATTGAAATTCCTCGATAAACAGCTTCCCTCCGCTGGTATTAGCCAGACTCAGGTGTTAAGGGTGTGATCTCAGCCTGAATATTCAGGCACCCCTAGCATGAATGAAATTGTATCACTTTGGTTAGGAATACTGCTGGGGCTGTTTACAATTCCTGTTGATATCAAGTCAGAACCCGAAGCAGAATTGGATATGAGGAAATGCAATTGGCTATACTGTAGGCGATCGCACTCTATCAGCTTTATCAGGTGAAATCACCATCTCACCTCAGTATTTATGACTAACCATTACAGATATATTATTTTTTATAAACCCTATGGTGTTCTCAGTCAATTTACCCAGGAAACACCAAAACATAGCACCTTGAAAGAATACATTCCCGTTCCTGATGTTTATCCTGTGGGGCGTTTAGACTGGGATAGCGAAGGTCTATTATTATTAACTAATGACGGACAATTACAACACCGCCTCGCTCATCCTCGCTTTGGACATCAACGCACATACTGGGTGCAGGTAGAGCGGATTCCTGATATTGATGCTATCAACAAGTTACAAACAGGTGTGGAAATTCAAAACTACCGCACTCAACCAGCCCAAGTCCGACTGTTGTTAGAAGCGCCGCCACTACCTGAACGCCATCCACCAATTAGATTTCGTAAAAATATCCCCACAGCTTGGCTAGAAATGACTTTGACTGAGGGTAAAAATCGCCAAGTGCGACGCATGACCGCATCCGTAGGATTTCCCACTCTACGATTAGTGAGAGTAAGTATAGCCCATCTACATTTAGAGGGTTTAAAACTGGGTGAGTGGCGGGATCTTTTACCATCAGAACTGAATTTTTCCGATAATTTGCCAAGATTTCCTCAGCGTGATGCAAAAATGAACCGCAGATAACGGGCAGCCTATACTTCCAGCACTTTAGGAAACAAATAACACATATGGTATAAGTATCTAGTACATATTCGTAAGTAAATTTACTAATGACACCACTATTGTTTAAGTCAGCCAAGAAGTCTAAAAAATCTCGGTTTCTGGATGCTATATATGTTGCTGATCCTAGTTTTCATCGTTGTCCAATGGTACAATTTATATGTCAGTATAAGATTTAAAAATCTACCGGGAAAATCGCGGAAAGTATCAGCCCAATACTTGACAAAAAGATGCAAGCAAATCTCACTCAGCCTGATTGGGCAAACTGAGTGCAAATCAAGGACTTGCAAAACCAGATCACAACATTCCGAAAGGGATAAGTTGTTAATCTCCCTAACTTTAGAATGGGAAAGCGTAAGTAAAAGCAGGTTGGAACGGGAATGAAGGAACTTTCACTATGCTGATTTGCCCTCAGTGTACATTTGAAAACCCCAATAGCAACAAATTCTGTCAAAGCTGTGGTGAATCTCTGACGGACAGAATTTGTGATGAGTGCGGTACTGAAGTACCTGTGAATACACTGGTTTGTCATAACTGTGGTGCGGAATGTGGAACAGTTTGGCAGGCGATTATTACTCAGTTAGTCACTGGGGAAGAAATAGAAAACAGTACAGGTGCAGATGATGCTCAAAATATCCCCGGTGGATTTTTGTCTTTATCACAACTGACAGCAGGTTCATTCTTAGAATCAGAGCAGCGCTATCAATTGTTGTCACCGCTTTCAGCCCCGGAGGAAAATTCCTCTCAGGCTGAAATATGCGTCAAGGTTTTGGATTGTCTGCCCTATCAAATATCGCCAATTGAGGCTATATTAGCGAGTCAGGAAGAGGATCTGATGATTTCATCGGGAGAAATCAGTGAAATTTCTCACCTTGCTAAAGCTTATATTGTTTTGGAATCCCAAACGGAATCAGCTATACCAGTAATTCATGATGCCTGGGAAAAAGATGATATGCAGGTGCTACTCATCGAAGACCGTTCAGATTGGCAGTATTTACTAGAACTATGGCAAGATAACACGACATCTACGTTACAACTTTTACACTATCTCTATGAGATGACTCAACTTTGGACGGTTTTAGAAACAGTCGATTGCTGTCAAAGTTTGTTAAATTTGTCCAATTTGCGTTTAGATGAAGACCAGACACTGGCGCTACAGAGATTGTATTCAGACTCATCGAGAAAGTCATCCTGTGAAGAGGGAGAACTAGAATCAGAGCAGCCTGTAACTATTCAAGCTTTGGGGCAAGTTTGGCAGGAACTATTTAGACAGTCCCAACGGACTCAGTTTGGTTCAATCATGAAGGTTTTAGCAGATTTAGAAGCAGGTAAAGTTGAGACCATTCTGCAGTTGCGATCGCTTTTAAAAGAAATTGCTGCTGAATTAGAAGCACCAGTCACCGCCAAAGCACCAACTACTCCAGAAACTATTTTGCCATCAGATGATGCTGATGATTTCTCCGCAAAAGGCGATGATGCACCAACTATTATGCTGTCAATGCAATTAAGTAGTTTGGATGATGCCGGACGCACTGATGTCGGTCGGAAGCGTAATTATAATGAGGACTACTTTGGGATCGTCACTAAAATCAACAAGCTGGATTGTCCACAAAATCGAGCCTTAGAAGCCCGTTGTTTGTATATTCTTTGTGATGGTATGGGCGGCCATGCAGGTGGTGAAATCGCCAGTGCATTGGCTGTTAACACTCTGAGGCAATATTTTGAGGAACATTGGGTTGATAACCAAATGCCTACGAAAGATATGCTCTGTGAGGCAGTATGTTTAGCTAATCAAGAAATTTATGAGGTAAATCAACAAGAAGTCCGTTCTGGAACTAAGCGGATGGGTACTACCTTGGTGATGCTATTAATTCAAGGTACTGAAGCAGCAGTTGCCCATGTGGGGGATAGTCGTCTTTATCGTCTGACACGGAAGCGAGGCTTAGAACAAATTACCGTAGATCACGAAGTAGGTCAAAGAGAAATGGCTCACGGAGTGGAGGCTAGCATAGCCTATGCCCGGCCGGATGCTTACCAGCTAACTCAAGCTTTGGGACCACGGGATCAACATTCAATTAATCCCGATGCAGAGTTTTTTGAGATTACTGAAGATAGCCTGTTTATTCTAGTATCTGATGGTCTATCAGATAATGACCTGTTAGAAACTTATGGGCAGAATATTCTGGCTCCTTTGTTACGTTCTGGGGCTAATTTGGAACAGGGAGTCACAGAATTAATTGATTTAGCTAACCAATACAATGGCCATGACAATATTACTGCTATACTTGTCCGCGCTAAATTGCGGCCGAATATGGACAGTTAAAAATATTTCTAGAGTGGGAAGTAGTAAGTTATTTCCCTATTCTTAATTCCGAACATCTAACTTTTCTTTTTAAGCTTATGCAGGTTGTATTGTGGTTATTCTGAAGTTGTTAGAACCGCAAAAAAAAACGCCCCTTCAGGAGTGGTGCTTTAAGGATTCCTTTGTAATTCGCATTGGTCGAGCAGAGGATAATGATGTGGTTGTAGCTGATAGTTTGGTTTCTCGCCATCATTTGGAACTGAGGCTAGTTAATGTTCCGAAAAATAAAAATGCCTCTTCTTGGCAGCTAATTAGTCAAGGCACTAATGGAACTTTTTTGAATGGGTTGCTGGTGCTTCAGTGTGATTTACCCGATAACTGTTTGCTGCAACTGGCTCAGGGAGGGCCGATATTACAGTTCCAATTTCAGGAAATCCCAGATACTTTGCTGGTAGCAGCTGAAGCAGTCAAGGCTTCAGAGAAGACTGCCGCAAATTTAGCTTATACTTGCAACCACGAAGGTAATTCACCTCAGAATTTATTTTGTATTCATTGCGGTCAACCCATCTCAGTTCAACGGACAATTCGTCAATATCAGGTGTTGCGAACTCTCGGACAGGGAGGGATGGGTACTACTTATCTGGCTTGGGATAGCGCTGGTGGCATTTCGAGTAAACCAAAGTTGTTGGTTTTGAAGGAAATGAATGCTGACATGGCAAAAATTGCCAAAGCTCAGGAGTTATTTGAACGAGAGGCATATACTCTCAAATCTTTGAAGCATTCGGGGATTCCTAAGTACTACGACTTTTTTGTCGTGGGTGGTAAAAAGTATTTAGCGATGGAATTAGTGCATGGCCAGGATTTAGAAAAGAGAATCTATAGCACTGGACCAGTGCCACCTAGTCAGGCGATCGCTTGGATGATTCAAACCTGCGATATATTAGAATATATCCATAGCCAGATCCCGCCACTAATACATCGTGATATCAAACCCGCTAACCTGATGGTGCGAAATTCTGATAATCATATAGTAGTGTTAGATTTTGGGGCTGTGAAGGAGATTGGGACTAAACCAGGGACTCGGATTGGTGCAGAAGGTTACTGTGCGCCGGAACAGGAACGGGGACAGCCTTTAACGCAATCTGATTTGTATGCCATTGGCCCAACCTTAATATTTCTCATCACGGGTGAAAATCCTTTCAATTTCTACCGCCATAGGGGACTAAATTCCCGGTTTGATGTATCTCAGATTCCCACAATTACTCCTAAGTTAAGAGAAATTATTGAACGGGCGACGCAGCATTTGCCGCGCGATCGCTACCAAAGTGCTAAAGAATTAGCTGTAGCATTAGCTGCTGCCAAAATATAAGCAGTGAGGAGTAGTTAAGTCTGAGAAACATCTACTCCCGATGCTTGATTATCTACTCTTCGTCCCAGGCTTCCACTGCTAGCAGTTCGCCAATTGGATCTTGCATACTAAAGCCAAAGTCTTGCAGTTCCTGTTTCCAGTGTTGCCAGTCGTTGCCATAGAGTAATGCAATTTTCCAAATGCTATCAGTTGGTTTGATGATATTGGATTCGATGAGTGATTGCACGTTACGTTGCAATTTCACCATTGGGTGAATCACTTGCTGAGTCATAGCCTCAATTGAATTCAGATTTTGTTTGGTAAATACTTAATCAAAACTGCTTTACGTTTTGCAATTTTCATCGATGCGTGGAGTATTGTAGTTGGTAAAGCTAGTCTTAACCTCTTAACTATACCATAATAAACTCTACTCTTGGATGGAAAAATTCAGATTTGTACGGTAATCACCACTACATTACTAAAATTAATCCTGTCTGCCATCGGAGATGCTATACGAAAAAGCTAGTCGTCAGAAAAATTACATAGAAAAGATGCTAAAGACGACTTGTAATTTTTGCGGGGTTTTATAGTCAACAGAATGTTTTTGATTGCTAAAAGACTATACAACAGGGGGTTTATGATGATTTTTGCGTAATGGAGCAAAAATGTTGATTACGCATATTTAACCCTTATATACATTATCGCAAACATCTGGAATTTAACAAACTTCTGGGAAATATTCATATAAATTTAATTATTTCTCATAAATAGGGAGTAGGGAGTAGGGAGTAGGGAACAGGGAATAGGGATGATTGGACTCGCTGGATAAGAACACGCATACAAAGAACCTAATCCCACTGAAAATTAAAGGGTAAACGAGTATAAATACCGTGAGGGTCGTTCATGTTTTGAATGATCACCATTTGTTGTTGCAGTTTCTGTAATTCTGACATCAGGGGATGAGAGGGTTGGGCTGCAACTCCGGTAATTTTTAACATAGTAGTAATTTCTTGAACTGCGCGACCCAAAAAGCGTTCTTCTAAGGTGCTGGCTCTGGGATATTCCTGTAATTCCCAATCTTTGCCTAGTTTTGCTTCTTGAGCGGCATATTCAATTGCAGTATTTAAACCACCTATTTCATCAATTAAACCATTTTTTTGCGCCGCTATTCCTGACCAAACTCGACCTTGGGCAATGTCGGCGACTTTTGCGGCTGGTAATTTGCGGCCTTCTACGACTCTATCGAGGAAGGTATCATAAATGCGATTGACACTGCGCTGATAAATTGCTAATTCCTGGGGTGTTTTCGGACGCGCTACGGTGTCGCTGTCGGCATAGCTGGCTGTTTTAACTGTATCCCAGGTAATGCCGTTATCATTGGCGAGTTTCTGCCCATTAAACAGGACTCCAAATACGCCGATGGAACCTGTGACTGTGGTAGATTCGGCAAAAATGCGGCGGGAATCGGTAGCTATCCAGTAACCACCGGAGGCGGCGACATTACCCATTGAGACTACAACAGGTTTGACTTCCTGGGTCAATTTTACTTCTCGGTGAATGATTTCGGAGGCGGTAGCGCTTCCTCCAGGACTATTAATCCGCAAGACTACGGCTTTGATGTTATTATCTTGGCGGATTCGATTGAAGATTCTGGCAAAGCGATCGCCACCTATTTGTCCATCTTCCCCTGTACCATCGACGATTTCGCCTTCAGCATAAACCACAGCAATTTTATTGGGGGAGTTGCGTTCTACACCTAGTGTTTTACCGGAAACTTGAGCGTAATTCCTGAGATTAATTTGCTGGAAGCTGCGATCTGTGGGGCTGCTTTCTGTGAATTCTTTGAGGTCGGTAACTACTTCATCGAGGTATGCTACTTGATCGATTAAACCTCTGGCTTTGGCTTCATCGGGTGTGAGAATGACTTGAGTATCGGCGATCGCCTGTAGTTGTTCCGGCGTAATTTTGCGCTGAGAACCCACTGTAGTCCGCCAATTTCCCCAAATATCCGTGAGTAATTGTTGGATTTGTTGGCGGTTTTCTGTACTCAATTCTTTGAGGATAAATGGTTCAATTGCGCCTTTAAATTTGCCCACCCGCACAGTCTGAACCCCAATTCCAAACTTGTCGAAAGCCCCAGCGAGAAATAGGGGTTGGCTACTTAAGCCTTTAACTTGCATCAAGCCGACAGGATTTATGACGATGGTATCGGCTACTGAACTGAGATAATATGACTTTTCATTCCAACCCACACCATAGGCGACAATCTTTTTACCAGATTCGCGGAACTTTGCCAAGGCTTGGCGAATTTCCATGAGGGATGCAAAGCCAGTATTACTAACTGTGCTGGTACTACTTGCATCTAAATAAATACCGATAATATGGGGATCAAGCCTGGCCTTTTCCAAAGTATCCAGAACGCTGCGGAGAGACATCCTGGGGATTTCTACTCCTGATAAGGCGCGTTGTAGCAATTCGCTAGAACTGGGGGGGCTATCGGTAATAGTCATGGACAAGTCAAACACCACTACAGATTTATCTGCGACTTGTGGGGTAGTATCTCTAGAACTGGTAACAGCAAATAACAGTAATAATATTCCCGTGGTGCTGATACCAAAGAAAATCATCAGTCCTAGTACAGTACCTAGTAAACTGGCAAAAGTTTGTTTAAAAAAATTACGCATTTTATTTATTTAGTTAATCTTATTTTTACGTAAACTTTCTGAGTTCTGCAAATTATTTAATGTAGTATTGCCCGTACAAAATAATACTGTAGTAATTTCTGCAATTAATACGTCAACTAAATCATACAATGCTGCTTCTGATACAACTGCGGCTTGGAGAAAAGGCATGGCTAAACCGGCGATATTTGCTCCCAGGGCGATCGCCTTGGCGACATCTAACCCGTGACGTAAGCCCCCCGAAGCAATTAAGGGGACATCAGGTGCGATCGCCCGAATACTCGTGATACATTCTGCTGTAGGCAAACCCCAATCAGCAAATGTCCTACCTAAACGCTGTTGCAAGGCATTTTCCGCCCGTTCACTTTCCACCTTTGCCCAAGACGTACCACCAGCGCCAGCCACATCAATAGCACTGACACCAGCAGCTAAGAGTTTTTCCGCCATTGTCGCAGAAATTCCATTACCCACTTCTTTGGCTATCACCGGCACTGATAATTTACTGCATAAAATGTGTATTTTATCAAGCAAACCCCGGAAATTAGTATCACCCCTGGGCTGAATAAATTCTTGCAGTGGGTTAATGTGTAAAATCAGGGCATCGGCCTCTAAAATATCAATAATTCGACGACATTCGTCTAAACCATAGTCATAATTCAGTTGTACAGCCCCCAAATTGGCAAATAACAAAACATCCGGCGCGTACTTGCGAATAGCAAAAGTATCAGCAACTTGGGGTTTTTCCACCGCCACACGCTGAGAACCAACACCCATAGCAATTTTATAGTTTTGAGCCACCTTTGCCAGACGTTGGTTAATCATTGCAGCTTGTGCGGTTCCTCCAGTCATAGAGGAGATTAACAGAGGTGCGGCGAGGTGTTTACCCAGAAAATCTGTCCTGAGATCAATATCATCGCGGTTGATTTCTGGTAAGCAGCAGTGATTAAAACGATAATGTTCTAGTCCACTAGTAACTTGGTGGGATTGTACATCTTCTTCTAAGCAGATGCGGATATGATCTGCTTTGCGTGATTGGGTTTGTTCTGAGTTGTTGTGGGCGTTCACTGGTAAATATAACTCACAGCAGTTGTAATCACTATTGTGACAGTTGTGGCATTTTTCTGGTGTTAAATATCTATTTCTAGTTAGGCGCAGTTAATCTAGAATTAGTATGAGTATGTGCTTAATCAAGTGCAACACAAAACAACATTTATGATTTTTCCCCTGTTCTTTCTTCAACTTTAAACATACTAATTAATACCCCAGCTATAGGAATAGATAGAAAAACCCCTACTAAACCTGCTACTTTTGCTCCTACCAATAGAGCCAAGAACATAAATACTGGATTCATATTGATTGACCCTTGCATTATCCGTGGCATTAATAGATTTTCTTCTATTTGTTGGAGGATAATACAACTGATTAATACTTGTATACTCAACCAAATACCTTGAGGTAAAACAATCACAGCCACTAGGCTAATTCCAATTGTAGCGCCAATACCAGGAATTAAATCAAATCCCCCGGCGATCGCCGCTAAAAATAAGGCATAAGGCAATTGCAGAAAAACAAAGACAATAAATACTGAAACCCCGAAAAATAAAGACAATAATAAACGCCCCCAAAAGAAACCTAAAAGATTTTGCTGGAT
Source organism: Nodularia harveyana UHCC-0300 (assembly GCF_034931085.1). NCBI lineage: Bacteria > Bacillati > Cyanobacteriota > Cyanophyceae > Nostocales > Nodulariaceae > Nodularia > Nodularia harveyana. The sequence continues at coordinate 267,728 of NZ_JAYGHG010000001.1, read as the reverse complement.
TGCCACAGTTAGCTGATTACGAAGATGACGCGGGAAAACTTTAATCACGAAATCCCAAACTTTTTGACCATCCAGTAGCATAAAGAAAGCGACAACTGTAATTAAAACAAAATCAATTAAATTAGTTAATAACACTTGAAAAGTTGCCCAGCCAGTACCAATACCAGCTAAAATACGATTACGTAATTCTTCTTCAATTAATTGAAAATCAACCTTAAAGTTGAATCTAGTTAAGATATTTTGTAAGGTATCTAATAAAGAGATCACATATTCAATAAATTGAGGAGCTTGTTCAATTATTTGTTGAAATTGAGAAAGTATAGCAAAACCAAGGGTTGTAATTAATGCACCCAAAACGAAGAAGCTCAATAAAAATACTAAAGTAACAGCAATGCCATGTGGTAAAAACCGCTCAGACCACTTCACAGGATAACTCAGTAAAAATGCCAAAATTCCAGCAAATATAAAAATTACAATTACTGTACTAAAATAATCCAAAACTTGCAGAATTGCCCAACCAATAGCTAATAGTAATACATAGCGAATCAGCTTGGTGTTATTCAATTGCATCCAAAACTTTTGGATATTCGGCTCATTCATAATTTAGATATATTTAATATTAAAATATTGTTCATTATCGATACTAAATAACAAAAAAAATGTAGATTCTACCCCTAAAAACATAATATAGGCAGCACAAAAAATACCAGTAATCACGACGATAAAAGAATAAGCAACGCCATAAGCAGAATCAAAATTAGTACGACTGAGAAAAAGTCCAAAGAAATATTGTCCTATTAAAAACAACAGCGATGTAATTAATGCACCAACAATAGTATCACGCCAGGCAATCTCGGCATCTGGTAGTATACTATACATCATAATAAACATTAATGTTGTCCCACCAAAGGTAGTCAATAAGCTCAGGAGTGGAGTTTTTGGCTATCTTAGAGGATGTTTCAAAAGTTTTTAATGTATAAATAAACCCCTCTCCAAACCTCTCCCCGACCTCTCCCTAACCCTCTCCTACAAGGAGAGGGGAAAGGAATTACTTTTATTACTGGAGAGGCTTTGAAACCCCCATTCCCTGGTAGGGAAGGGGGGAAGGGGGGTTAGGTTTTTGGAGATTATTGGTTTCATCTAATACTTTTCAAACATCCTCTTATATTGAAATTTGGATATTAACTAACTTCAAAAGACTCATAAAATCTGAAGTTAATAAATCTGGTAATTAGCTTTTATTGGGGTTGATTGTCAATAGTTAATACATCACTAAATTTTAATGTGTAAATATCTGTAGGCATATTAATTTCTGCTTTTTCCAGTGCTTCTTTAATTGCTTGAGCCATCAAAGAAGTCGTTTCTAAAAATGGTAACCTTCGAGAATTTACCCAGCAGCGCACTTCGATATTGACTGTACTAGCACCTAATTCACGGACTAGAATATCTGGCTTGGGTTCTTTTTCGATTCCATAAATTCCTAAAACAGCATCATTAATTATTCTTTTAGCTTTCGTAATATCTGCATCGTAATCTATACCAACTATAATAGAGTTACGGCGAATAGTGGAAGCAGTATTATTAGTAATGACGGCACTAAAAACTTCTTGATTAGGAATATAAACGACACGTCCATCATAAGTTTTTAAAGTTGTAGCTCGCAGTTGAATTTGAGTAACAGTACCTTCAAATTCTTTAATAACTATCTGGTCACCTAAATGAAATGAACGAGATACCAGCAAAATAACACCAGAAAAGTAGTTACTCAAAATATCTTTGAGGCTAAAACCTATGGCTACACTGGTTAATCCTAAAGTTCCCAATAAAGTGGCAAAGTCTAATCCTAAAACTCCTAAAGCTACAATTGAACCTATTACCCAAATAAAGCCATATACTAAACGACTAACTAAGATTTTAGAATTGCGATCTACTTCCCAATATTGTGTAGCTGAGAGGGTGAGGTGGCGCATACTGGCTGCGATTATTCCAGTAGCTATTACTACTAATAGCATTCCTAAAAAAGATGGTAGGTTATCGATGCTCTCTCGCTGAAATTTTCTCAGAGTAGATAATAACCTTTGTCCAACATCAATTGCGAGTGGTGGTTGCTGAAAAGCCTGAATTAACTGCTTTGCCCACCATTGTCCTAATGTTTCTACATCTAGGTTAAAATCTTCAGCATCCTGTTTGGTGACAGTCATTAAAACCCGGTTACTCAGTTGTAATGTAGCGATACCACGCTGGGAATCTTTGACTACAGAAACTTTGCTGTCAGTTTGGGAACGCACTAAAACGCTAGCAATGCGACGGTTGATAATCTGCGCTCGTTGAATAGCACTGAGTTCTCCTAAACTACCAACTTGAAAAACAGGCTTTCCTCTAACGAGGATATCGGCAAAAAATATCCCATCTGTCTGAGTTATTGAGGTTTCAGTTATTGGTGATGTTATATCTATAGGAGATATCTCTTGTGTTAGCGCTTTTTGTATAGGTGAAATTAGCAAAGTTAAGAGAAATAGCACTGAGAGGAATTGACGAGAGTAATATTTGCGATCAATTTTGGGAAAGAAATTCACCATCATTTTTAATTTTTAAAATTCTTAGTTTAATTTGTCTGATTCATATCATAATAGCCAGTGCGATCGCTTGATGCTAAATATTGATTTTTGATAATTTTATAAATATCTCTCTCAAGTATGAAATTAACTTACTACTGTAGATAGTGGTGGCAATAATTTAAAAGATATATTATGGGTAGAGAAATTCCAGCATTCACTACATCAATTCCTGGTGGCGCGTACTGAGGATTGCTCTGCCCTCAATGTGGATTTTCTCCAAGTAACATTAACAGAGACTCGCACAATAGATATGAAAGTAGAAGAACTCCTGAAAAAGTATATTACAGGCGTGAGAGATTTTACTGGTGTTAATCTCAGTGAGGCGGATTTAAGAGAGTCTGACCTGAGTGGGGTGATTTTAGATAAGGCGATTTTAGATGGCGCTAAATTGAATCATGCTAATTTAACCCAAAGCAGTTTGATTGACGCAGACCTGAATGGAGCGGATTTAAGTAATGCTAATCTGACGGAATGTAATTTAGTGGGTGCTATTTTGGATGGTGCTATTTTAGATGGCGCGATTCTGGATGGTGCTGATTTGAGTCAAGCTAATCTGGAGCTTGCTAAGTTGATTGACGCGGATTTGAGTCAGGCGGAGTTGCAGGAAGCAAATTTACAAGCAGCAAATTTAGATGGCGCAGACCTGAGTGGAGCGGATTTAAGTGTAGCTGATTTAAGTCAGGCGAATCTTTCTGAAGCTGATTTACATCAGGCTAATTTGAATGGCGCTAATTTGGATGATACGGATGTAGGTGGGACAATTTTAGATTAGGAATAGGGAAGAACCTCACCCCCATTGCTTTCGCGTAGCGTCTCCCTTTGGGAGAAGGAGAGGGGGAAATTTAACGCGACTCAAGGGCGGGTGTTTTAGGATGATGGTGGGTTACGCTGTCGCTTTAGCGTAGCCATGCCCCCAGGGCTATACCCACCCTACATTTTTATGGTTTTTGCATGAGTTCCAATCCAGCATTGTGTAGCGCGATCGCCTATCATATTTCTACCAGTCCCCAAGGGCGAATTACTTTCGCTGACTTTATGGAGATGGCTTTATATCATCCTGAATACGGTTACTATTCCAGTCATGCTGTGAAAATTGGATTTCAGGGTGGTGATTTTTTTACTTCGCCTCATCTCGGTGCTGATTTTGGGGAGTTACTGGCGGTACAGTTTTTGCAGATGTGGGAGATTTTAGGCTGTCCTGTACCTTTTTCGGTGGTGGAAATGGGAGCGGGTACAGGTCTATTGGCTAGGCATATTCTCAGTTATTATCAGCTACATGATCCCGATTTTTTGGCGGCGCTGGATTATGTGATTGTGGAGAAGTCGCCAGGATTAAAGCAGGAACAGCAGGAACGGTTGCAAGATTTTTCTGTGCGTTGGTGTAATTTAGCAGATATCCCTAGTGAGTCGATGACTGGCTGCTTTTTTTCTAATGAATTGGTGGATGCTTTCCCGGTACATCAGTTTATTTTAGAGTCTGGGGAGTTGCGGGAAGTTTATGTGACAACGCACAAGGATGAGTCTGAGACGTTTTTTGTGGAGGTGACGGGGGAAGTTTCTACGCCGGAATTGCGAAAGTATTTGGATTTAGTGGGAATTGATTTGGCTGCTGGCGGTTATGAAGATGGCTATCGCAGTGAAATTAATTTGGCTGCTGGTGATTGGTTGGGTAGTGTAGCGGACTGCTTGCATCGGGGGTATGTGATAACTATTGATTATGGCTACCCGGCTGATCGTTATTATAATCCCAGGCGATCGCAAGGAAGTTTACAGTGTTATTTCAACCATCGCTACCACGATAACCCTTATGTCAACATTGGTGAGCAAGATATCACCGCCCATGTTGATTTTACAGCTTTGGAACGCTGGGGCGATCGCTTCAATTTACAAAAAATTGGGTTTATTCAGCAAGGTTTATTTTTAATGGCTTTGGGTTTAGGCGATCGCATTGCAGCTCTTTCTCATCAAGAAGTTCCCATCTCACAACTGCTACAACGGCGGGAAGCATTACACAGCCTCATAGATCCTACCGCATTAGGTGGCTTTGGAGTTTTAATTCAATGCAAAGGACTCCAACAGAAAGAAATAGCCCAACCAATCAAAGGGCTGACCATCCCCAACTAAAATTGAGAAACATTAAAACAGTCTTGAGGAATGCTAGCTCACCCTGATATAGATTAGGATGACATTGAATACTGTGCAGATTCAGCTAATAGGAAAGTATTAATTATGACGGCTCATGAACTATTCTTATTGATAACACTACTTAGCCCTGGCATTTTACTTTCAGTGATCATTATGGTGACATTTGCCGCCGGTGGCTGATTGTCAGCAAGTCATCTGTGAACAGTTATCTCTGGACAAAGATAATTGTTCACTAAGCGTACAATCAAACAATGGAAACGCGATATCTACGACTGGCTACACCTAAGCTGTACCAAAGGAACTTAAACAATGAAGGTGGCATTTCTGGGAACTGGACTGATGGGATTACCGATGGCTCAACGGTTGTTAGCAGCCAACATCGAGCTAGTAGCGTACAATCGCACCCCAGAAAAATTAGCCCCATTACAGGCTGCTGGTGCGGAAATTGTCACACATCCCCGCCTAGCAATTCGGCAAGCTGAGTGCATTATTCTCATGCTGACTAACGCCGCCGCAATTTATCATGTTTTGCTTTCTGATACTTCTTGGCGCACCCTAGAAGGGCGAACTGTGATTCAAATGGGGACTATTACCTCTACAGAAAGCAAAGAAATTCGAGATGCGGTAATTGGTGGCGGTGGCGAGTATATGGAAGCTCCAGTATTAGGTAGTATTCCCGAAGCTAAAGACGGTAAACTGATTGTCATGGTAGGGGCTGAAGAAAGACAATATCAACGCCATTTACCGCTACTGAAAAATTTTGGCGCAGAACCTGTACTAGTAGGTCCAGTGGGTGCGGCTTCGGGGGTGAAGTTAGCACTAAATCAACTAATTGCTTCCCTAACAACTAGCTTTGCTCTCAGTTTGGCCTTTGTGGAACGTCAAGGTATCAACATAGATTTATTTATGCAAATCCTGCGCGAAAGTTCACTTTATGCGCCTACCTTTGATAAGAAATTCCGCCGGATGTTAGATGGCAATTATACCAATCCTAATTTCCCCACAAAACACTTACTCAAAGATACAGATTTGTTTATCTCGGAAGCAAAATCATTAGGTTTGGATCTCGCTAGTATTGAAGCCGTCCGCCAACTTGTACACACAGCCGTGAAAATGTCATTTGCTAATGATGACTACTCTTCCGTATTTTCTGCTATTAACCAATGGGGAGAAGCTAGTGGGGAGTAGGGGTGAGGTGAGTGTGGGGAGTGTGAGGAGTGTGGGGAGTGTGGGAGGTGTGGGGAGTGTGGGGGGAAAGTTTTTTCCAACCCCCAGATCCTAGTCACTAATACAGCACGGCGTAAATAAGGCAACTATTACAAATCAATGAAACGCTTGTAGTATTGGAATTACGAATTACGAATTACGAATTACACTACAACCACGCCTAGCGCTCCTCCTAATGCTGCAAACATGGCGGAAACGAAAGCCGTGAGGAATAACCACCAAGAAGCTGTGGCGGCGGCTTTACGGGTTTCTTCTGCTTGGTGTTGTGCTTGATGTTTGACTTCTTCTAGGCGGCGTTGTGTTTCCTGTTGTAGACGTTCGGCTCGTTGTAATACTGTGTTACGCGCCCGTTCAATTTGGTCAATAACTCGGTTGACATCTGCTTCAGAAATGTCATCACGGGAACTCATAATCGCCACTAGGGTATTGCGATCAAAAGATGATAGGCGATCGCGTAACGCTTCAAACCCAGCCTGTGGATCATCAAAGAAACTGCGAACATCCCGCTTAATGCCATCATAGTTGAGTTCGGGGCGTTCCAAGGAGTTGAGATAGTTCCGAATCCGGGCAAAAATCCCTTCTATAACATTTTGAATCCGCCGTTCTATCCCCCGAACCTGTTCGAGAAATTGATCGCGCACAGAGAGGATATTATCAGCAATTCTGGCGGCTTCTGCATCGGTGATATCTTCCCGAATTTTCAGCACAGCAATGATGGTGTCACGGTCGAAATGCGCCAGGCGATCGCTCAAAGTTTCCATGCCCACGAGCGGATCATGCAACAATAATTGTAAATCCCGTTTGATACCTTCTGGGTTAAGTTCTTCTTTACCCGTTTGTCGCAAATAATCGGCTAAATAAGCTGGGAATGTGGCTATTTTTTGCTGTGTACGCACAGCCAGACGACGAGGCGCACCCACAATATTCCGAATCGAACTCTGGACTACATCAATAACCTCATTTACCTGCTGTTCACTCAAATCTCGCCGTTGACTGAGTAACTGCACTAAAGTATCTCTGTCTACCTCAGACAAACGACGGCGCAGGGCTACAACTCCCTCTTTGGGTTTAGCAAATAATCTGTTAATATCTCGTTGAATGTCTTCTGGATTTAGTTCTTCTTTTCCAGTATTGCGTAAGTAATCAGCGATGGTAGTGGTGACAGAATCATACTTGTCATGAGCTTTGGCTGCCAACCCTCGCGGTGTATCTTTGATACTATGCCAAGAGTCTTCCACAGCATGAATAATTTGATTAACTTGCTGTTCACTCAAATCTGGGCGTTGACTCAATAACTGTACTAAACTATCACGGTCAAAGCGAGCTAATCGGGCGCGGATAGCGATGATTCCCGCTTGAGGATCTTCTAGCAGCTTTTGTAAATCGGCGCGAATCCCATCAGGGTTTAACTCAGCTTTTCCGGTATTCCGCAGATGTGATTCAACATTCAACCACAAGCTTTCCGCTTGATATTTAGCTTGTTCTCTCAATCCTTGAGATTCTACCAAAACGCGATCGCGCTGCTTTTCTAACTCATTAATAATTGGGTCTACTTCTTCCAGTTGAATATCACTGCGCGATCGCAAGATTTTCCCCATTACCTGAGACTTACATTGCGCTAGTCGTAGGGAAAGAGTCTCGTAATCTGCTTCTGGATCTGATAATAATGGTTTAAAGTCACGCTCAATCCCTTCTGGAGTCAAATCTGCTTTCTTGGTAAGAATTAAATAACTTTCTATTCGCTGTTGTAAGTCTTGGAGAATTTCTTTTTCTGACGCAGCGCTAACTGTAAATAATACTTTTTGACGCACAGTTTCCAACTGGTCAGCAATACCTTGGATTTGTCCTTGGGTTAACAGTCCCCGTTGTTGCAGAGTATGGGCAAAATTTCGGCGAGACAGTCGCTCTAGTTCGTTTTTAACTATACCAGGATCGGCGGCTGGGTCATATATCACATCCCGAAATTCCTCAGCAATTTTCTCTGGACTCAATTGCCAAGCATAAGTGTTCAGGAGGTAATTTTCCACATCAGCCCGAATGGGGCTATAGGGTTGTGATGGTAAGAGTAAACCTAGTTTATCAGCTTGTGTAGTGGCTTTTTCTTTAGCTGTGGAGAGCGATCGCCAAATTTTTTCCACATCCAGATCCGATAAATCCGCCCTTTTTAACACAATACCAATCAATGGAGTAATTACCTGTGGCAAAGCCTGTTGCATCAAACCGGGTTTTTCTCCTACTGATGCTGACTGAGAACTCCGCATTTGTGCAATTAACCGATCCAATTTAGCATTTAGTTCATCAGTCTTCCCTTCTCCTGGTGGTAGTGACTTGAGATAACTGACTAACTCAGCTAAATCATCTTGAGTAGGTTGTTGCTGACCAACTACCTGTTGCCAAACATTGTATAAAACATCGCTGATTCGGTTGACATCTCGCGGAGAAAAATCAGTGCGACTACTGACTAAATCCATAAACTTTTGGCGGTCAATATTACGCAGGTCTGGACTCCCCGCCACCCCTTGTAATTGCGGATCTTTGAGTAAATTTTCAAACTCCCCGCGAATCCCAGATATATCCAATTCTGGGGGACGTAACTGATCTAAGTAATCTTGTATATTTTCCTGAATAATAGTCGGATCAAAACCATTACCTAATTCCCGACGCACAGCCGAGGCCGCCGCTTCAGCCGTTGCTACCACTTGCTGATTCACCGCTTTAGTACCCAATGCAGACGTAGCAGTCCCCATAATCGCTTGAAAACCAGAAGTAGCAGAATTGACGACCGAACCAACCAGGGAACCCACAGTCGTAGAACTCACCCACACCAGCAGCAAAAAATATGCACCCCAAATTACTAATCCTAAAATTGCCCCTAGTCTGGGGTCTAAAACCAGTAGACTTAATTTAACTGCCAGAAAACAAGCAGTTAATAAAGCAATAGTCACAGTTACTAAAGTCCACAAACCAAGTGCTGTACCAATTCGGTGAATCTTACCGCCGAAACCTCCCACCTCACTCTGGTCTATTTCATCAGCATGAGATGGTCGTCCCAAGTAGGAAATACCAGCCGCGACTGAAAGGTTAGTTAATACTAATTGGAAAGCAAAAGCGAGGATGACACCAGAGATTAAAGCCACAAAAAAGCGCGGACCAGAATTGATAACTGATGCTTGCGCTGGTGTAATTCCCGTAGGAACTATTGGAGTTTGTGCCATCCACCATAGTGGCTGATAAACTTCTAATATGTTGTCCGTAGATTCAAACATTATTTGTCCTTAATTAAGTTAAAATTTATGGAGCAGGATTTATTTGTTTTTGCATCTCCGGTAATACAACACTATTCATAAGTTTTAGAATCCTGTAATTTAGCCATTTCATACATCCATCTCAAGTTGGAAAGACATATCTATCTAGAGACAGAAAAATGATAATTCAAAGAAAATAATATATGTTATTAAATTAGACTCAAGAGGTTTTATTGTACTTTAAAATATTTAATTATCACAAAAATATGCTTCATATCTATAGAAATTCTAAATAAGACATGAAAACCCCGAATTTCTCTACCTCTGCGCTCTCTGTGTCTCTGTGGTATGCCTAACGCCACGCTCTGCGAACGTTAAAAATTCGGTTCTTACGTCTCTTTTATAATAATTGAGGATGGTTATCAGGACTTACGCAAAATCTACGTTTTCTTGGCGTTCTTGGCGGTATGCGCTTCGCGCACGCTACGCGAACGATAAATCAAGATTTTTGGCAATTGTTGCGTAAGTCCTAGTTATGAAGAGTCATGGCATAATTTTAAGTAAAATGCCTACTGAATAAGGATTTTAACAATTTTGAAGCTGGTTTCCCATAAAAATCATCGAAGAACCATAAATTTTAAATTTAAATCATAATAAATTTTGTTTTTTCAACTTAAATAAAGCATCCTCCGCAGCTGCTTTTTCAGCATTTTTTATATTACGTCCGTGACCTACTCCATATTCTTTTTCCAGTACAAATACTGTCGCTTTATATTCTGGTGCGTGAGACACACCACCTACTTGTACCGTGACATATTCGGGAAGAGTTGGAGGTGGAAAGTTACGTTGTACCCATTCCTGAAAGCGATTTTTCGAGTCTACATTAGAGCGAGATACAACGATTTCCTCCGGTACACCATCAAACAATGGTTCAACTACAGCACGAACTATTTCAACATTGCAATTATTATCTAAATAATAAGCACCAACAACTGCTTCAAAGGTACAACTAAGCAAATTAGGATTTTGGTAGCCACCATCGCGGATTGCACCTTTTCCCAACCGCATCCTGAAGTCCAAACCCACCTCAATCGCAAATTTTGCTAGTTGCTTCTCATCCACCAGTGCGGAACGTCTTCGGGTTAATTCATCTTCTGCTTTATCTGGGTGACAGCGATAGAGATATTCACCGCTTAAAAAATTTAATAGCGCATCACCGAGAAATTCCAAACGTTCGTTATGTTCGCCTTCTCCTGGATTTTCATGGACATAAGAACGGTGGGTAAGTGCATGACGGAGAAGTTTTTCATCTTGGAACATTAAAATTTTGTGCATTTTTATATTTTATCTAATTACGAAAATAGTTTCTTGAAAATCAGAAATGTTGTACTGTTTTAAGACAGAAAAGGCTTGTTAGAACCCAGTTAAGTCAATAAACTGGGTTACTCAAAGCTATCTTATGCAGCCAGTCTGTCTGTATTGATCAAAAACAATTCCTCATTTTTTTTCCGAATTTTACCATCTTTGACAGCAGCATTTATAAATTGACTGAAGTTTTTAAACTTTTTACCATCATGTGTGCAGATAGAAGAAAATCCCTGATATTTAGCACAACTCTGACGCATCAATCTATCAATGAAGCCAAATTTTGTTTTCTTGCTTTGGCTTAAAGCAGTTTTAATCGCTTCCGTCAAACAATCTATAGCTTCATTGTAATTAATCTGAGAACAAATAGCAGTGCTTTGAGACTTAGTTTTATTCTGGACTAAGTTATCTAACTCATCTACATAGTGGAAGTTCTCGTTACCAACTAAGTTAATTAACTTTGGACTAGCACTACCTCTTTCAGCAAAAACTATCACTGTTTTACCCAAAGTCTTTAGAACAGAAATTAATCCGGCGAAGTCCCAATCTCCTAATACCAGAATAATTATATTAGGATAAGCAGGTAATTTAGGTGCAAATAATTTTAAACAGTCAGCCATCAATCGATAATCTGCACTGTTTTTTGACCCATCAGGAACATCCACACCAAGAAAACCTAGTTTTTCTAAACTACTCTTGGCAGTATTTTGACTGCTGTGGTGTGAATTATAGTAGACATTTTTGCTAATTACACGCCCTTGGGATTCGGCAAATTGTATTAATAAATCTCCTTTTCCTTTAATTGAGGGGACATTCTGAATATCACAAAAAACGCCAACACAACTTTTTTGTCTGCATTCTAAAGTCTGGGAAACTTGATGAAAGTCTGACATTGTATTTTGTCCAAATTTTAAATTTGCTTTTTGGACAGCATCAAAATCACAAGTTCATAATATTTGCACAAACATCTGTGCTTTTACTGATTTTAGTCTCAGTATTACAAATTCTGCTTCTTACAAAGCCTCTATTCAACCAGGTCAATGAACCTTCTAATCAATATGTATAGGTATTGAGTATCTCGAACACTCATTGAACCAGTGAAATAGAAACTAAGTAAGATACAAAATTAATCTCTCTGAGACAACAATCAGTTTACTTACTAAGATTTTCTCTGTCCTTTACTTATAATCTGATCAAAAAGTAAGTTTGTCAATGGTCAAATGGTAAAAACTAAGTAATTTATTTTATAAATTGGATTAGCTAGCATCAGTATATTATATGAGGATATGCACAGTCGCCAGTCTATGGTTTTAGAGATAAATTAGCCATAGAGTGCTTTATCGGCAAAAAACACAATTAAAACTTTGCGCCTAACGCACTTCGTGCTAGAGCTTACAGCACGCTTCGCTGATGCGTGATAAAAACCATAAATTCAGAGTGCTAAAAATTGTTATGCTAAAAGCCGAGACTCGCTATTGTGCCAACCATGCCCGCGCCTACAATCAACCCCACAATCACAGCCTTCCCCTTGACAGCTGTAGTCGGTCAAGAAGCCATAAAATTAGCCTTGCTGTTAGCAGCAGTTGATCCCGGTTTGGGCGGAGTGGCGATCGCCGGCCGTCGCGGTACGGCAAAATCAGTAATGGCTCGTGCTATCCACGCCTTACTACCACCCATCGAAATTGTTAAAGGTTCCATTAGTAAATGTGACCCCAACTACCCAGAAGATTGGGATGATTATCTGTCAGCAGAATATGAAGATCAAGATACTCAAAATGTCCCCACAGAAATTATTCCAGCACCCTTTGTCCAGATTCCTCTAGGAGTCACAGAAGACAGACTACTAGGATCTGTGGATGTAGAAAAGTCTGTTCAAGAAGGTGATACAATTTTTCAGCCTGGGTTACTCGCCACAGCTAACCGAGGCGTGCTGTATGTGGATGAATTGAATTTATTAGATGACCAAATCTCCAATCAGCTGCTGACAGTATTATCTGAGGGACGTAACCGCATTGAGCGGGAAGGTATTAGTTTTCAGCACGCTTGCAAATCCTTATTTATCGCCACCTATAACCCAGAAGAAGGTGCATTACGGGAGCATTTATTAGATAGAATTGCCATTTCTCTTTCTGCTGATGGTGTTCTCGGCCTAGATCAAAGAGTATCAGCTGTAGAGCAAGCGATCGCCTATTCTAAATCTCCCCAAGACTTTCTCGAACAATACGAAGAAGACCTAGACGGGCTAAAAACCCAAATTATCCTAGCGCGGGAATGGTTGAAAGAAGTAACCATCAGTCAGGAACAAATTACCTATTTAGTAAATGAAGCCATTCGCGGAGGAGTCCAAGGACATCGCGCCGAATTATTCGCCGTGCGTGTCGCCAAAGCCGCCGCAGCCTTAGAAGGAAGAACCGCAGTTAATGCCGAAGACCTCCGCCGGGCTGTAGAATTTGTGATTGTCCCCCGTTCCACAATCGTCCAGACTCCACCACCAGACCAACCACCCCCACCACCACCACCACCTCAGAATCAAGAAGAAGAAGAAGACCAGGAAAATCAAGAGGAAAACGAAGAACAAGAAGAACAGGAACAGGAAGAACAGGAAGAACCAGAACAACAACCCCCTGATATCCCAGAGGAATTTATTTTTGATCCTGAAGGGGTAATTATGGATGAAAGCGTCCTTTATTTTGCCCAAACTGCCAAAAGACAAGGAAAATCTGGCAGTCGCAGCATTATCTTTTCCGATGACCGGGGACGCTACATCAAGCCCATGTTACCCAAAGGTAAAGTGCGCCGCATCGCCGTAGATGCCACACTCAGAGCAGCTGCACCCTATCAAAAAGCCAGACGAGCCAGACAACCAAATAAAAAAGTTGTGGTGGAGCAAGGTGATATCCGTTCCAAGCGGTTAATCCGCAAAGCCGGAGCCTTGGTAGTATTTGTCGTGGATGCTTCTGGTTCAATGGCTCTCAACCGGATGCAATCAGCTAAAGGTGCTGTTATGCAACTGTTAACAGAAGCCTATCAAAACCGTGACCAAGTAGCCTTGATTCCCTTCCGAGGAGAACAAGCTGAAGTTTTATTACCCCCCACACGTTCCATTGCTTTGGCACGTAACCGCCTAGAAAGGCTACCTTGTGGCGGTGGTTCCCCCCTCGCACATGGTTTAACTCAAGCAGTGCGGGTGGGTGTAAATGCCCAGATGAGCGGAGATATTGGGCAAGTTGTGATTGTCGCCATCACTGATGGTAGGGGTAATATTCCGCTAGGGCGTTCTTTGGGTGAACAATTAGAACCAGGGGAAAAACCAGATATCAAAGGGGAATTATTAGATATTGCTGCCAGAATTAGAGCCTTGGGGATACAGTTATTAGTAATTGATACCGAGAGTAAGTTTGTCTCTACTGGTTTTGCGAAAGAATTAGCGCAAACAGCCGCAGGTAAATATTATAATTTGCCCAAAGCCAGTGATAAAACTATTGCTGCCATGACTAAAGGTGCGATCGCTGATCTAAAATCTCGATAACTTAGTCATTAGCCTTTCGGCTACGCTCAGGGTAAATCATTAGTCATTGGTCATGAATAGACCTTTGACTTTTGACTAAGTAGGTGGATGGAAAAAACCGAAATATCTCCCTGTTCCCTGTTCCCTTCTCATAAAAACATTTTTCAAGATCCAGTGGGTACTGTTTGCGGTTGTAGATAGCAAATAAGATCCTGAATACCTTTTTGCAAATATCGCGTCACCGTCATGGGACTAGTACCAATCTTCTTCGCCGCATCCTTGCGAGACAGTTCCTTTAAAAATACCATTTCCACAGCCATCCGAGGCTTGTCCTCTAACATATTAATAGCCCCTTGGAGTTGTTGTCGTTCTTCATCTTGTTGGCGTAGCGCAGTAGAACGAGGACAAGGAAGCGCCTCACCCAGGGTAACGTGGCAATCTACATAATGAACTGCGGTAGCATCTAAACTTAAAGGCATCCGATTTTGCGCCGCCAACTTCGTTTCTTGCCATTCCTGCACAGATACTTGGAGATGTTCCGCAATTTCTGCATCTCTGGGAGAGCGACCCAAGGTAACTGATAATTCCTTGCGAACTCTTTGCCCTTCGTTGTACAGTTCTTGCCAACGGCGAGGGATTTTTAATAGACTACTGCGATCGCGTAAAAAGTGCAGCATCTCACCACGAATATATGGCACAGCAAAAGAACTAAATGCATATCCTTGACTAGGGTCGAAGCGTTCAATTGCCCTAATTAGCCCAAAATAACCGATTTGCTCTAAATCTTCATAAGGCTCATGACATTGATAGCTGAACTTATGAGCTATCTTTCTCACCAAGCCAGTATGTAACTGCACCAGTTGATTACGAAGTTTAATAGAAGGATTTTGGTGGTATAAGTGCAATAACTCCATACCATCAATTCGCATAGAGGACTCACCTGTGGCCATAATATAGAAATTCCTTTTTTAGAACTCCTTTTTTTTTCAGAAAATGGAGCTGCGTATACTGCCTTTTAATCTGTCATTATTTTCCTTAGTCAAGGCTGAATAAACCATCGTCGTTTTACTGAAATTACGAAAATATCTACGTGCGTAATCAGTATTTATACGTATTTTTTTGTATTTTCATCTGTTGAAAGCTATGTTTTCCTACGCTTGATGATTAATCCCAAAAAAAATATGTCATTTTTGCCAAACCATCTAGCTATTTATCCTGAAAAATCAATACCTAACACAATAGCCATATTTCCACCTGAGTCCCATCCTCAGTTGATCTGAATTTTGGTCGTTCAGCATAAAAATTGGTAAAAATGGAACTAAAGCCGATATAAATTTCAAAAAAAATCACCTATGAGCAATTCCAGCAACTTCCGTAACGCCATACAAGAGGCTAAAACTCATGCCCTCATTGGCCCCAACGTCATTGCCAACGCCCTACCCTATGTGGGCGGAGGTCTTGTACTCACAGCAGTGGGAACCTATGGCGGTCTGAACGTCATTCGTACCAACCCCAGTATTTTCTTTCCCACCTTCATCGGTGCAATGATTGTGGAATTAATTCTGTTCTTTGTTGCCCGAAATGTTGCCGAAAAAGGTAACAAAACCTTAGCACTACCACTACTAGCAACCTACGGTCTATTATCGGGATATACCCTCAGTGGCTTGGTATTCCTGGCCTTACGAACCCAAGGTGTTGGCATTCAAGGCATTGGTTTAGCAGCCCTTGGTTGTGGCGTTACTTTTATTGTCGCCCGCCAAATTGGTTCCAACCTCTCCGAAGAAGATGGCATGGCTTTGACCAAAACTATCAGTTTAGGTGTAATTGCCTTAGTTGTAGTTTGTCTAGCCCAATTTGCATTTGCTCTGTTTGGTATTTACACCCCCAGTTGGTTAGAAATTGGTATCTCAGGTTTAGGAGTTTTCCTATTTGTCGGCGTATCTGTAGTTGATTTCTACATCTTGCCCCGTAGTTATAGAGATGATCAATATCTACCTGCTGCCTTATCTATGTACCTCACCTATATCAATCTATTTGTCTTTATCTTGCGCTTGCTAATTGCCATCAACGGTCGTGACTAAGCACCCATAAAAATTAATAGTCAACCGTGGTTCACATAAAGTAGCCACGGTTTTTTTTAATAAGATCAAGAATGAGAATTTTATACTACAATAATTAATTGACCTTCTTTAGCAAGCACTATGGAAGTATTAGAACTCAAGCGCGAAATCGAAATATTGTCCGGTCGTCTGGGTAAAGCCCAGGACTATCTTTGACATACCTGCACTCAATGCCAAAATTAACGATTTAGAACAAATAGCAGCACAGCCAGAATTTTGGAACGATCAAAATCAAGCACAAAAAACGCTGCAAGAACTGAACGAACTCAAAGCCCACCTCCAGCAATATCAGCAATGGCGTTCTAATCTGGAAGACACCAAAGCAGTTTTTGAGCTATTGGAGTTAGAAACCGACGCTGCACTATTGCAAGAAGCGGAATCTACAGTCACAAAGCTCAATCGTGAACTTGACCAGTGGGAATTACAACAGTTACTTTCTGAACCCTATGATGCTGAAGGGGCATTACTCACAATTAATGCTGGTGCTGGTGGCACAGATGCTCAAGACTGGGCTTTTATGTTGATGCGGATGTACACCCGGTGGGCAGAAGACCACGGCTACAAAGTTACTTTAGCCGAAGAATCAGAGGGTGATGAAGCTGGGATTAAATCAGCAACGCTGGAAATTACTGGTCGTTACGCCTATGGTTATCTGCGATCGGAAACAGGCACACATCGCTTAGTACGCATCTCACCTTTTAATGCCAACGGTAAGCGGCAAACCAGTTTTGCTGGTGTAGAAATTATGCCCCAGTTAGATAACTCCGTGCAACTGGATATTCCTGACAAGGATTTGGAAATTACTACATCCAGGGCTGGTGGTAAAGGTGGGCAAAACGTTAACAAAGTGGAAACAGCAGTGCGAATTGTTCACATCCCCACTGGTGTTGCCGTTAGGTGTACAGAAGAACGCTCCCAGCTACAAAATAAAGATAAAGCCCTCGCCCGCCTCAAGGCTAAACTGCTGGTAATTGCCAGGGAGCAAAAAGCCCAAGAAGTGGCCGAAATTAGAGGTGATATGGTGGAAGCTTCTTGGGGAAACCAAATTCGTAACTATGTGTTTCATCCTTACCAAATGGTGAAGGATTTGCGGACAAACGTGGAAACCACGGCCATTTCTGATGTCATGGATGGGGACCTTGATTTGTTTATTCAAGGCTATCTACGGCAAGAAAGCCAGCTAGTAGAAAATACTCCTGCTTAGGCAAGGGAGTTAATTCGACTTACTTCGACTTACTTCGACTGCGCTCAGTACAAGTTGCTCAGTAATCGGGGGAGTAGGAAATTAATAGTCTCTTCTCCCCCAAAATCACCAAAATGGCCATCTAACCCCTGAGAAACTGTTAGATTTATATTATCTACAAAAGTTTTGTAATCAAATTATTATGAGCAACTCCCCCACAGAAACTAAACCTAGCTATGTCAAACTTGCCATGCGAAACATGGTGCGAAAGGGAGGCACTTCCATCAAGCATTTTGCCCTCACTTCTGTAGGGCTTTTAGCTGTGTTAGTGGGTTTGGCTTACCTGACTCGCTAAAAACAAATTAAAATCCCCAGATGTGAGGAGATTTGATAACTGGTGCAAGTTGAATTAGATGTGCAGGATTTGTTTTATGAATCATCCTCAAAAACAGCTATAAATGCTGGGGATGAAGAGACGCGGGTTAGTCCAGAAACATGGGAAGACTGGTTCCAGTGCTGGTTGGAAACTTTAGAGCCGGATATTCCACCAGCCCCAATTTATGAAATTGGGCTGCGATTAACAGATGATGCGGAAGTTCAGTCATTGAATGCTCAATATCGTGATCAAGATAAACCAACAGATGTTTTATCTTTTGCGGCGTTAGAGGTAGATTTTCCTGACATTCCGGAAATGGTGGGAGCGCCTTTGTATCTAGGTGATATTGTAATTTCGATAAATACGGCTCAACGTCAAGCTGTACAGCAAGGACATACTTTGCCTACAGAATTAGCTTGGTTAGCTGCCCACGGGCTGCTGCATCTGTTGGGTTGGGATCATCCAGATGAAGAGCAGTTAATGCAAATGATTCAACAGCAAGTAATTTTACTGAAAAAAATTAGTATTGATATTGACATAGAATATTAAAGATTCTTGATGTCAGTAAATGTTTATAATATTTCTGTAGAAAATTGCTTTAAGATTGATTGCATGATAAGAAAATCGGAAAATCTGTGAAATTCTTCTGTAATTACCCTATTATCCTATTTTTAGGCTTATGTCCCCACAAATATCTCCTTCCCCAACACCAAACTGCTTACCAACGCTAATCAGTAAGGAAAGGGAATTTTCTTGGCAAGTTGCCTCTAATTTATTTATTAGCTTTAAATATGCTTGGGCTGGAATCAGCTATAGTTTTCATACTCAGCGTAATTTTCGTATTCATTTGAGTGTATGTGCTTTGGCGATCGCCTTAAGCCTTTTCTTACATCTGCAAGCAGTAGAAATCGCCATCATCGGTATCACCAGTGGTTTAGTGTTGGCATTGGAATTACTGAATACAGCCATCGAATCCCTTGTAGACTTAACCGTAAAGCAGACCTACCATGAATTGGCAAAAGTTGCCAAAGATTGTGCTGCTGGTGCTGTGCTGGTGTCCGCCTTGGTAGCTGTACTAGTTGCGGGTATGCTCTTGTTACCGCCTCTGGTGATTCTCATCATGTCCAAGTTCTAGGTTTACTTGTTATCCCACTCAAACTAGATTGTGTAGATGTCTTCATAATGTTCAATAATTAATGACTATATAGTGGTGATACAAACCAGGAGTTATAGGTTTTGATTATAGTCATTGATAATTATGATAGTTTTACATATAACTTGGTGCAGTATTTCGGAGAATTAGCACCAGAGTTCCCTGTAGCATCAGATATTAAAGTTTTTCGTAACGACAAGATCACAGTAGAGGAAATTCGAGCTTTAAATCCTCATCTTGTAGTCATTTCTCCTGGGCCTGGTCGTCCAGAAAATGCTGGTATCTCTCAAGATGTAATTAAACAGCTAGGTCACAACCTCCCGATTTTAGGTGTCTGTTTGGGGCATCAAAGCATTGGTCAAGTGTTTGGTGGTAAAATCGTTTCGGCCACAGATTTGATGCATGGTAAAACTTCTCAGGTGTCTCACTCTGGCTTAGGTGTTTTCCGAGGATTAGAAAATCCGATGGTCGCCACCAGATATCATAGTCTAGTCATTGACCGTGACACCTGCCCAGAAGTGTTAGAAATTACTGCGTGGGTGGAAGATGGCACGATTATGGGCGTGCGACACCGGAACTATCCTCATATCCAAGGAGTCCAGTTTCATCCAGAGAGTGTTTTAACATCTTCAGGTAAGCAGTTATTACGCAACTTTCTGGAAGAATTAGAATCGAGAGAGTAACAGATGAAACGACGACAATTGATAGGCTATGCTGGGGCGGGGTTAGTCACAGCGTTGGTTACTAACTTGAGTTCCCACCTGAAAGCTGACGCACAATCAAGCGGTTTATCAGTCAAGTGGTTGGGTCATACTTGCTTTCTATTTACTGGTAGCGGGGTGAGAATTCTCGTCAATCCATTTCAGACGATTGGCTGTACAGCTGGCTATCGTCCACCACAAGTTGAGGCTGATTTAGTGATGATTAGCAGTCAATTACTAGATGAAGGTGCGGTGGATGGACTCCCAGGAAACCCTAAACTAGTATATGCACCTGGTGCTTACGAGTTTCAAGGTATTAAGTTACAGGGAGTTGCCATAGACCATGACCGCAAAGGTGGTAGGCAATTTGGGAGAAATACTGCTTGGAGTTGGCAGCAGGGGGGAATTAATATCCTGCATTTAGGGGGCGCTGCTGCACCTATTTCTACTGAACAGAGAATCCTCATGGGTCGCCCAGATGTGGCGCTAATTCCAGTGGGAGGTAGTGATAAAGCGTATAATGCCGAAGAAGCCCAAGCCGCGACTAGGGTATTAAATCCTAAATTGGTGATTCCGACTCACTACCGCACAGAAGCTGCTGATGATGCTGTATGTGATATTTCGCCAGTGGATGAATTTCTTGGTTTGATGCAGGGCATGACTGTACGTCGTAGTAATACGGATACGATTACCCTGAACTCCAGTAATCTCCCGGAAAGTAGTGAAATTCAGCTTTTGACCTACAAATTTTCCGCAAAATAGGGGAAATTAATTAAATCAGTGAACAGTAAAGAAGGCATAAGGTGGGGGATTTAGACCTGACACCTTATGCCTAAAACTAATGGACTTTCAGTTATGTGATGTCTCTTGACTGATAACTGATAACTGATGACTGATAACTGATAACTGATAACTGTTAACTGATAATCTTAGGCAGTTAACCATTCTCCACCAAGTCTATTTTCTTCGGGAACAAAAGACTCAGTTGCAGTTGTGCCATTCATTGTCCAAACTCGGTCTACACCTGTTTGTCCATCACGCCAGTAGATGTCGGTTCTGCCATCACCATTGAAGTCACCGAATGATGGCATCAATGCAGTATCATTGCTGGGTAAGAAAGCTTCGGTAGTGACTGTTGTTCCATCCATTAACCAAGCTGTGTTTTCACCACTTACTTGATTGCGCCAGAAGATATCAGTTTTACCATCACCATTGAAGTCACCAATCTGAGATGTCCAGGATGAGTCTAGGGTTGCTAGTGTGGCTTCGGTGACAAAAATACCGTTCATTGTCCAAACCTTGTTCTCACCGGTTTCTGCATTGCGCCACAATAGGTCGGTGGTTAAGTCACCGTTGAAATCACCCAGGCTGAAGTCCCAGCCAACTTCTTGGGATTGTAGCCCCAGTTCGGTTTTGCTAGTACCATTCATTAACCAAACTTTGTTTTCACCGGTTTCTGTATTGCGCCAGAATATATCGCTTTTGCCATCACCACTGAAGTCAACGACGGTGGGAGCATAGGCTGTCTCTGTGGTGTCTACAATGGCTGCATCAACTACTGTAGTACCATCCATTGTCCAAATGGCATTTTGGCCTGTTTGACCATTATTCCAGAAAATATCGGTTTTGCGATCGCCGTTGAAATCGCCAATTTGAGCTGTCCAATTAGAATCAACTGTTTCTAGGGCAATTGTATTAGCAACTCTTGTACCATCCATTAGTACAATGCGATTGTCTCCTGTTGCCTGATTACGTAACAAGAAGTCAGTCTTACCATCACCATTGAAGTCGGCAATTTCGTAAGTCATGGATGATAGGTCAAATTGACCTAGTGAAGCCTCTTCCATCACTGTTGCGCCATCCATCAGCCGCACAATGATTTCACCTGTTTGAGCATTTACCCACAGCTTATCTGCTTTGCCATTACCGTTAAAATCTGGGACAATTGCTGCACTAGTTAGGTAAGGATTAGGGTTGGGGTTAGCTCCTTGAAATAGACTTGGCAGTGCTGGTATATTGTTTAATGGTGAGGAACTACTACTCGCGGGTAAAGTAGTATTTAATTCTGGGGAAGAATCAGATACTAAAAATGCTGATTTTGCCAAAGATTCATCAAATGAACTCTTTATTGTTTCCTGAAATCCCGAAGAATTTTGCTGCCCAAACATAGTGTATTTTTATGACTTGTTGTCCTACAAGTTTTATCTTTTTAATTAGATGAGTTTCTGTACTTAAAAAACATTTGTTGAGATTTAAAGATTTTATTATAAACATTTTGTTTTTATAAATGTCAGTCTTTATATACAATTTTGATTTTATTGAAAATGGCATTAAAATATCCTTTTTTTAAATAAATTTGACCTTAAAAATAAACTAATATCAGGCTTTGTTGACAATGTAATTAGTGTTTCTAACCTGATTATCATGAAAAATAGATATTTAGATTTCATGACTTTATTATAATTATGAATAAATTTAGAGGTAAACATGGCTTTTTTATCCTCAATCCGGTCAATACAAGAGTTAATTAACCACGGATAAATATAAATTAATTTGTACTTATATTGTGGGTTTATATCTGATTAATTAGATAAATATTGGCTAAAATAATTGTAGTTAGGAAAAACTTTATCCAGTCTACATTTGTCTAAAGTGTAGAATAATACTAAAATCTAAAATTTGATTAGCTATGCAAGCAGAATATCAGCAGCGTCGTGAACAGTTAATGGCAAAAATTGGTAATGGTACTGCTATTTTTTGCAGTGCGCCAATGGCGGTGATGCACAACGATGTCGAATACACTTATCGTCAAGATAGTGATTTTTTCTATTTGACTGGGTTTAATGAACCTCAAACAGTTGCAGTATTAGCGCCACACCATCCAGAACATCAGTTTGTGTTGTTTGTGCAACCAAAGGATCGAGAAAAGGAAGTTTGGACTGGTTATCTTTGTGGGGTGGATGCAGCGAAGGAAATGTATGGTGCAGATGCAGCTTACCCTATTGCTGAACTTGATGAAAAATTGCCCCAGTATTTGGAAAAAGCCGATCGCATATTCTATCATTTAGGACGCGATCGCAATTTTAATGATACTATCCTCAGACATTACCAAAGTTTACTCCGGACTTATCCCAGGCGAGGTACAGGTCCCAAAGGTATTGAAGATCCTGGAATTATTCTCAGCACCATGAGATTAGTTAAAAGCGAAGGGGAATTAAACTTGATGCGCCAAGCCGCAAACATCGCTGTGGAGGCACATAAACGCGCGATGGAAGTTACAGCACCCGGACGTTATGAATACGAAATCCAGGCGGAAATAGAACATATTTTCAGGTTGCGGGGTGGGATGGGGCCAGCTTATCCTTCCATTGTGGCTTCTGGTGCAAATGCCTGTGTATTACATTACATCGAAAATCATCGACAAATGCAGGATCAGGAATTACTGCTGATTGATGCTGGTTGTGCTTATGGTTATTACAACTCTGATATTACCAGGACATTTCCCGTAGGTGGTAAGTTTACACCAGAGCAAAAAACATTATATGAGATTGTTTTAGAGGCGCAAAAACAGGCGATCGCCCAAGTGAAACCCGGTAATACTTTTAACTCTGTACACGACGCAGCAGTCAGAGTTATCACTGAGGGTTTAGTAGAAATTTGCATCCTTAAAGGCGAAATTGATCAGTTAATTGCAGAAGCAAAATATAAACCCTATTATATGCACCGCACCAGTCATTGGTTAGGTTTGGATGTCCATGATGTGGGTGTTTACCAACATGGCGAAGATAAACCGCAGATTTTACAACCCGGTCAAGTGCTAACAGTGGAACCAGGACTTTATATTGTCCCAGATACCAAACTAGCAGAAGACCAACCAGAAACAGACCCGCGCTGGGTAGGGATTGGGATTCGCATTGAAGATGATGTTTTAGTCACACCTACAGGTCATGAAGTCTTAACAGCTGGGGTTCCCAAGGAAGTTGCGGATGTAGAAAGATAAAATCAATGGGATAGTTTACAGTTATCAGTTAAGAGGGATAACTTGTTAACTGTTAACTGTTCACTGTTAACTGATTTCAGTGCGATCGCATATTTGTTCCACAGAAATAGAAATATCTGGAAAAGCGAGAGGTTGAATTGTTCCGGTACTCAAGGTTTGTTTTGTCGCATATTCTCCATCTAGGATGTCTCTAAACACCACTAAATGGAACTTTTTGAGATTTACAACCCAATATTCTAAAATACCTGCTGCGGCGTAAATTTTGGGTTTTAATTCCAAGTCTTTATCTAAACTAGAATTAGCATACTCAATTAACCAGTAAATATTTTCTGGATAGGGATGATGTTCTCGATACTCCCGTCCCAAAAGTTGGACAATGGCTATATCTGGTTCCGGTTCCGAGTCGTTGGGTAAAGTAATGGGTTTAGCTTGACGAATTTTAGCGCGACTACCCAATAATTTTGCTAAATATTCACCACCTTCATCACTACAATAAGCATGGGGTTCTCCTTCTGGCGACATTTCAACAATTTCTCCTTCCAGTAATTCCACCTTGCGGTCATCTAAAATACCAGAGTCAATCATGCTGTGATATTCGTCAAGCGTCCACTTAGCCACAATCACATTCATGACGATTGATTCCTCCCAATGATTCTTTCATCTACTATACACCTGACCTGATTCAGCCTGTGATTTCCTGTAATTCCTCTTCTGGATAGTAGCAGTAAAGACAAAACTATCCCAATATATATAGCAGTTACTAATCAGATGAGGTAAATCATAGCCCCCTCCTCGCTTGCGGGGAGGGGGTTGGGGGTGGGGTTGTTGTAAAACATATTATTCTATGGGAAACCCAGGAATTAAACTATCAATTTCTTGCATTAAGCTCAAAGTTTCTGTTAAAGCAACAACGATTTTTTGATAATGAATAATTTCATCATCAGACAATAGCCGATGAGCATTTTTTCTATCTTTCAACCATTTATCTAATACTTGATATCCACCTATTTTAAATTCCCAAATATGTTGAGCAATATCTGTAAAATAACTCTGTTTATTGATATATACTCTTTGCAATTCTGAATTATAGGTAACTTCAGTAACTTGATTATTTCCCTGATTTGCAAATGTGGTAATTAAATTATTCAGCGTGGTAGATTTCATTAAATGTAAATTGACTAATTCTTCTCCTTTTTCAGCTAATGAGTTAAATAATTCCCGGTTACTGATTAAAGGAAGACGCGGAAAATCAATCTTCAGAAATTCAGCGTATCTACTGCGATAGGTGGGACTATGAAAAATAGCATAAGCATAATAAAATATTTTTTCTGGGTTTAGTGTTTTACCAAGTTTGTTTTTTATAGCTTCTAAAAATTTGGGGGATAGGTTAGGAGTTTTTTCTATGAAAAGATTAGTTTGTTTATTTTCTATATTAGGGTAGATATAAAGAGGTGCTAAAGTCATTGTTCCTTTATTGCTGTAAAAAGCACGATTATCTACAATACAATCAGAAACCATAAAATGATTATATGTATCATTTAAAGCTACTTGACGCATACAAACCAAAGCTAAGTTATCTTTTTGGAAAATATTATCCATAACTTCTTTTTTAGGAAGTTCTACAACATCTTGGTGGTGATAATAAAATCTTGTATCAAAAGGACGATATAGACAAGTAGTAAAATAATATTTCCAGTCTTGACTATGGAATAGTGATTTTCTTTTAGCAGTAATTTTCCAATCACGAGTATCTCGCAGATTATAAATATGAGATATATTTTCATCTGTGATACTTAAATCTCTAAAATCGCCTATTCTTTTAGACAGTTGTTCAAATTCAAAATCTATAACAAAATGATCTCGATGAGTTTTGATTCCTGTTGAATTTACAGGAAAAATATCTGTAACACTCCAACCTTGATTATATTCCGTTGCTAAATCAAAATCTTTCGGTGTAAAAAAGTAATTAGGTGCTGTTGGTTGTAACTCTATCCAGTCAAGATTATTTAAACTAGCAGATTCCAAAAACCTATATTTTTCTTCACGACTTCCCCAGAGATCATAATATAACACCTTCGCCATTTCCTTCACACCATCTCTGGATTTATAAGCAGTAGAAAAATAATCAGGTTCGCTTTTTTCCCGCACAGCAATCAAAATTGCTACTCCTTGCTGAATATCAAAAACATTTTGATCAACATTTCCTTCTGGTGTAGTTTCTTTTAATAAAGAATTACCATGCAAATCCATTATATATAATGTATCGAAATACTTTAATAATTCCTCTCTCATTCCCCGATGAATTAAACCATTGAGATAGGAATGATTAGTAATAAAGCCAATAATACCATACCCTTTGGGCGTTTTTTGAATTTGATATTGAGCAAAACGAATAAATTTAATATAATCATCATCTAAAGGTTGAATATTCTTTTCTTTTTCTAACCTAACTCGACCTTTATATAATTCTAAAAGTTCGCCAATATGGGTTAACTCAGTAATAGTTTTACCAGCTTTCCCAGTTTTATATTTCTTATTCCAAGCTGAACCAGTATATTCAACATCAGCTAAATATTTCTCATCTTGATTTAAGATTCTTTTGCGTTTACTCGCATTTTGCGAACTAACAGAATAAGGAGGATTTCCTAATACCACCATTACCGGAACTTCTGTTTTCACTTTT
Source organism: Nodularia harveyana UHCC-0300 (assembly GCF_034931085.1). Classification (NCBI taxonomy): domain Bacteria; kingdom Bacillati; phylum Cyanobacteriota; class Cyanophyceae; order Nostocales; family Nodulariaceae; genus Nodularia; species Nodularia harveyana. The sequence goes on along the minus strand of NZ_JAYGHG010000001.1, from coordinate 241,404 downwards.
CCCGCTTGACTTGACTCTTCCGCAATAATTTGGGTAATACCAGGAATTAAATCACCTTGTTTTATTCCTTCCTCCAACGCATTTGTTAAATAAACTTTTAATCTTTCATCTGGGGAAAATTTATAACCTAAATCTCCTAATAATAAACCTAATTTTAAATGTGCTATGGTATAAGGAGTCATCAATAACTCAAAACCAAAGAGACGATTTACAAGTTTCGCATCTCTTAAAAAATTATTCCATTTATCAATTCCATATTTAGCAACATTATCTCGAATTTGTTTAATAACTGCATATAAAAATGTTCCTGTACCTGTTGCGGGGTCAAGAATAGTTACTTTGCGATTTCCTAAACCATATTGTAAATCAAAAATGTCTTCATTTTCTAAAATATCATTAACAACACGAACTATAAAATTAACTACAGGTTCAGGAGTGTAATAAACTCCGCGACTTTTTCTTAATTTAGCTTCATAAGCTGCTAAAAATGTTTCATAAAAGTGAATAACTGGGTCTTCTGTCCGGGTTTCTTGTCCAAAGGTTTCTAAAATATTGGTCATGTCAACTGTATTTAGTAACTCTACTAAATTTTCAATTGACTTATGAATTTTGCTAACGCTATCAGTAGCAATAACTATATCAAACAAACCTTTTAAAAAAGGGATTCTATCACTAATATAAATACTGGCTGTTGTGCGGTTAAATACAAATTCTCCAGGGTTTTTCGCATGACCAATTCTAGCGGTAAATAAACCATAAGCTATGGTTTGAGCATACATATCAGCAAAGCTTTGATTATCTATATCCAGAATCAATATTTGTTTAAATGTTTCTTTTAATTGATGTAATTGTTCTGTGGATGTTTCTTTTTCCAAAGATAAGAAAATAGCAGTTCTAATAGTTTTAGTATAATCTGCCATTTGTTGAGCCAAATCATAATAGTTATTAATATCTTTGGCTTTTTGATCGAGAAATAATTGCAGTAATTCTTCAATGGGTTGTAAATCATCAACTAGGATAATTTCACCTTGTTCTAAATGAGCTAGTTGAGCAGTTTTTTCACATTCTCCATCTACATACCAACGAAATTCGAGATAATTAGTTAAAATCAAGTTATAACCAATGTTTGATTCTAAATAACGTTTGAGTTGTTCTGTTTTTTCGGTTTTATCTAAATCAACATTAATATCTTTAGCTTCTATATGTCCTAAAAGTCTGTCATTTTTTCTGATGGTAAAATCAGGAGTACCTTCTTGATTTCCTTTTTCTTCAATTCCGGCATTAATTCCAATCATTAAACCTTTAATCAGTCGTTGTAAACTGGGGTAATGACTGCGTTCTCCACCGCGTTTAATGTTTGTTTCTAGGTCTTGGATATAGTTGGTAAATTCTGTCATGGCTATGAGGACATGATGATTATCTGTAATAATTCAGAGTAATTATTTTAAAGTACGAATAAACTATTATATAGCCAATCCTATTTGATTTATTAATTTATCGTTAGTAGTAACGCACCAAAGCCTTAAGAATGGTGCGTTACGCTGCGCTAACACACCCTACTGCTTGTACCTCACTTGAAACAGATGTGTTTAATTGATTAGTTATTAGTAAAAAAAATAGGGATGGTATCAACCATCCCCATTCATCTCAAATTCAATTCAAAATCTTACAGTTGTGGTACAAACTGATTTTTTTCAGGTAATTCAGCGTACTCAGCGACAATTTGGCGGAATTCTTCGCCGTCAATGGTTTCTTTTTCAATGAGCAAATCTACTAGGCGATCGCAGACAGTACGATGATCACGCATAATTTGTTTAGCGTTGTCGTAACACTTTTCTACAATTTCGCGGACTTGAGCATCAATGCGAGCCGCAATGGATTCAGAATACTCAGAACGGGTTGTCCAATCACGACCCAAGAAGACTTCACCCTGTTGGCTTTCCAGCGATAAAGGTCCTAAGTCAGACATCCCAAAGCGGGTGACCATTTGGCGAGCCATTCCTGATAACTGCTGCAAGTCTCCACCTGCGCCAGTTGTGACTTCCGCCGCACCAAATACCACTTCTTCCGCCGCGCGTCCACCCAAGGCCCCTGTAATTCTGGCTTTGAGTTGAGAACGAGAAATTAATCCTTGTTCTTCGTTGGGAGTAAACCAAGTTAAACCTTGTGCTTGTCCCCTGGGGATGAGGGTAACTTTTTGTACGGGGTCATGTTCTTTTAACAAAGTCCCGACTAAAGCGTGTCCGACTTCATGGTAAGCAATCAAGCGCTTGCTTTTGCTGTCTACCAATGGAGTACCTTCCATACCTGCAACTACTCTATCCACTGCATCATCAATTTCGTGGATGGTGATGCTTTCTTTGCGCCTTCTAGCGGTGAGAATTGCGGCTTCGTTGAGTAAGTTAGCTAAATCTGCACCTGTGAAACCAGGAGTCCGGCGGGCGATCGCATCTAAAGATACACTAGGATCAAGTTTCTTATTCCGAGAGTGGACTTGTAAAACTTCCAAACGTCCTTTAATATCCGGTGCATCCACAGTTACTTGGCGGTCAAAACGACCAGGACGCAACAATGCTGAGTCTAGGACATCAGGACGGTTGGTAGCAGCAATAATAATAATGCCGGTGTTGCCTTCAAAGCCATCCATCTCGGTGAGCAATTGGTTGAGGGTTTGCTCTCTTTCATCATTACCGCCACCAATACCAGCACCCCGTTGGCGACCCACAGCGTCAATTTCATCAATAAAGATGATACAGGGAGCGTTATCTTTAGCTTTCTTGAACAAATCGCGGACACGGGAAGCACCCACACCGACGAACATTTCCACAAATTCTGAACCGGAAATGCTGAAGAAAGGTACACCAGCTTCACCGGAGATTGCTTTAGCTAGTAAAGTTTTACCAGTTCCTGGAGGGCCAATTAACAACACTCCTTTAGGAATACGTGCGCCTACAGCCGTAAACTTTTCTGGCTGTTTTAGGAAAGTTACAACTTCTTGTAGTTCTTCTTTAGCTTCTTCAATACCTGCTACGTCGTCAAATTTGACTCCGGTTTTGGCTTCCATTTGGAAACGAGCTTTAGATTTGCCAAAGTTCATCGCTTGACCAGGGCCACCGGGCATATTACTAGAGCGACGGAACAAAAAGAACAATCCAGTAATCAATAAAATTGGAAAAATTAGATTCCCCAACAGTCCCCAAATAGCGCCATCATTACGCATGGGGTGGGCATCAAAACTAATGTTTTTTTCTTTGAGCTTGGTAATTAACTCAGGAGAATTAATTGGCAGATCCACCCGCCACCGTTGCACACGATCTTCGATATCTTGATCGTTAGCTTCGACAATTGCCGTTCTGCCGCCTTCATATAGATCCACACTGGTAACACGGTTAGCGTCCAAGTATTCCAGAAAGCGACCATAAGTCATGCGGGTATTAGCTGTATTTCTACTCATGTCAGCAGGAGCGCCAGCAAACGCCCCTTGCCAGAAGAAAAAGCCAATTACCAAAGCAGGCAATGTCCAGAGTACCGCGACTCTCCAGGAGAATTTCATTTTAATTTGCCTCTAGATGCCAATACAATTAACCGTCTCTAGCAACCGATGATCTGATCACCTGTCACTAGATAGGTGTGCCATTTTGTTTAATTTGATCTTTGATCCTAAATCGCTATCGCCATAAGGGCCTGACGGCGATGTCAAAAAGTATCTTAATTAAAGTTAACTTAATTTTAATACAACTTTGCACAAGACGGGAAGGAACTCCGGCAACAAAAGGACATATAAAACTACCACAACCCATATATCACGGTTATTGCAGGATTTCTAGACCACCTAAAAATTTTATGAGGACTGAGTGGAGAATGGAAATTTATGTGTTTTACCTTGTAAAGATGCGATCGCTCGCCTCACTACTGAACTTCTGTAATGTGTAACGTATAGGGAAAATACTTGTCTTTTTCGTATGAACCCACCCAAATTTCGTAAATTCCCGGTAGCCATTCCCCTACCATGCCAGGATTTTTGTCCTCAAAATCGTCATTACACCAAGTTCCCCCAGGGCCTTTGATCATGATTGTGGTATCTTGAGGACTTTCTATTAGTAGCTTCAGATACTCAAATCCACTGGTTAAGTGTAAGGTATGTGCTGGAGTTTGATCGACAAAGCCAGTACACGGGCCTGTGGGAGTTTTAGCTCGCCCAGCTACTTCTCTACCTGTTACTGAACCGCCACTCATACCCCTAACTGTCAAAGGGTCTGGAGAAAATTTTTGGTTGATCGTGATGTCTCCAAATATCGGTGGTGTTTCTTGACCATTGGCTACGCTATTAATTACTGATGTAATGCCGAGCGTAATGATCATCAACGATAATCTGATCCCTTGGTTTAGCGATATGTTCGACATTGTAGTTACATAATTTGCTCAGTGTTTTGTGATGACACGAATTTTACACAGTAAGTTCCCTGGATGAGGGATTGGGGATTGGGTATTTGAAAATCTTTCCACACTCCCCACATTCCCCACACCCCGGCTTCTTAATTAGTGGCGATCGCTTGCTGTAAACGTGACTTATCTAAACTAATCTGATTCAGGAGTAACCAAGATTGAATTAGATCGGGGCCATGAACATCTCCAGTTAAAGCGGCTCTGAGCGATCGCATCACTACGCCTTTCTTGAGTTTTTGCTCTTTCACCACCTGCTTAATAATCTCTTGGGCGGTGGTTTCCGAAAATTCTGGCTGACTTTCCACTGCTGCGAGAATCGCCTGAAGCGCCAAGGCTGAACCTTCTTTTTGCAGTTGTTCCCTAGCTTCTGCGGTCAACTCTACTGTGGGGGTAAAGAAAGGTTGACTCATAGCCACAGCATCTACCAGACGAGTTAAACTCTGGCTGAGTAAAGTTACTAACTGCTCTAACCAAGGGCGTTCTCTTCCTTCCCCAAATGTAAATCCGGCTGCTTCCCAAAAGGGGATAATTAAATCTGTCAGTTGGTCTATAGGCATATTATGCAGATACTGACTATTCAACCAATCCAATTTTGCCCAGTCAAATTTAGCACCAGCTTTGTTTACCCGCTCAAAGCTAAAGTTTTGCGCTGCGGTTTCCAATGTGAATATTTCTTCAGTGGATTCTGGTGGAGACCAACCCAGCAAAGTCATATAATTAACTAAAGCTTCCGCCGTAAAGCCCATATTCTGAAAATCAGTAATGGAAGTGACTCCATCCCGTTTAGAAAGCTTGCGCCCTTCCATATTCAAAATCAGAGGCGTGTGAGAAAATTCTGGAATTGTTGTCGCTCCCAAAGCTTCATATAACAGAATTTGCTTGGCGGTGTTAGCAATATGATCTTCTCCCCGGATGACATGACTAATTTGCATATCAATGTCATCAACTACAACTACAAAGTTGTACAGTGGTTGACCAATACCTGCTTCGGAAGCGCGGGCGATGACCATATCTCCACCCAAATCACTACCGCGCCAAGTCATGGTTCCCCTGACTAAATCATTCCACACAATTTCTCGGTCATCAGCAATTTTAAACCGAATTACACAGCTACGCCCTTCAGCTTTAAAAGCTGCTTCTTGTTCTGGGGTGAGGTGACGGTGGCGATTGTCGTAACGGGGAGCTTCGTTTCTGGCTTTCTGAGATGTTCTCAGGGCTTCTAGTTCTTCTGAAGTAGTGTAGCAGCGATAAGCTAAACCTTGTGCTAAAAGTTTTTCTACCGCCTCTTTATACATATCCAGGCGTTGGGACTGAAAAAATGGCCCTTCATCCCAGTTCAGTCCTAACCAGCGAAAACCCGCGAGAATATTTTCTGTATATTCGGGGCGCGATCGCTCTAAGTCTGTATCTTCAATGCGGAGAATAAATTTTCCGCCGTGGTGGTGGGCAAATAGCCAGTTAAATACAGCAGTTCTGGCTGTACCAATATGTAAATTACCGGTTGGACTCGGTGCAATACGGACTCTAATCGTCACAATTATTTCTCTCTTTCACAAAGCATGATCAATGTGCCTATACAAATAAATATCCCCAGTCAGATATATATTACTGCTAGGGAGTTCAAAAATTATTACTCGCTATGATAACGGGACTGACGGGGCTCGAACCCGCAACTTCCGCCGTGACAGGGCGGTGCTCTAACCAATTGAACTACAGTCCCTTGATTTCCAACTTCACTATTATGGCTGTTCTGCCTTAAATTGTCAAGTATTTTTTCCTAATAAATTCAGATACTTTTTAATAGCTTTTTATAGACCAAGTTAATCAAATCTTTATTAACACACAATTTAAACTTTGTCAACGTAATGGCGTTGATTGCAGCATTTGCGATTGCATCTGTTTATACTGTTGTCTTAAAAGGTTTTTGCTGATACCAGCTTGATTTGAGGGTGGTAGACTTTTACTCTCTGTTACCCAGGTTTTTAACATTTGCCTTTGTCCCTGTGGGATATAGCTACTGAGAACACTAGCGCAGGAATGGGGTGATTCTAGGGTAAAGCAAATTACCGGATAACGTTCATGAGTGGCTAATGAATCAACTAGTTGACGATTATGGGGATTTTGCAGATCCAGGTAACAGGGTAACCACTTAAAACCAAGAGTTGGAGCATAGATGATTGTCACCCATAGCAACATGGGATGGGGCGATTTCAGCCAGATAAATTGGTTATGGATCTGACAACCAGAACGTTGATGAATTTCTTGTTCCGATAACATCAGACAGATTGTGGCGACACTTTGCTGTGGAGTATTCAGCAGATGGGGAAAAACAATTTCCTGGATGGGTTTATTTTTCGGCCATCTGATTTGCCAACATTGTTTTTCTATGGCTGGGAGTAAACCAGAAACTAGCGGTTCATAGTTATGGGATTTCGCGGCTAAGGGTTGCGGCGCAGCATGAGATAGAGATGCTTCTACACTGTTGATCACTTGCAATATTTTTGTCATATTTTGAGGGCGATCGCTTGGTGCTTTTGCCAGACAAGCCATAATTAAATCATTGATTTCCGGTGGTAATTGGAGTTCGGGTTTGACTTGGGCGATCGCTCGCGGCGCTTCAAATAGATGAGCTTTATACCAAGCACCAAATAAATCTGTCTCTGGTTCCCAAGGTTTTTTACCTGTCAGCATTTCAAACATCATCACACCCAAACTATAAATATCAGAGCGGCTATCCAATTCTCCTTCATCTAATTGTTCGGGTGAAGCATAAGGTAGAGTTCCATGAAATTTTTGATTTCTGCTAATTTTGGCACTCTTTTTCAAAAAACCTGCTATGCCAAAATCCAAAATTTTTACTAACTCTCCTAACATTGGATCAGGAACCACTAATATATTCGCTGGTTTGATATCTCTATGAATTAAAGGACATATTTCACCATGAATGTTAATACCTTGATGGGCGGATTGTAATCCCCAACAAATTTGCCGGATCAGATGTAAAAATTTAGGTAAAGACATGGGAATTAAATCCTTTAAAATTTTGCCATTGAGATATTCCATGACATAAAAAGGTTTCCCGGCTTCATTCACACCATAATCATGCGCTCGTACAATATGTAAGCTTTTTTGACTCAAGGCTGCACTCACTAGAGCTTCATGAATAAAAGCCTGTTTAACTTTGGGACTAGAAACAGTTTGACTCAAAAATTTCACCGCAACTGGTATACCACCCAGCAAAATATCATTAGCTAAAAAAACCTCCCCCATTCCCCCTCTGGCTATCAACTTCTTTATTTGATAGCGGTTGGCGAGCAAATCTCTCTCTTGTGCAGAAGCAAATGTATTGTGGTTCACTGTTACCACCTTTTTGATTGCCACACTATTAAACTAGTCTATAATTTATAATATAGCTAGTATAACTATTGGCTTAATCAGTGACTAGTGTTTTTGGCGATGAGAGAAATTTTGCATAAATTGACATAATAAATGTGAAGCCCAAGTTTTCCAAGGATTTTTTTCCTCTGGGGTAGTAGCTCCAATGTTTTTGAGTATTCTCAATTTAAATTTTTTATATTCTGCTTTCAACATATTTTTAGCCTGGGTAGAAGAAATCAATTCATAGGCTTTGGGTTTGAGCATAAGCCAATCAGTTAGTTGTTGACGCTGGCTATCTGTTAAATTTAAAGTCATTACATGAGCGCAACGATCAGGTTCTTCCATCGCAAAAAATAGCAAATAATAGTATCCCGTATCGGCTAAAGCCTGGATGATCTTTTTTCCGCGATTATCTCTCATATCTAGGAAAAAAGATAGCCAACGTATAAGAGAAGACTGATTGTCAAATAGTACAGTTACCCATAATAACATAGGATATATATCCATTTTACCAATCAATTCAGTCCGATGTTTTTTTTGGATAAGTTGTGCAATTTCTGCTTTGGGTAGCATAGCCCAAAAAGTTGGCAATATACCTTCTTTGCTATGTAATAAGTGAGGAAAAGCAATAGGAGCAATTGGTTGATGCTTCGGCCAAGTTTTTTTCCAACACTCTTTTTCTGATGAAATGACAGGTACTAATTTTACAGCAGATGAATTTTCTATAATTTTCCTATTCTCAGGAGTCTGACTATGAATAATTTTTAATTGAACCTGTTTAAAAGTTGCTAAAATTTTATTAATATTTTCCGGGCGATCGCTGCGTTTTTTTGCTAAACAACTCAACACTAATTGTTGTAACTCTAATGGTATTATTACCTCTGGGTTAACTTCCTCAAACCCTAGTGGTTTTTGAAAGTGATGAGTATGATACCAAGTACCAAAAGAGTGGCTTAGAGTTTGAAATGGATGTTTTCCTGTGAGCATTTCAAACATTAAAATACCTAAACTATAGATATCAGAGCGGACATCGAGTGATTTACTTCCTTCCATGTGTTCTGGAGAACAGTACGGTAAACTACCAATAAAAGAATCAGTCAGTGTTACTCCACTGCGTTCAGTTAAAAACTTGGCGATTCCAAAATCAAGAATCCGCACGATTTCGCCTTGTTTAACATCTTCAGTAATAAATATATTTTCTGGTTTGATATCTCGATGTAGAATCGGATAAGTTTTACCTTTGAAGCTAATCCCTTGGTGAGCTTGCTGTAAACCTAAACAAATTTGATAAGAAATATATAAAAATCTTTTAATTCCTAATGGCTCGACTGTGAGGATTTTTTTTAAATTTTTACCTTGAAGATACTCCATTACATAAAAAGGAGTTTTATCATCTGTCATCCCATAACCTAAAACACGGACAATATTTTTACTTTTACGACCCAACTGAGCGCCAATAAAAATTTCTCTAGCAAAGCGTTGGGATATTTTTTCACTTCCTAGACTGACTACTAGAATTTTGACAGCAACTTCGATCCGTCCTTTGGCTAAATCTTCTGCTAGGTAAACTCTACCCATTCCTCCTTTACCAATCAAACTTTTTATTAAATAGCGATTATTTAAAAAATTGCCAATATAAACATCTGTTTCGCTTTTTGGCTGCGGCATATTAGGAAAGATTATGCTATAAAATAATTTATTAACTTAAAATTATATCAATCTTTGGGTAAATATAGCAATGATATTTTTGATAAATCATCAAGTCTTAAGACATCGGTAAACTTTAAACAACAGGTGCGCCACAGTTCTCCTCTAGCATTTCTCTCTGACTTGGTTTACTGAAAGTATTTGGTGGTATGGGGTACAGGAAGTTTATTCAATTTTTGACTACCCCATATTAGCTATCATGGGCAAATGTCATTAAATTTTACAGATGACATTGGTGAAAAAGTCTTAACTTTCAGGCTATAAAATGGGAATTAAGCTCCGGAAAAATCTCTTGATTGGTGATTCTAACTTGATTTTAAAAGCGAGAATTTGGTTACGTTGCAAAGACTGAAAATTGTCATCACTAATTAGTATTAATGAGCGGTATCCATCAGGTAGCTGAGGACCAAGGGTTAAGCCTTCTATATTATCTAATAGTACATCTAGAGTTCTCAAATCAAGTAGTATTTTTTTCTCAACTGGTTTGATTTTTCGGGAGTTAACTGCTAGAAGACTGTGAATATCTTGAATTTCATCAGCACCTGCTAAGGAAACCTGAAATAGGGAAATAGCTAAACCCCAGCCAGTAAAAGACCGTTCTATACTCAGAAAGTGACCATGATTATCTAAGGCTAGTAAATCAGGTAATCCACTAGCAAATTTACCTGTTAAGTTGAGGAATTGTGCGACTGGTTCAGTTTGGTACAAAAATTCTTTTTCTGGTAGATTAGTTAGTAGATTGTACTGTAAAATCCGGCAACGAGTAGGAAGATTAGGTTTAGCTGCTGGGCCATCTTGAATGAGAGCATTTTCTGTGGCTGTAAATAAATGCTGATTGTCTGGTGTAATGGTGAGACTTTCAAAGGCTAAGTTGTTACGGATACCTTGGGGAGGGTTGGTTTCTGGTAAAAATTTATCTGATATGGATAATGTTTTGAGTAATTTACCAGAAGTAAGGGAAAATTCTTTAATAAAGGGATTAATTAATTTTCTGACATCACCTTCTGAGGAAATAAAGAGAGTATCGCGGTTAGTAAAAGTAATACCCTCTGTATCGGTTTCGCTAGGAGGAAAGGGTTGATTATCTTGATTGAAGAGAGTGGTTACACCGACAGTCACAACATCACTATTTTGGAGTGTGTCTTTGCTCAAGTCTATTTTTAGGGTATAAAATCTGGGTGGTGCTTTCTGTCCCCGGTCGTCAGAGATGGCATAATAAATATCTTTTTTAGTATCATAGGTAATTCCCGATAATCCGCCAATTTCTGTGTTTTGAAAGTTTGTTTTTTGCGGTATTGTGGCTTCTCCCATGAATTTAATTTCACTAACTTCTAGGGAATTTATATAGGAATTATTCAGTAAGAAGCTGACGATGATAATGGGAATAATAATGTAAATAATTAACGGGTAAATGAACTTTTTTTTAATTAGCTTCATCTGCTGTTTAACAGTTATTTTAATGAGGTTAAAATGGTGCGTTGTGCTGTTGGACAACACACGCTACTTTAATTGCCAAAGGTATTATAAAATTAGCGGAGGTAGGAACGATGTTGTTTACGGCGTTTTTTGGTCAATTTGTTGAATAATAGGCGGAATTGGTTTGTATTCTGTTCAGGAGAAGTTGGGGAGTCTGTAGTGGTTTTTGATTTGTTTCTCCAGTGGTCAATTGAGTAAATATTGAAGTTGTGTCCAGCGAGTAAGATAAACAGTACTAAACCGTAACTAATCATGGATGTAGCAGCACCCCAGTTTTGGACGGAGGTGACACCCATTTTCAGGATAATCATTAAGATAAATGTGGCGATGAGGGCGCTACGAGTTGCTAAACCAATGGTGATTAATATTCCGACGATTAACTCTACTGGGGGAACGAGGTATGAGTTAATTCTGACGAGAAATGAGGGAAAGTAAGAATCTTGGAGTTGTTCTACTATACCTTCGGCAAATCCGGGAATATCGAAGATGCGGGTAAATCCATGATTGAAGTAGTTGACACCAATGAGAATTCGCAGTAGTAGGTAAGCGATCGCAATATCTTGGGGTTTGAGACTGATGTGAGTTTGATGATCTTTCATGGTTCTAAATGTCTGAAATAGTCAAAATTAAACGGACGGCGCGATCGCCTAGTAGATATGTATACAACCAAGTGAGTAGAACAAACAAGCGACTCCGGTATCCTGGTAAATATATTAAGTGAACGGCTAACCACATTAGCCAAGGTAATAAACCTGTCAATTCAAAGTTACCAATTTTACATACCCCAGAATAGCAGCCGATAATAGCTAATCTCCCTTTGTTGAAGTAGCTAAAGGGTTGGGGTGATTTACCTCGCAGTTGTCGTTGAATATTACGGGCGACTCTGACACCTTGCTGAAGTGCTTCGGGCGCAACTCCAGATAAGGGGATATGATTTGGCTCTATGTGTGATAAATCACCAATAGCATAGACGTTGGAATGTTCTTGTAGTTGTAAGGTGGGGTGAACTAATAATTTGCCTTTTTTGGCGATGGGTATCTCCTGAGATGTTTGGGGAACGTTGGCTTCTGACCCCGCAGTCCAAATTACTGTGGCGCTGGGAATGACTTCCTTGTTATCCAAATATACGGATGCTGGTGTGACTTGGCTAACTCTGGTTTTTAGGTAAATTTCTACTCCCAATTTAGTGAGTTTTTTGTAGGTATAAACTCCCAGCTTTTCGGGAAATTCTCGTAGTAGGCGATCGCCTGACTGGACTAAAATTAATCTCACTGACTGTAAATCTAGTGTGGGATAATCTCGGCGCAATTTACCCCGTAACATTTCTATGACACCACCAGCCATTTCTACCCCTGTCGCACCACCTCCAACAATGGTAAATGTTAGTAGTTGTTGGCGGATATCTGGATCTAATTCTTGACTAGCCAATTCCAAACAAGACAAAATCCGATGGCGTAATCTCACAGATGCTGCTAAATTCCCTATGGGAAAAGCGTATTCTGCTGCGCCAGTCACACCTAAATACTGAGTTTTGCTACCAGTAGCCAGTACTAAAAAATCATAGGCGATCGCACAACCATCTGTTTGCACAATTTGGGCTGTAAAATCAATACGCTGGACTTCCGCCCATAAAAACCGAGTTTTAGGCTGCTTCTGATATCTTTTCCCTGAAAACCGCCGTAAAATTGTGCGAATTGGGTAAGCAATATACTCTGGTTCTAATTGACTGGTGGCTACTTGATAAAGCAGTGGAACAAAAGTGTGATAATTATGACGATCAATTAAACAGACATCTAACCCAGAACTAGCTAATGATTGGGCTACTTGCAATCCACCAAATCCAGCGCCAACTATGACAATGCGGGGAGTTTTCAAATTTCCTCTCCTAATTCAGCTAGTTGGTTAAGTTTATATACACTATATTAATTTTTATCTCTAAACAAAAAATCTTACCCTCTACTAGAGGTAGAAAATTTTATCTGTAAAACTCTCTAAGTCAGTTCTCATGGATAGAATAAAATGGTAACAGCACAAAGATTTCAATTTTTAGCTGCTAAGAATCGTTAATCTTACACTCAGAAGATTATGTACACCTACCCAAATTTAACCTCAATCCTATCTTCCTTATCATCTTTAACTGTTTCAGAGTTAAAAGTGCTTCAGGAAAATATTGATGCGATTATCACTACAAAAAACGGAGGAAATAATCAGATAAATGTATCACATACATCTGAAGGTTATATATCTATTGATAAAACTCTAATTTCTCCAGAAATTTATAGTCTTATTTCTATATCCTTAAACCCCGCACCTATGGATAATTTAGGTTTATTTATAGAAAAATTAGAACAATTAAAAAATCCTCTAAATCAAAAGTCTCCCCCTGTGAAAAAACCTGAGCGTCCTTTAGGTGTATGGAAAGGAAAAGTCAAAATGACAGATGATTTCGACGAATTATCAAGCGATATTCTTTCTGAATTTGGTATGGAAGAATAATGAAACTATTGCTTGATACTTGCGCTTTAATCTGGGCGCTTGAGGATCATCCCTGTCTTTTACCTGAAGCACGTCAACAAATTGCTGATTCTGCAAATCAAGTATTCGTTAGTGCAGCTAGTGCGTGGGAAATTGAAATAAAAAAGCAGAAAGGAAAACTTGATTGTCCTGGTGATTTATTAGAAGCTATAATTTTTAGTCAGTTTAATTTTCTATCAATAACAGTTCCTCATGCGATCAAAGCAGGTTCTTTACCTCCATACCATAACGACCCTTTTGATAGAATATTGATCGCACAAGCAATGTTAGAAAAAATGATTTTAGTAACTAGTGACACTAAAATAATAGGGCAGTATGGGGTTGCATTTTTGCTGGCTAAAAAAATATAAACGTTACATTTTTTGAGAATCATCGCAGTTTCACGAAAATTAAAAAATTCGCCAACTAGATTCATTTTCCACAAATTCCACAAACCAATCTTTCACACTACGAGTAGCGCGACAATCATCCTCGTTATAACTTTGAATAACTTCTAACAAAGTGCGATCGCCTGTTTCCAGCCACTGATCATACCAATAAATACATTTAGCACCGCTAGCTTCTTTTTCTCGCCATTCAAAGCCTAACCACCTAGCAATGGCTTTCAGGGCGTAACTTTCTATAGGTAAAGCCACAGTCTTAGTTAATTGTTCATATATATCCACAAACCGATTTAACACCGGACGCACGGAAGAATTGGGAGTTTTGTAAAGTTTCGCCAGACGTTTCACCGTATCAACTTCGTACACACAAAAATGATAAATTGGCGCATGGGGATATTGCCAAACCAAATCTAGAAACTGTCGCCAAATTAACTCTTCATCTTCTGGGCCTTCAGCCAAAAATGAATGAAATGTTTCTGTATTAGCTTGCTTATCAACAACCAAAATCCCCAAGAGATAATCTAAATCCAAATCTGGCTGTGCTTCAATATCAAAATACATTTCGACAGGAGAGGTAATAATAATATCCTCTCTTGGTAAGGCATCAGGTAAAATAAAAGGTCGTTGATGCAATACAGACTGAGCCTGTACAATCAGCTTAGGTGCAACAATCCGATCAAAACCGGGAAGATTTTCCAGAATCACAGCACTGGTATCAGCGAGAGATGCTACTGTATTGATGGACAAAGCTTGGAGTTGATTGTAGCGAACAGGTGTGACTCCTGGTAATAAAGAAAGGTGTTGCTGTGATTGGGCGATCGCATAACATTGATTATACCAATGGCAAAAATTGCACTTCTGGCGGGAAATAAAGACTTCTGGCGGTTCTGATAACTCCAATGCTTGGATATACTCCAGCAAAATCCCCTGCATTTGTGGTATCCATTTAGATAAATCCACTGAGTAATTTCGCTCTTGACCACGTAAGACTAACCAAGCCGTTTCTGGAATTTTTAACTGCACCTTAGCCAATACTTGAGCGTGAAACGCCGCCACAATTTGATATTCCTGCTTAGGACGCTTCCCCAATTCGATATTTGTGGGTACATAGACCCAATCGCCAAACCGAGACTCACCAGGTTGTTTGACTAGTAAATCGGGACGGCTGAGAAAAGTGTATTCAGGAGATTTAGCACTGAGGGAAACATCTTGATCTTCCCCATCTACCAAATTGTCGTAATTGCCTAACAGCACACCGCGATAAATGTACGTAACGCCACGCTGCATCAAGTCTAAAGTTGCTGCTTCACCTGCTTTCCAGTCCCCCCGTGGAAAATCTGGTTTGTGATAATCACTCAAGTCTGCCAAAATACTCATACGATGAGCGACTTTATCTTGTTGTAACTTGAGTAGCAACTCATTAGGAGCTTCACGCTGGGGTCTATCGCCGTGAGCATCTAGGACAGGTCGGCGTTTACAGCGTTGATATTGCAGTAGGTGTTCAGCATTGATTAACATTCCTTTAAGTTAACAAGAATTGCCTAAATCTGGTTGCGAACCCAAGAACACTTTTATAGCTGGGGAGTAGGGAGTTACTTCGACTCCGCTCAGTAACCGGGGGAGTAGGGAGTAGGGTAAAAGCCTTTTGGTGTCTAACTTTTATGATCAGTTTATGTCCTAACTTCCTTGGCGGTTGCTATAAAACTCATTTCTTAGTGTACTGTGTGGTTCCTTTTCTCTTAACTTTTATAGGACTTACGCAAGAACTCTCTGAAACCCTCTTTACTTCGTGTCCTTTGTGTCCTTCTCCCAGGGGGAGACGCTACGCGAACGTGGTTCGTTTTTTCATAATTTTGCGTAAGTCCTGTTTTAAAACAATCCCTATTTTGAAGTAATTATGACTAATATTTCTACGACACAAACCAAATTAGAGCAACATCGCGCCCAATTTCCCGCTTTAGGAAATAAGACTTATCTTAATTATGGTGGACAAGGGCCGATGCCTCAAGGGGCGATGGATGCCATTACTCAAGTGGAAGCTGATATTCAAAATCTTGGACCTTTTGGGAATGAAGCCTACGCCAAAGTTAGCGAGGCTAATAAAAATCTCCGTAATGCGATCGCCTCCTATTTACAAGCACCACCAGAAACCATTACCCTGACTGAAGATGTCACAGTGGGCTGTAATATTGCCATGTGGGGTATTGACTGGCGGGCTGGTGATCACATATTACTTTCCGATTGCGAACACCCAGGAGTAATTGCAACATCCCAAGAAATCGCCCGCAGATTTGCAGTAGAAGTTAGCACCTGTCCCCTCAAGGAAACTTTGAACGCCGGCGATCCTGTAACAGTCATTGCGGAAAACTTACGCCCCCAAACTCGTCTAGTAATTTTAAGTCATGTCTTCTGGAACACCGGACAAGTTTTACCTATTGACAAAATAGTAGAAGTATGCAAAAAGAATAATTCCTTAGTATTAGTCGATGCTGCCCAATCTGTGGGTTTATTACCCTTAAATTTAACGGCATTGGGGGCAGATTTTTACGCCTTTACAGGTCACAAATGGTTATGTGGTCCGGCGGGTGTGGGTGGTTTATATGTCAGTCCCGCAGCGAGAGAAAAATTACAACCGACATTTATTGGCTTGCGTGGTGTGGTTGTGGATAGTCACAGTCAACCTGTGAAATGGCAACCCGATGGTAGAAGATATGAGGTATCAACCTCCGGGACTTCATTATATGTTGGTTTAACTCAGGCGATCGCCATTCATCAGCAATGGGGAACCCCAGAACAACGTTATCAGCAAATCTGCCGTAACAGTGAATATCTGTGGCGAAAATTATCACAGCTACCCAATGTCAAATGTCTGCGAACCTCTCCACCAGAAAGCGGGATAGTTTCCTTTCAACTCACCCATTCACAACCCGGAGTGCATTTCCAGTTAGTGCAATTCTTAGAAACCCAAAAAATATTAACCCGAACAATTGCTGACCCTGATTGTATCCGTGCGACTGTCCATTACTTAACTTTAGAATCAGAACTAGACCAGTTAATTGAGGGTGTACAAAAGTTTGTAAATAATCCCAATTCTTGATTAGCGCGGAATTATCGAACCACAAAGGACGCAAAGTACACAAAGAAAGAAAGAAAGAAAGAAAGAAGTTCTACTCCCACACTCCCCACACCCCCCACACTCCCCACACCTCCCACACTCCCCACACTCCCTACTCTGCGGAATTTTCCTGAGAAAATTGCTTGTGGATGCTTTGACTGTCTTCTCCATTAGCTGCAATGGCTGTCATCACATAGTTAATGGAGTTGTCGGAGAAGGGAATTCGCAGGTGGAAAGTACCATCTGATTTAATTTTGATGGGTTTCCCCGCAACATTGACTGTTGCACCCGGTTCTGTTGATCCGTGGATAATTAATTCAGCATCTGCGACAAACCAAAAGTCTGTTTGAGGGCGGTTGAAGACTCTAATTGTTTCTGAACGGCTGATCATCTCCCAGCTATTGGCTTCATTCATATATCCAAGTTCGGCCATGTAGTCTTGATCTGTGGCGGAAATTGCTACATAGCGATCGCGTGTGATGTCGTCGCATTCATACTGCTGTACTAGTTGCGGAGTCTGATAACTCAAGTCTATATCTGTGACATTATACAACCGCAGATATAGTCGGGAGATGTTCTTCTTTTCGAGTATTTGCTTGTCGGTTATGGAAATATACCAAGTTGCATAAGCCCATTTAGGTGTGCGAGATTTCAATACCACATTACTCGGATGATTTGTCTGGGGTAACTCGATAAATGTGGTTTCTTCTAGGTCTAGATTTTCTGCTGTGGTGTCTTTGAGGGGTGTACTAAAGACGCGAATTCGATTAGAACGGGCAATTCTTACCCAGCGTTCGCCTATGGTGATATAACCGATTTCCGCGATATAATCATGATCGCTTTGAGGAATACCAATATATTTCTCTTCTATTCTTGGCTCTAGTTGATACTCCTGAACCACTTGGGGAGTCTGATAGCTCAAGTCTATATCTGTGACATCATACAACCGCAGCCCTAATTGAGAAATGCCATTATTTTCCAAGGTTTCCTGACAATTTTGATCAAGATACCAAGTTGCATAAGCCCATTCTGCGTTCCGAGGTTTAAGAACAATACTTTGCTCCCCATCAAGATTAATCAGGGGGCTAGCAGTGGTGTCTCCTAGCGATGTAGCAAAGACCCTGACTCTGGGAGAACGGGCAATTATTACCCAGCGTTCGCCTGGGATGACATAACCGATTTCCGTGATATAATCACGATCGCTTTGGGGAATACTAATATATTTCTCTTCTATTCCTGGCTCTAATTCATACTGCTGTAATAGTTGGGGAGTTTGATAACTCAAGTCTATATCTGTGACATCATACAACCGCAGATATAGTTGAGAAATGCTATTATTTTGTAATATTTTCTGACAACTTTCCTCAATATACCAAGTTACATAAGCCCATTCTGCATTCCGGGGTTGGAGAGAAATACTGCGTTCCCCATCCAGATTGATCGGGTCTACTGTCGTATCTTCCTGGGGTGTAGCAAAGACTCGAACCCTTGAAGAAGCCGCAATTGTTACCCAGCGTTCGCCTGTGGTGACATAACCTATTTCCGCTACATAATCACGATCAGACTGAGGAATAGGGATATAACGTTCTATTTCTGAATTTAATTCATACTGCTGTAATAGTTGACGAGTTTGATAACTCAAGTCTATATCTGTGACATCATACAACCGCAGATATAATTGAGAAATGCCATTATTTTGTAGTATTTTCTGACAACTTTCCTCAATATACCAAGTCACGTAAGCCCATTCTGCATTTCTGGGATGGAGAACAATACTGCATTCCCCATCTAGATCAATCTCTGGGGTTCGTGTATTAGTCTGAGATTCTTCGCTACTTTTCTCTAAAAAAGCGACATTATCTGCAAAAATATCTTTTTCTTCTGGCGGAGAAGACACTATTTCATCTGGGATAGGTTCGGCTGCATCCGCGACATTATTTAAAATATCTTCCGTAATATCTGGGAGTGGGGGCGGTGTAGTTGTCTCCTGATCATCCCACGGATGCAAGATCCCCTCATCAGCAATACCTGATTCTGGTGTATTGTGATCATCGTCTGGGTCAGACCACAAACTAGCTGCGGCTTCCATTTCTCCAGCTAAATCTGATTCTTCAGCAATACTTGATTCTGGTGTATTGTGATTATCTTCTGGGTCAGACCACAAACTAGCTACGGCGGCTTCCATTTCCCCAGCTAAATCTGATTCTTCAGCAATACTTGATTCTGGTGTATTGTGATCATCGTCTGGGTCAGACCACAAACTAGCTGCGGCGGCTTCCATTTCCCCAGCTAAATCTGA